>NZ_JBYSWT010000004.1:0-272126 GCF_058781435.1 Pseudomonas sp. FW507-12TSA
GGGTGAGGGTACGTTCCAGCCATTGGGAACCAGGCACGAAGCCCTTGAGGCGCAGCATCTCGCTGAAGCCGGAGAGCCGCGACAGCGGTTGTTCCAGGCGCGGCGTGATGAAGGTCCCGGAGCCTTGGTTGCGGCGGATCAGGCCCTGCTCGAAAAGCACTTCCAGGGCCTTGCGCGCGGTCACCCGGGAAATGCCCAGCAGCTCGCTGAGGTTGCGCTCCGAGGGCAGGGCCTGCTCGGCTTTCCACTGGCCGGCATGGATCGCCGCTTCCAGGTTGCGGGCCAGTTGCAGGTATAGCGGGGTGGGCTGGGTGTCGTCCGGGCGCAGGTTCAGGAGATGGTTCATGGTCGGTTTCCGATGCGGTTATAGGTTGTCGTCGCCCGGTAATGCCGAAAAACTAATACCACTTAAATACCATGTCAACGCCACTGGTCCGCAGCAGGCGCGCGAGCATTGGCACTATCGGGGTGCTGGCGAGGATAAAGGATTGAAGTGGTATTAGGCAGGTCTGGCAGCGAGGGCCAGAAGCCAGGCCGCGACCCGCTGTGGGTCGCGAAGTGGTATGGGCAGGCGGGTTTTGCGGGGCGGGGAAAATATTTTTTGCAGGAGCGGGGGATTAAGGGCGGATCTCGATCATGGTGCCGTCCTTGACCAGGCCCCAGACCTCACGCATGTCGACGTTGCGCATGGCGATGCAGCCGTCGGTCCAGTCCAGGGTATGGAAGTACTGCTCGGGGAATTCCTCGGTGTCCGGGGTGCCGTGGATCATGATCATGCCGCCGGGAGGCACGCCCTCGCGCCGGGAGCGGGCCGAGTCGCTGATATTCGGATAGGAGATGTGCATGGCCAGGTAGTAGCGGTCGCTGGTCTTGCGCCAGTCTAGCCAGTACAGGCCCTCGGGCGTGCGCTTGTCGCCTTCCATGAGCTTGGGCCCCTTGGGTTTCTTGCCCAGGGAAATGCGGTAGGTCTTGAGGGGCTTGCCGTCGTTGATCAACTGCAGTTGATGGGCGGACTTGAGTACCAGGACCTTTTCCACGACCTTGCCGCCCAGGGTTTCTACCGTGGAGGCATGGGATGCGGCGACGAACGAACAGCACAAGAGGGCAAGCAACCAGCGCATTGACACGATATCCCCAGTCGCGCACGGGGTCCCGTGCACGATCATTGTTTAACTGATGGCAGGCTGAGCGAGTGGCGGTATGGACTCGGTGCGTACTTGGAAAGCACCTGCCCGCCGGTCAGCGAAGAAGCATTCTAAGGTACGGCCGACGGTGCGGAAAGCCAGCTCGGACCAAGGGATATCGGCTTCGCTGAACAACCGCACTTCCAGGCTCTCGGTGCCGGGGGCGAAATCCGGGTCGGCCAGCTCTGCGCGAAAGAACACATGCACCTGGCTGATGTGCGGGACGTCGATCAGGGTATAGAAGCTGAGGTCGCGCACCCGGGCGCAGGCTTCCTCGAAGGTTTCGCGGATCGCCCCCTGTTCCACGGTCTCGCCGTTCTCCATGAAGCCCGCCGGCAAGGTCCAGTAGCCCAGGCGTGGCTCGATGGCCCGGCGGCATAACAGGACCTTGCCTTCCCAGGTGGCCAGGCAACCGGCGACGATGTTCGGATTCTGGTAGTGGATGGTCTGGCAGTGATCGCAGACAAAGCGCAGGCGCGAGTCGCCTTCGGGAATGCGCTGGGTCACCGGGTTGCCGCACTGGCTGCAAAATTTCATGGGGGCTGTCCGGAAAAGGCTGCGGCTATCTTGGCGCGGGCGGCCCGTTGTCGGCAAGTTATCCTTGAGCGACATGCCCGGGGAACGGGGGTTGGGCGGCTGCCGGGATTGGTGCATGATGCACGGTAGCCAACAGATCGAGATACCCCATGCTGGACGAGCTACTTCATCGGGTAAGCCACTACACGCCGCGTACATTGGAGGCCGACCGACGTTTTCCCGAGGCCGCGGTGCTGGTGCCCATCACCCGCAGCGACGAGCCGGAACTGGTGCTGACCCTGCGCGCCAGCGGGCTTTCCACCCATGGCGGCGAGGTGGCTTTTCCCGGCGGCCGGCGTGACCCGGAGGACCCGGACCTGGTGTTCACCGCCCTGCGCGAAGCAGAGGAAGAGATCGGCCTGCCGCCTGGGCTGGTGGAAGTCATTGGTCCCCTGAGCCCGTTGATCTCCAAGCATGGACTGAAGGTCACGCCCTACGTCGGGGTGATTCCCGACTTCGTCGAGTATCGCGCCAACGACGCCGAGATCGCCGCGGTGTTCAACGTCCCCCTGGAGTTCTTTCGCCAGGACCCCAGGGAGCATACCCACCGCATCGATTACCAGGGGCGCAGCTGGTACGTTCCGAGCTATCGTTTCGGCGAGTTCAAGATCTGGGGCCTGACCGCGATCATGATCGTCGAGCTGGTCAACCTGCTGTATGACGCCGGGATCAGCCTGCGCCACCCACCGAAGAATTCCGCCACCCTCTGAAGCCATCGCACGTATGGCACTCACCCGCGGCTGCCTGAGCCATGAGGACAACAAGATGAAATACCGCCTGGGCGATGCCCGAGTCCAAACCCATCCACAGAGCTGGGTAGCCCCGAACGCCACGCTGGTGGGCAAGGTCAAGCTGGAGGAGGGCGCCAGCGTGTGGTTCAACGCCGTGCTGCGCGGCGACAACGAACTGATCCTGATCGGCAGGCACAGCAACGTCCAGGACGGCACCGTGATGCATACCGACATGGGGTATCCACTGACCATCGGCACCGGGGTGACCATTGGCCACAACGCCATGCTGCATGGCTGCACCGTGGGCGACTACAGCCTGATCGGCATCAACGCGGTGATCCTCAACGGCGCGAAGATCGGCAAGAACTGCATCATCGGCGCCAACTCGCTGATCGGCGAAGGCAAGGAGATTCCCGATGGTTCGCTGGTCATGGGCTCGCCGGGCAAGGTGGTGCGTGAACTCACCGAGCCGCAGAAGAAGATGCTCGAGGCCAGTGCCGCTCACTATGTGCACAACGCCCAGCGCTATGCCCGGGACCTGGCCGAGCAGGAGCCATGAGCCTTCCGGAGAAACCCGTGGCCTCGCCTTGCGTGAGCATCTGCGCCCTGGACGAACGGGATATCTGCACCGGTTGCCAGCGTACGGTGGACGAGATCACCCGTTGGGCGCGCATGGACAATGCCGAGCGCCGTGCGGTATTGATCCTGTGCCATGAGCGCGCCAGGGACAGTGGGCTGCTGTGGCTGACGGGCTCGGGGAGTAGCAGCTGATTCGTTTCTGCTGTCTTGTCGGGGAATCGAGGACTTTCCTGGCCCGATTCCCACGGCGCAAGTAATCTGTACGTCTTCCCGACAGGTACTCTTCGCCTCCATGTTCTTCCTGATCGCCTATATCAGCAGTGTCGTGCTGACCAACTACGCTTTCTCCGTCGCTCCGCACCTGGACATCATCTGGTCGGCCTGGGGCGGGTTGCTGTTCGTCCTGCGCGACATGGTGCAGACCCGCTTCGGCCATGGCGCCATCGTCGCCATGCTGGCGGCCCTGGCGTTGTCCTACCTGACCTCCGACCCGGCTATCGCCCTGGCCAGTGCCACTGCCTTCGCGGTCTCGGAGAGCATCGATTGGCTGGTGTTCAGCATCACCAAGCGCCCGCTGCACGATCGGCTGTGGATCAGCTCGGCGCTGAGCATCCCCCTGGATACCTTCATTTTCTTCGGCATGATCGACGCGCTGACTCCAGGGGTGATACTCACTGCCCTGGGGTCGAAGTTCGCCGGGGTCACGGTGGTGTGGCTGGCCATGGCCTGGCGTTTGCGCAAAGCGGCGTGCGCCGGCTGAGCCAAAGGCCACGGTTCATGTAAAATGCCGCGCTTTCCCGGGTCGCCAGCCTGGCGCTCGGCCTTCGATGATCCGCTTCCTTGAGGACCTTCAGATGACTCGTATCGGAACTCCACTGTCGCCAACCGCGACCCGCGTCTTGCTTTGTGGCTGTGGTGAGTTGGGCAAGGAGGTGGTGATCGAGCTGCAACGCCTGGGCGTCGAAGTGATCGCCGTGGACCGCTATGCCAACGCCCCGGCGATGCAGGTGGCCCATCGCAGCCACGTGATCAACATGCTCGACGGCGCAGCCCTGCGCGCGGTGATCGAGGCGGAAAAACCGCACTTCATCGTGCCGGAAATCGAGGCCATCGCCACCGCGACCCTGGTGGAGCTGGAAGCCGAAGGCTTCACCGTGATCCCGACCGCCCGGGCCACCCAGCTGACCATGAACCGCGAAGGCATCCGGCGCCTGGCCGCCGAAGAGCTGGACCTGCCGACCTCGCCATACCACTTCGCCGATACCTTCGAGGACTACAGCAAGGCTGTGCAGGACCTGGGCTTCCCCTGCGTGGTCAAGCCGGTGATGAGCTCCTCGGGCAAGGGCCAGAGCCTGCTGCGCAGCGCCGACGACGTGCAGAAGGCCTGGGACTATGCCCAGGAAGGCGGCCGGGCAGGCAAGGGCCGGGTGATCATCGAGGGTTTCATCGACTTCGACTACGAAATCACCCTGCTGACCGTGCGCCATGCCGGTGGCACCACCTTCTGCGCACCCGTGGGCCATCGCCAGGAGAAGGGCGATTACCAGGAATCCTGGCAGCCCCAGGCCATGAGCCCGAAGGCCCTGGCCGAATCCGAGCGGGTCGCCAAGGCGGTGACCGAGGCCCTGGGCGGGCGTGGCTTGTTCGGTGTGGAGCTGTTCATCAAGGGCGACCAGGTGTGGTTCAGCGAAGTCTCGCCACGGCCCCATGACACTGGCCTGGTGACCCTGATCTCCCAGGACCTGTCGCAGTTCGCCCTGCATGCGCGGGCGATCCTCGGCCTGCCGATCCCGCTGGTTCGCCAGTTCGGCCCTTCGGCCTCGGCGGTGATCCTGGTGGAGGGCAAGTCCACCCAGACGGCCTTCGCCAACCTGGGAGCGGCCTTGAGCGAGCCGGATACCGCGCTGCGCCTGTTCGGCAAGCCGGAAGTCAACGGCCAGCGGCGCATGGGCGTGGCCCTGGCCCGTGATGAATCCATCGAAGCCGCCCGCGCCAAGGCGACCCGCGCCTCCCAGGCAGTCGTTGTAGAACTGTAAAAGAACATCGCGGGCAAGCCTCGCTCCTACCAGGTTGCGCCAACCTGCAGGAGCGGGCGGACGGCGATCCGACTTGCCCGCGATGACGCCCCGTCAGCCGACCTGGTTCAGGTCGCTGCTGAGGGTTTCCTTCAGGCACAACACCGCGATCAGGCTCAGGATCGCCGCCCCTGAGACATATCCCCCGACCCAGCTCAAGCCGCCCATCGCCACCAGTTTCTGGGCGAAGAACGGGGCTGCCGAGGCGCCGACGATTCCTCCCAGGTTATAAGCCGCCGAAGCACCGGTGTAGCGCACGTGGGTGGGAAACAGCTCCGGCAGCAGGGCGCCCATCGGCGCGAAGGTCACTCCCATCAAGAACAGCTCGATGCACAGGAACAGCGCCACCCCGGCGGTGGAGCCCTGGGTCAGCAACGGTTCCATGGTGAAGCCCGAGAGGATTGCCAGGACGCCGCCGACGATCAGCACCGGCTTGCGTCCGAAGCGGTCGCCAGCCCAGGCCGCCAGGGGCGTGGCGGCAGCCATGAACAGCACGGCGAAGCACAGCAGGCCAAGGAAGGTTTCCCGGCTGTAGCCCAGGGTCGAGACGCCGTAGCTCAGGGAAAATACCGTGGAGATGTAGAACAGCGCGTAGCACACCACCATGGCGGCGGCGCCCAACAGCACCGGCAGCCAGTATTGGCTGAAGAGCTCGATCAGCGGCAGCTTCACCCGTTCGTGGCGGGCCACGGCGTTGGCGAAGATCGGGGTTTCATGCAGCTTGAGGCGCACATACAGCCCGACCATGACCAGCGCCGCGCTGAGCAGGAACGGAATGCGCCAGCCCCAGGCCCGGAACTGCTGGTCGTCCAGGCCCATGGCCAGGCCGAGGAACAGGCCGTTGGCGGCGAGAAAGCCGATGGACGGCCCCAGTTGCGGGAACATGCCGAACCAGGCGCGCTTGCCTGGTGGAGCGTTCTCGGTGGCCAGCAGGGCCGCGCCGCCCCATTCGCCTCCCAGGCCCAGGCCCTGGCCGAAGCGCAGCAGGCACAGCAGGATCGGGGCCCAGGCGCCGATGCTGTCGTAGCCCGGCAACACGCCGATCAGGGTGGTGCAGATGCCCATCAGCAGCAGCGAGGCCACCAGGGTCGACTTGCGCCCGATCCGGTCGCCGAAGTGGCCGAACAGCGCCGAGCCCAGGGGGCGGGCGAGGAACGCGATGCCGAAGGTCAGGAATGCCGAGAGCATCTGGGCGGTGCCGGAGCTCTGGGGGAAGAACACCGGGCCGATCACCAGCGCGGCGGCGGTGGCGTAGACATAGAAATCGTAGAACTCGATGGCGGTGCCGATGAAGCTGGCCGTGGCCACCCGGCTGGCGGAATTGCCGGGGTGGTCGGTGGCGCCGGTGCTGTAGGTCGTGCTGGTCGTCATGCGGTTATCCCTGACAGTCATTGCTCCAGTGGAGCGAATTGTTATGGTCGAGCACCCAGGGATGTGGGTTTGGTGCGGGCGTGGCTCGGGATGGGAGCGACGTCGAACGGACACGGTGGTTGCGTGCAGGGTCTCGCAGGGTGCGGGTAGCACGCGAGGCTGCGGGGGCTTGGGTAAGCCAGGGGATTATAGAAAGGCTGCTAACGATCCAACAAGGAGTTGTCGCAGTGGTTTGCAGCTTGCCTGCCGGGCCGTGAACGACGGCTTGCGGGCTTGTGGCCGGCGGGTCTCAGCGAGTGGTGCTGGTGTGCCAGATGAGCACTCGGCTGACGCGGTTCTCCTCGGTTTCGAGGATTTCCAGGCGGTAGCGGCCGATCTTCAGGCACACGGCGCTGTCGGGGATGGTTTCCAGCGCTTCGGTGACCAGGCCGTTGAGGGTCTTGGGGCCGTCACTGGGCAGGTGCCAGCCCAGGCTCTTGTTCAGCTCGCGGATCGAGGCCGCGCCTTCCACCACGTAGCGACCGTCGGCCTGGGGGTGGATGTGCGGGTTGTCGAGGCTGTGTTCGCTTTCGAATTCGCCGACGATTTCTTCCAGGATGTCTTCCAGGGTGACGATGCCCTGTACCTCGCCGTACTCGTCCACCACCATGCCCAGGCGTCGTTGCTGCTTGTGGAAATTGAGCAACTGCAATTGCAGCGGGGTGCTTTCCGGGACGAAGTAGGGTTCGTGGCAGGCTGCCAGCAGGGCTTCCTTGGTCAGGCTGGCGTTGGGCAGCAAGTGACGGATCTGGCGGGTATTGAGCACCGCCTCGACCTGGTTGATATCGCTGTGGAACACCGGCAGGCGGGTACGCCGGTTCAGCCGTAGCTGGGCGATGATCTGCTCGATCGGCTCGTCCAGGTTGATGCCGTCGACTTCGCTGCGGGGCACCAGGATGTCGTTGACGGTGATGTTGTCCAGGGCGTGGATGCCAGGCAGTGCGTGCTGCTCCGGAGCTGGCTCGTCGTCCAGCAGGGCGGGGTCGTCATCGCTGTGCTTGACCGCACTGGCCTTGCTGGCGAAGGGGCGCAGCAGCAGTTGGCCAATGGCATCGAGCAGCCAGGCCAGGGGGTAGACGAGCTTCATGGGGATGGCCAGCAGGCCGTTGCCGAAGCTCAAGGTACCCTCCGGGTAGCGCGCGGCCACGGCTCGCGGCAGGTACTCGGCCAACACCAGCAGGCCGCAGGTGCTGGCCAGGCAGGCCAGCCACGGACCGTTCTCTGCCCAGTAAAACAGGGCCAGCACGGTGCTGATGATGACTGCCAGCACCCGGCACAGGGTGTTGCAGAGGATCAGGCTTTCCTTGGGAAAGGCCAGTCGGGCTGCGGCTTTGTCACCTGAGCGCGAGCTGCTGCGCAGGGCCAGCAGGTGCAATTGGGCAGTATCGATGGCGGTTAACAGTCCCGACCAGACGATCAGCAGGGCGATTACCGCGAGCATCGGGCCGGTGGGCAGGGAGTCGGTCATGGCCGGTGGTCAGATGTGCAGGATGTATTCACGGACCAGCTTGCTGCCGAAATACGCCAGCATCAGCAGGCAGAACCCCGCCAGGGTCCAGCGGATCGCCTTGTGCCCACGCCAGCCCAGGCGATTGCGGCCCCACAGCAGCACGCTGAACACCACCCAGGCCAGGCAGGCCAGCAGGGTCTTGTGCACCAGGTGCTGGGCGAACAGGTTCTCGACGAACAGCCAGCCGGAGATCAGCGACAGCGAAAGCAGGGTCCAGCCGGCCCAGAGAAAGCCGAACAGCAGGCTTTCCATGGTCTGCAGGGGTGGGAAGTTCCTGATCAGGCCGGAAGGATGCTTGTTCTTCAGTTGATGGTCCTGGACCAGCAGCAACAAGGCCTGGAACACCGCGATGGTGAACATGCCGTAGGCCAGGATCGACAGCAGGATGTGCGCCAGGATCCCTGGCTCTTCGTCGATGATCGGTACGGTGCCGGTCGGGGCGAACTGGGCCAGCAGCGTGGTCAGGGCGCCCATGGGAAACAACAGGACCAGCAGGTTTTCCACGGGGATGCGCCAGCAGGCCAGCAGGGTCAGGCCGATTACCGCCGCGGCGATCAGGCTGGCAGCGCTGAAGAAGTCCAGGCCCAGGCCGACCGGGGTCAGCAGGTGGGTCATCAGGCTGGCGCCATGGGCCAGCAGCGCCAGGATGCCGAGCACGACCAGCAGGCGCTTGTTCGCCTTGGCGCCTTTGGCCAGGCTGGAACCTTGATAGAGGGTCGCAGCGGCATAAAGAACGGCGGCGGCGAGGGTGGGTAGCAAGCTGGGTGACAAGGGGAGCATAAATCCTGTTAGGCAAGCCCGAAAGCAGCTGAGTTTGGCATAGAACCCACAGCCCTGAAAGTCCAGGCAAGCAGACGGCGAGGTGTGCGCCACGCACAGTCTTCGCTATAATCCGCCGCCTGCCCACGCCGCGGGCTCATCGAGCACTTGTTTGTCATGCTCTGGGCCGCCATTACCCCGGTCTACCCTGGGCCTGAAAGGATCGAGCATGTTTGAAAACCTAACCGAACGTCTCTCGCAGACGCTGCGCCATGTCACCGGCAAGGCCAAGCTGACCGAGGACAACATCAAAGACACCCTGCGCGAAGTGCGCATGGCGTTGCTCGAGGCCGACGTCGCCCTGCCGGTGGTCAAGGATTTCGTCAACTCGGTGAAGGAGCGTGCGGTCGGCACCGAAGTGTCGCGCAGCCTGACTCCGGGCCAGGCCTTCGTGAAGATCGTCCAGGCCGAGCTGGAAAGCCTGATGGGCGCAGCCAACGAAGACCTGAACCTCAGCGCGGTGCCACCGGCGGTGGTGCTGATGGCCGGCCTGCAGGGCGCGGGCAAGACCACCACTGCCGGCAAGCTGGCGCGCTTCCTTAAGGAGCGCAAGAAAAAGAGCGTGATGGTGGTGTCGGCGGACGTCTACCGTCCTGCGGCGATCAAGCAGCTGGAAACCTTGGCCAACGATATCGGCGTGACCTTCTTCCCATCGGACCTGAGCCAGAAGCCGGTGGCCATCGCCGAAGCGGCTATAAAGGAAGCCAAACTCAAGTTCATCGACGTGGTGATCGTCGACACCGCCGGTCGCCTGCACGTCGACAGCGAGATGATGGACGAGATCCAGGCGCTGCACGCGGCGATCAAGCCGGTGGAGACCCTGTTCGTGGTCGACGCCATGACCGGCCAGGACGCGGCCAATACCGCCAAGGCCTTCGGCGATGCGCTGCCGCTGACCGGCGTGATCCTGACCAAGGTCGACGGTGATGCCCGTGGCGGTGCCGCGCTGTCGGTGCGGGCCATTACCGGCAAGCCGATCAAGTTCATCGGCATGGGCGAGAAGAGCGAGGCCCTGGACCCTTTCCATCCCGAGCGTATCGCTTCGCGGATCCTGGGCATGGGCGACGTGCTCAGCCTGATCGAGCAGGCCGAGCAGACCCTCGACAAGGAAAAGGCCGACAAGCTGGCCAAGAAGCTGAAGAAGGGCAAGGGCTTCGACCTCGAAGACTTCCGCGACCAGCTGCAACAGATGAAGAACATGGGCGGCCTGGGCGGCCTGATGGACAAGCTGCCGAACATCGGTGGGGTCAACCTGTCCCAGATGGGCAACGCCCAGAACGCTGCGGAAAAGCAGTTCAAGCAGATGGAAGCCATCATCAACTCCATGACCCCGGCCGAGCGTCGCGATCCCGAGATGATCAGCGGCTCGCGCAAGCGTCGGATCGCCATGGGTTCCGGTACGCAGGTGCAGGACATCGGTCGCTTGATCAAGCAGCACAAGCAGATGCAGAAGATGATGAAGAAGTTTTCCGCCAAGGGTGGGATGGCCAAGATGATGCGCGGCATGGGCGGCATGCTGCCCGGCGGCATGCCGAAGATCTGAGAATCCGCGCCGGCAACCATGCCGGCGCTTTTTCCACGGGGACGTGGAAGTCGGGACGGGTCTCCGATCGGGGCCTGTCCTCCCTGCTGCCGCACAAGGCAGCTCCATGGTGAATCTGGATGACAGCCGACGGGCGTCGGAAAAAGGCATTTGCAAAAGTCCGGATATTCCTTAGAATATGCGGCCTTTCGGGCACCCATGCCCGCTGTGCATTTAGATTTGCAGCACCGACTACAGGAACGATGTTCACATGCTAACAATCCGTCTTGCCCTTGGCGGCTCCAAAAAGCGCCCGTTTTACCACCTGACCGTAACCGACAGCCGTAACCCACGTGACGGTTCGCACAAAGAACAAGTTGGCTTCTTCAACCCGGTTGCCCGTGGTCAAGAAGTTCGCCTGTCCGTGAACCAAGAGCGCGTAGCCTACTGGCTGAGCGTGGGTGCACAGCCATCTGAGCGCGTTGCTCAGCTGCTGAAGGAATCGGCCAAGGCCGCAGCCTGAACCCTATGAACGCGACGCCAGCCCCTGCTGATGATTTGATCGTCGTCGGCAAAATTTATTCTGTTCATGGCGTTCGCGGCGAAGTGAAGGTCTATTCCTTTACTGATCCGATTAAAAACCTGTTGCAGTACAAAGCCTGGACGCTCAAGCGCGAAGGCAGCGTGAAACAGGTAGAGCTGGTCAGTGGACGCGGGAACGACAAGTTCCTGGTCGCCAAGCTCAAGGGTCTTGATGATCGTGAAGAAGCTCGTCTTCTGGCCGGTTACGAGATCTGCGTGCAGCGCAACCTGTTCCCTGAACTGACCGACGGCGAGTACTACTGGTACCAGCTGCAAGGTCTCAAGGTCATCGACACCCTCGGGCAATTGCTCGGGCAGATCGATCACCTGCTCGAGACTGGCTCGAACGATGTAATGGTGGTCAAGCCTTGCGCTGGCAGCCTGGATGATCGCGAACGCTTGTTGCCCTATACCGAGCAATGCGTGTTGGCCATCGACTTGGTCGCGGGCGAGATGAAGGTGGATTGGGACGCGGATTTCTAAGCGTGGCTAACTTGCGCGTAGAAGTGATCACTCTGTTTCCCGAGATGTTTTCCGCCATCAGCGAATACGGCATAACCAGCCGCGCGGTGAAACAAGGGCTGTTGCAGCTCACTTGTCGGAATCCGCGAGACTACACCACGGATCGACATCACACTGTGGACGATCGCCCGTTTGGCGGTGGTCCGGGCATGGTGATGAAGATCAAGCCCCTGGAAGATGCGCTGGTTCAGGCCAGGAATGCAGCCGGGGAGGGTGCGAAGGTGATCTACCTGTCGCCCCAGGGCCGCCAACTGAAACAGTCGGCGGTACGCGAGTTGGCCAATGAGGATGCATTGATCCTGATTGCTGGTCGTTATGAAGGCATCGACGAGCGTTTCATCGACGCTCATGTAGATGAAGAGTGGTCGGTTGGCGACTATGTACTGTCCGGTGGCGAGCTGCCGGCGATGGTCCTGATCGATGCGGTTACACGGCTGCTGCCCGGAGCTTTGGGGCATGTGGACTCCGCGGAGGAAGACTCCTTCACGGATGGTCTGCTGGATTGCCCGCACTACACCCGACCTGAGGTGTATGCGGATCAGCGTGTTCCTGACGTGTTGCTAAGTGGCAATCACGCACATATCCGGCGTTGGCGTTTGCAGCAGTCCCTTGGTAGGACCTACGAACGACGCGTCGATCTTCTGGAAAGTCGCTCACTTTCTGGAGAAGAGAAGAAGCTGCTCGAGGAATATCTCCGCGAGCGGGACGATAGTTAACAACGTATCGATGGTAGATCCGACGATTTACCTTAGGAGCACAGCATGACCAACAAAATCATCCTTGCACTCGAAGCAGAGCAGATGAGCAAAGAGATCCCTGCCTTTGCCCCGGGCGACACCGTAGTCGTTCAGGTGAAAGTGAAGGAAGGCGATCGTTCCCGTCTGCAGGCGTTCGAAGGCGTAGTTATCGCCAAGCGCAACCGCGGTGTGAACAGCGCGTTCACTGTACGTAAAATCTCCAACGGCGTTGGCGTAGAGCGTACTTTCCAGACCTACAGCCCGCAGATCGACAGCATGGCTGTCAAGCGTCGCGGTGACGTGCGTAAAGCCAAGCTGTACTACCTGCGCGACCTGTCGGGTAAAGCAGCTCGCATCAAGGAAAAACTGGCCTGAGTCCAGCTTCCGATGCAGAAAAAAGCAGCCTACGGGCTGCTTTTTTGTTGCCCGTCATTTATTCCTCATCAGTGTTTCAGGCAGTAGATCCATGTCCCCTCGCGAGCAAGAAATCCAGCGCCGTACCGAGCTTTCGGTAACCCGCGTGACCAAGGCTGTATTCCCTTCCACCACCAACCATCACAACACCCTGTTCGGCGGCACCGCCCTGGCCTGGATGGATGAAGTCTCGTTCATCGCGGCCACTCGTTTTTGCCGGTTGCCGCTGGTGACGGTGTCCACCGACCGTATCGACTTCAATCATCCGATCGCCGCCGGGTCGATCGTCGAACTGGTCGGACGGGTGGTGAAGGTGGGCAATACCAGCCTCAAGGTCGAAGTAGAGGTATTCGTCGAGAGCATGAGTTGCGACGGTCGCGAAAAGGCCATCCATGGCCTGTTCAGCTTCGTCGCCATCGATGACGACAAGCGCCCGGTTCCGGTATTGCCCGGGTTCGCGGCCTGAGGCTCAGGGCGTCTGTGGCTGGACCAGCGCCAGCAAGGTCCAGCCTGGCGCCGGCTTGAGGCTGCTGTCCGGGGTCAGTACATGGACCCAGCCGCCGGTGTCGCGGGCGAACAGCAACGTCGCACGCTCGCCATGCAGCGCCTGGTAGTCCTCCCAGCTGAACGCCTCGGTCAGGTTGGTGCTGTAGAGTTCCGCGCCCTGGCCCAGCAGGCTGGCGAGCTTGGTATAGGTCAGGGCCTCGCTGCCCAGCAACTGCCCGCGGTGCTCATGGCTGGCGCGATGCTTGTCGGTGCGCCGGCTTTCCTGGCTGTTGGCCAGGGCGTACAGGCGCTGGTGGCCGAAGTCATGGCGAAAACGCATGGCCGCCAGGGTGTTCAGCTCACCTGATGGCGACAGCGCCAGCAGGTGCCCAAGCCCTACCAGGTCCAGATGGGCATCGGCGTGCTGCGAGGCCGGATTGCCGAAATAGGTGTGCAGGCCTTCCATGCGTGCCGCGCGGATGTTCTCCCAGCTGGAATCGGTCAGCAGCACGCGGCTGCCAAGCTGCTGCAAGGCTTTGCCAATGATCCGTGCCGGGCTGTTGGCGCCGACGATCAGGAAGCCGCTGGGTGCCGGTTCGGCCACTTTCAGCAGGCGGGCCAAGGGCCGGGCGGTGGCGCTTTGCAGGACCACGGTGCCGATGATCACGGCAAAGGTCAGGGGCACCAGCAGCAGGGCACCTTCATGGCCAGCCTGGTCCAGGCGGATGGCGAAGATCGCCGAGACCGCCGCCGCGACAATCCCCCGCGGAGCGATCCAGGCCAGCAGGGCGCGTTCGCGCCAGTTCAGGCTCGAGCCGGCGGTGGACAGCAACACGTTCAGGGGCCGGGCCATCAACTGGATCACCAGCAGCAGGATCAGCACCAGCGGGCCCAGGGCAATCAATGCCTTGAGGTCCAGGCGCGCGGCGAGCA
This sequence comes from Pseudomonas sp. FW507-12TSA, assembly GCF_058781435.1. Classification (NCBI taxonomy): domain Bacteria; kingdom Pseudomonadati; phylum Pseudomonadota; class Gammaproteobacteria; order Pseudomonadales; family Pseudomonadaceae; genus Pseudomonas; species Pseudomonas sp. FW507-12TSA. The sequence goes on from NZ_JBYSWT010000004.1 coordinate 14,081, forward strand.
GGATGAACAGCCCGGAAATCAGCAGCACGCTGAGGTTTTCCTTGAAGTGCAGGATATGGCGCACATCCACGCCCTTCATGTTGGCCAGCCACATGCCCATCAAGGTCACCGCCAGCAGCCCGGACTCGTGCATCACCTGGTTGGAGGCGATGAAGATACCCAGCACTCCGGCCAGGGTCGCCAGGTTATGCAGGTACTCCGGCAGCCATTGGCGGCGCATGATGCTGCCCAGGACCCAGCCGCCGGCGATACCGAACAGGCTGCCGCACAGGATCACGCCGCCGAAGGTCATCAAGCTGTGGCTCAGGCCTGCGCCCTCGGCACTGGCGATGATGAAGCTATAGACCACCACCGCCAGCAGCGCGCCGATGGGGTCGATGACGATGCCTTCCCAGCGCAGGATGTTGGCGATCGAAGCCTTGGGACGCACGACTCGCAGCATCGGCACGATCACCGTCGGGCCGGTGACCAGGGTCAGGGTGCCGAACAGCAACGCCAGCATCCAGTCGAAGCCCAGCAGCCAGTGGGTGGCCAGGGTGATCACCGCCCAGGTGGACAGGGCGCCGAGGGTTACCAGGCGATGCACCACGCTGCCGATTTCGCGCCACTCCGAAAGATGCAGGGTCAGGCTGCCTTCGAACAGGATCAGCGCCACCGCCAGGGACACCAGGGGCATCAGCAGCGGGCCGAACAGCTCCTGGGGGTCGAGCCAGCCCAGCACCGGTCCGGCGAGAATGCCACTGAGCAGCAAGAACAGGATGGCCGGCAGCTTCAGGCGCCAGGCCAGCCACTGGCAGCCCAGGGCTGCCGCACCGATGCCACCGAAGGCCAGCAGGATCTGTTGTTCACTCATGGGATTACCCTGTTCCTTGAAATGGCTGGCTATGAAAGACTAGCGACCCTGCGCGCAGTTCACTATTTTTTTCCGCCGCCTCGCCAGCCGCGCCGTTCGAGTCTTTATGCCTGCCATCGACCACCCCCTCATCGACCGTTTCCTCGACGCCTTGTGGCTGGAAAAAGGCCTCTCCGACAACACCCGGGGCGCTTATCGCAGCGACCTGGCGCTGTTCAACGGCTGGTTGCAGGAGCAAGGGGGGGAGCTGCCTGGGGCCGGGCGCGAGTCGATCCTCGATCACTTGGCCTGGCGTGTGGAGCAGGCCTACAAGCCGCGCTCCACTGCGCGTTTTCTTTCCGGGCTGCGGGGGTTCTATCGCTACTTGCTGCGCGAGAAGCTGATCGAGGTGGACCCGACCCTGCAAGTCGACATGCCGCAACTGGGCCGCCCGCTGCCCAAGTCGCTGTCGGAAGCGGATGTCGAGGCGCTGTTGGCAGCGCCGGACCTGGGCGAAGCCATCGGCCAGCGTGACCGCGCCATGCTGGAGGTCCTCTACGCCTGCGGCTTGCGGGTCACCGAGCTGGTCAGTCTGACCCTGGAACAGGTCAACCTGCGCCAGGGCGTGCTGCGGGTGATGGGCAAGGGCAGCAAGGAACGCCTGGTGCCCATGGGCGAGGAGGCCATCGCCTGGGTCGAGCGCTACCTGCGCGATGCCCGGGCCGAGCTGCTTGGCGGGCGCCCCAGCGATGTGCTGTTTCCCAGCCTGCGGGGCGAACAGATGACCCGGCAGACCTTCTGGCACCGCATCAAGCACCAGGCCAAGGTCGCCGGGATCGGCAAGGCCTTGTCGCCGCACACCCTGCGCCACGCCTTCGCCACCCACCTGCTCAACCATGGTGCCGACCTGCGGGTGGTGCAGATGCTGCTGGGCCACAGCGACCTGTCTACTACCCAGATCTATACCCATGTGGCCCGCGCGCGCCTGCAGGATCTGCACGCCAAGCATCACCCGCGAGGCTGAGCGACCTGCCGGTGGCGCTTTGCGTCGCCCGTAGTCGGTGCAGACAAACAGATGTGTTAGGCTTTGCCGGTTCGCAAAACGGCTGTTGCGAGCCGTCGCCACCGCGACCGCTCCCATTTGCCTATTTGCCCGCCTTCAGGAGTTCCCATGCGCTTGACCCAGATTATTGCCGCCGCTTCCCTGGCGTTGCTCAGCACTTTCGTCATGGCCGATGACAGTGCCGAGAAAGCTATTCGCAAAAGCCTCGAGACCTTGCAGCTCGAGGTTCCGGTAGAGAGCATCAGCGCCAGTCCGCTGGCCGGCCTGTACGAAGTCAAGCTCAAGGGCAGTCGCGTGCTTTACGCCAGCGCCGACGGCCAGTTCGTGGTCCAGGGCTACCTGTTCCAGCTCAAGGACGGCAAGCCGGTCAACCTCACGGAAAAAACCGAGCGCCTGGGGATTTCCAAGTTGATCAACGGTATTCCAGTCGCGGAAACTGTGGTCTACCCGGCGATCGGCGAGACCAAGACCCACATCACCGTGTTCACCGACACCACCTGCCCGTACTGCCACAAGCTGCACGCCGAGATCCCGGCGCTGAACAAGGCTGGTGTCGAAGTGCGCTACGTGGCCTTCCCACGCCAGGGCCTGGGCTCGCCAGGTGATGAGCAGCTGCAGGCGGTCTGGTGCTCGGCGGACAAGAAGGCGGCCATGGACCAGATGGTCAACGGCAAGGAAATCAAGGCGGCCAAGTGCGCCAACCCGGTTTCCAAGCAGTTCGCCCTGGGCCAGTCGATCGGCGTCAACGGCACTCCAGCCATCGTCCTGGCCGACGGCCAAGTAATTCCGGGCTATCAGCCTGCGCCACAGATCGCCAAACTGGCGCTGGGTGCGAAATAATCCTGCATCGTCACGCTAGCCTTTGACGATCATGACCCGGCGGTTGCAGCCACCGGGTCATCTAATAGAGAGCCGCGCTGTTTGCGGCTGATTTCCACGGCCGGCCTTCGAGTCGGCCGTTTTATGGGGAGTTCAGAGTGAATCCGGTCAAAGTAGGCATCTGTGGGCTGGGTACCGTCGGTGGCGGTACCTTCAACGTACTTCAGCGCAACGCCGAGGAGATTGCCCGTCGTGCCGGGCGTGGAATCGAAGTAGCGCAGATTGCTACCCGTACGCCAAAGCCTCAGTTCCAAACGACCGGTATTGCGATTACCAACGATGTGTTCGCCGTGGCCACCAACCCCGAGATCGATATCGTCATCGAGCTGGTGGGCGGCTATACCGTGGCCCGCGAGCTGGTGCTCAAGGCCATCGAGAATGGCAAGCATGTGGTCACCGCCAACAAGGCGCTGATCGCCGTACACGGCAATGAGATCTTCGCCAGGGCCCAGGAGAAGGGCGTGATCGTCGCCTTCGAAGCGGCGGTGGCTGGCGGCATCCCGGTGATCAAGGCGATCCGCGAAGGCCTGTCGGCCAACCGCATCAACTGGCTGGCCGGGATCATCAACGGCACTGGCAACTTCATCCTTTCGGAGATGCGCGAGAAGGCTCGTACCTTCGAAGACGTGCTGGCCGAGGCCCAGGCCCTGGGTTACGCCGAGGCCGACCCGACCTTCGACGTGGAAGGCATCGACGCCGCGCACAAGCTGACCATCCTGGCGTCCATCGCCTTCGGCATTCCGCTGCAGTTCGACAAGGCCTACACCGAGGGCATCACCAAGCTGACCACCGCCGACGTGAACTACGCCGAGGCCCTGGGCTATCGCATCAAGCACCTGGGCGTGGCCCGGCGCACCGAGGCCGGCATCGAGCTGCGGGTGCATCCGACGCTGATCCCGGCCGATCGCCTGATCGCCAACGTCAACGGCGTGATGAACGCAGTCATGGTCAACGGCGATGCCGCCGGCTCGACCCTGTTCTATGGCGCCGGCGCCGGCATGGAACCTACCGCTTCCTCGGTGGTGGCCGACCTGGTGGATGTGGTCCGCGCCATGACCAGCGATCCGGAGAACCGCGTGCCGCACCTGGCCTTCCAGCCGGATTCGCTGTCCGACCACCCGATCCTGCCGATCGAAGCCTGCGAGAGCGCCTATTACCTGCGCATCCAGGCCAAGGACCATCCGGGCGTACTGGCCCAGGTGGCGAGCATCCTTTCCGAGCGTGGGATCAACATCGAGTCGATCATGCAGAAGGAAGTCGAGGAACAGGACGGCCTGGTGCCGATGATCCTGCTGACCCACCGGGTCCTGGAGCAGCACATCAACGATGCGATCACCGCGCTGGAGGCCCTGCAGGGCGTCGTCGGCCCAGTGGTGCGTGTCCGCGTCGAACATCTCAATTAATGCAGCGGCAAGCTGCAAGTAGCCAGCGGCAAGTCAGAAGCGGATCTGCTTTGACTTGTCGCTTGTAGCTTGCAGCTTGCCGCTCAAACCGAAGGTTTGCTCTTATGCGCTACATCAGCACCCGCGGCCAGGCACCGGCCCTGAATTTCGAAGATGTACTGCTGGCCGGTCTGGCCAGCGACGGCGGTCTCTATGTGCCGGAGAACCTGCCGCGTTTCACCCAGGAGGAAATCGCTTCCTGGGCGGGCCTGCCGTATCACGAGCTGGCGTTCCGGGTCATGCGCCCATTCGTCAGCGGCAGCATCGCCGATGCCGATTTCAAGAAGATCCTCGAGGAAACCTACGGCGTCTTCGCCCATGGCGCCGTGGCGCCGCTGCGCCAGCTCAATGGCAACGAATGGGTGATGGAGCTGTTCCATGGCCCGACCCTGGCGTTCAAGGACTTCGCCCTGCAACTGCTGGGTCGCCTGCTGGATCACGTCCTGGAGAAGCGCGGCGAGCGCGTGGTGATCATCGGCGCCACTTCCGGCGATACCGGTTCGGCGGCCATCGAAGGTTGCAAGCGTTGCGACAACGTCGACATCTTCATCCTGCACCCGCATAACCGCGTCTCGGAAGTGCAGCGCCGGCAGATGACCACCATCCTGGGCGAGAACATCCACAACATCGCCATCGAAGGCAACTTCGACGACTGCCAGGAAATGGTCAAGGCCAGCTTCGCCGACCAGGGCTTCCTCAAGGGCACGCGCCTGGTAGCGGTCAACTCCATCAACTGGGCGCGGATCATGGCCCAGATCGTCTACTACTTCCATGCGGCCCTGCAGCTGGGCGGCCCGGCGCGCTCCGTGGCGTTCTCGGTGCCTACCGGCAACTTCGGCGACATCTTCGCCGGCTACCTGGCGCGCAACATGGGCCTGCCGATCAGCCAGCTGATCGTCGCCACCAACCGCAACGACATCCTGCACCGCTTCATGAGCGGCAACCAGTACGTCAAGGAAACCCTGCACGCGACCCTGTCGCCGTCGATGGACATCATGGTCTCGTCGAACTTCGAGCGCCTGCTGTTCGACCTGCACGGTCGCAACGGTGCGGCCCTGGCTGGCCTGATGGACAGCTTCAAGCAGGGCGGCGGCTTCAGCGTCGAACAGGATCGCTGGACCGAAGCGCGCAAGCTGTTCGACTCCCTGGCGGTCACTGACGAGCAGACTTGCCAGACCATCGCCGAAGTCTTCGCCCAGACCGGCGAGGTGCTGGATCCGCACACTGCGATCGGCGTGCGCGCTGCCCGCGAATGCCGGCGCAGCCTCGATACGCCGATGGTCACCCTCGGCACCGCGCACCCGGTCAAGTTCCCCGATGCGGTACAGAAGGCTGGCGTTGGCAAGGCCCTGGAGCTGCCGGCGCACCTGACCGACCTGTTCCAGCGCGAAGAGCGTTGCACGGTCCTGGCCAACGACCTCAAGGCAGTGCAGGCTTTTGTCAGCCAGCACGGCAATCGTGGCAAGCCGCTCTAAGTATCCTGGCCTTGCCGATCACGAAGCCCGTCTCCTGACGGGCTTTGTTTTTTCGCGAACCTGTAGCCCGCCAGAGGCAGGGAGGCCCGGTTGATGTCCCTTCGAACTTCTCGTACTTGCCCTGCGCTGTCCTGGCTGCTCGCCGGCCTGCTGGCCTGGGGCATGTTCCATGCCTTGCCGGCCAGTGCCGCGAAGAGCCTGCCGTTCAAGCTGGTGCCGGCCTTCATCGACCTCGAGCCACTGGACCTTAAGCCTGCCGAGCGCCAATGGCTGGCGGCGCACCCGACCCTGCGGGTAGGCATCGCCATCGATGACTACCAACCCATCGACATCACCCGCGACCGCAACCGCTACCAGGGCATCAGCGCCGATTACCTGGGGCTGGTGGGCGAGCGACTGGGGGTGAGCATGGAGGTGCTGGGGTTTTCCGAGCGTGAACAGGCGGTAGAGGCCCTGCGCAACGGCACCATCGATATCCTCACCAGCGCCAACGGTTATGAGCGTGGCGTACCGGGGCTGCGCTTCACCAGCGACTACATGCCGGACAAGGCCGTGGTGGTCGTGCGCCGCGACGAGCCGGAACCCGGTGACGACCTGGCCGGCAAGCGCCTGGTGCTGCTCGATGGCTATGCCAATGCCGCGCAGGTCCATGCGGCCTACCCGGACAGCCAGATCATGCTTTCGCCCAACCTCTACAGCGGCTTGGAAGCCCTGAACCAGGGCGATACCGATGCCTTTATCGGCAACGAGATCATCGTTCGCGCCTACAAGGCCCTGCGGCCCTACCTGGCGGTGCAGATTCATGAGCAAAGCCGCTTGCCGCCCACCGGCTTCGCTTTCGCCACCCGTGACGACAACCCGCGCCTGGCGCAGTTGCTGGAGCAGGCGCTGCAGAGCATCGACGAATCGCTGCGCCGGGAAATCCAGGCGCGCTGGACCACGGGCCTGGGCACCAACTCCGGCGAGCGCATCGAGCTGAGCGCCGAGGAACAAGCCTGGATTCTCCAGCACCCCCATGTCCTGGTGGCGTCCCAGTCCTATCCGCCCCATGTGTTCAAGGACAAGGAAGGACGCTGGGTCGGCCTGAACATCGACCTGCTCAACCGGATTGCACGCATGACCGGGCTGCATTTCGTCCACAAGCAGAGCGCATCCACCGCCCAGACCCTGGAGTTGCTGGAAAGCGGGCAGGCGCAGATGAACACCACCCTGACCGACAGCGAGGACCGGCGGCTGTTCCTGAATTTCTCCCATGCCTTCGGTGGCGCCGCCTGGGTGTTCGTCGTCCGTCCCGAGGATCGTCGCCTGGGCAGCCTCAAGCAGATGGCGGGGGAGGTGCTGGCCCTGCCGGCCCGGCATACCCTGGAAAGCTATATCCGGCGCAACTATCCGGATATCCGCCTGCGCAGCGTGGCCAACTACGAGGAGGCCCGGGCCCTGGTCAAGAACGGCGAAGCCCTGGCCACTATCCAGAACGAGATCCAGGTGCAAGCGCTGGACCTGGCCTATGAAGGCTTGCGGGCAGGGCGCAGCGTCGAGGGGACCTGGTCCGCCGACGAATTCGCCGTGCGCAAGGACCAGCCGGAACTGCTGAGCATCCTGAACAAGGCCCTGGAAGCCCTGCCAGTGGCCGAGCTCAGTGCTACGCGCCTGAAGTGGCTGGGCTCGACCCCGGTGCCGATGCCCGTCTGGCAGCGGGTGCCGGATTGGGTCTACTGGGCCATCTGCACGGCGTTGCTGTTCGGCCTGCTGTCACTGGCCTGGAGCAGCCGGCTCAAGCGCCAGATCCAGCAGCGGCTGGAGGCCGAGCAGCGCTTGAACGACCAGCTGGCCTTCAAGCGCGCGTTGCTCGATGGCATGCCCAATCCGGTTTTCGTCCGCGACCTGCAAGGGCGCTTGATCACTTGCAACAAGAGCTACGAACAGCAACTGGGCACTCGCCTGGAGCGGATCCAGGGGCGCCGGTTGATCGACCTGGACCTGCTGCCGGCGGACACCGCCCGCCAGCTGCATGACGAACTCATGCAACTGCTGGCCTCCGAGCAGTCGGTGTTCGCCGACCGACAAGTGCAAACCCGCCACGGGCCGATCCACGCCTACCAATGGACGGTGCCGTTCTACAGCGCCGAAGGGCAGTTGCAGGGGCTTTTGGGCGGTTGGATCGACATCACCGAGCGCAAGCGCCTGGAGAACCAGCTGGTCCAGGCGCGTCACGCCGCCGACCAGGCCAACGCGGCCAAGAGTGCCTTCCTTTCCACCATGAGCCATGAAATCCGCACGCCGATGACGGCGATCATCGGCCTGCTGGAGTTGGAGAAGGAACAGGCCAGGGTGCGCGGCGCGCCGTTTTCCGAAGCCCTGCGAGTGGCGTACCAGTCCGCCCAGGAGCTGATCAGCCTGATGGGCGACAGTCTCGACCTGGCCAAGATCGAGGCCGGCTACATGCAACTGGCGCCAGAGGCCACGGCCCTCAAGCCGTTCTTCGAGAGCATTCGCCAGCTGTTCGATGCCACTGCGCGCAGCCGCGGTGTGCAGCTGCATCTGGTGTTCGACGAACAGGCCGGGGGCCGTTACCTGTTCGACCCATTGCGCCTGCGCCAGGTCATGCACAACCTGTTGAGCAATGCCTTGAAGTTCACCAGCGAAGGCCAGGTGCGCATCCAGGTCGAGCGCCAGGAGCAGGACTGCGCTCTTGCCAACCTGCGTATCAGCGTTGCGGATACCGGGCCGGGGATCAGTCCCGAGCAGCAGCAGAAGCTGTTCACGCCCTTCGTCCAGGCCACCGCCGCGACTTCCCAGGCCCATGGCGGCACGGGCCTGGGGTTGAGTATCTGCCGCCAGTTGGTCGAGCTGATGGGTGGGCGCATCGAGCTGCACAGCGCCCCGGGTGCCGGGACGCTGGTGACCATCGAACTGGCGTTGGAGCGGCTGGACGAGGACTGGGCAGCCTCGCCCACGGCGGCCGAGCGTCCGCCCAGTCGCAGCATCGAAGTGCTGGTGGTGGATGACTTGAGCGCCAACCGCATGGTCCTCAGCCAGCAGTTGATGTTCCTCGGGCATCGGGTGGTGGCTTGCGACAACGCCCAGGAAGCGCTGGAGCTCTGGCAGGGCGGCGAGTTCGACCTGGTGATGACCGACTGCCAGATGCCCGGCATGAGCGGTTATGCCCTGGCCGAGGCGATCCGGCAGTTCGAGGCGCAGCGGGGGCGCGGCGCTTGTCCGGTCATCGGCTGCACGGCCAATGCCTTCGAGGATGAGCAAGAACGTTGCGAGCGGGCGGGCATGGACCTGCTGCTGGTCAAGCCGGTGACCCTGGATCAGCTGGCGCAGACGCTGGCGCGGTTCCTGCCGCCGCCGTCCTTCGATATCCAGACCCTGCGGACGATGACCCAGGCCGACGAACAGGTACTGCAACGCATGCTGCAGGAGTTGCAGCGCAACCTGGCCCAGGAGCGCCAGGCCCTGGAGGCGGCCATGCAAGACCAGCATCCTGGGCGCCTGGGCGCCACCTTGCACCGGCTCAAGGGCGTCTGTTGCCTGATCGATGCCTTGCCACTGGCCAAGGCCTGCATCGAGGCGCAGGCGCGGATCAAGGCCGGGGAAGGGATAGAGGACCGGTGGCCGGCGTTGCTGGAGGCTATCGACAACTTGCGTGGCGATATCGAGGCGGCCCTGGACGTTTAGGACTTGTCCTATGTGTGATTAAGGTTTGCCTGGTTACCGTGTCGACCCCTTAGTGGACTGTTCCCGCTTGTGTCGTACCGGAGGTTGCCCCATGCATTCGCTTAAAGTGCTGATTCTCGAAGACAACTCGTTCCAGCTGATGGCCCTGCACCAGATGCTCAACGCCAATGGCGTGTACAACGTGCTGGCCGCCGAGAACCTTGAGTCCGCACGGCGTTCGCTGGCCAGCAAGGGTCCGGTGGATATCGCTATCTGCGACCTCTACCTGGAACAGGCCGATGGCCTGGAGTTGATTCGCGAACTGGCCCGGGAGCGGCAGGCCGAGGCCCTGATCATCCTCAGCGACGCCGAACCGGATGTGCTCGAAGGCGCCGCGGGCATGGCCCGGGAACTGGGGCTGAAAATCCTCGCCTGCCTGCCAAAACCGGCGTCGGTGGCGGTGATCGGCGAGCTGCTCACTACCTACCAGCAGCTGTCCCGGCAGACGCCAGCGCTCAACCAGGCATTGCTCCGGGATTTGCTGGCCCTGGACCTGTTCGCCGCCGAGGATGTCTCCCCTGAGGAAGGTGTGGCGGCGATCCTGGGGCACGGGGTGGCGCACTTCCAGCCGGTCATCCAGCGGTGTGGCGGGTTGCACGGCGTCGAGGCGCTGGCGCGCTGGGAGCATCCGGAACGGGGGCTGTTGATGCCGGCCGAGTTCTTGCCGTTGATCGAGTTCGCCGGCCTGCAGGAGGTGTTCACCTGGCACATGCTGGAGCAGGCGCTGGAGCTGGCGGCGGGGGTGCGGCTGGTGATGGGCCATGCTCTGCCGGTGGCGGTGAACGTTCCGGTGGGCATCCTCGAACGGCCGTTGTTCCCGCGCCAATTGGAGGCCCTGCTGCGGCGCTTCGAGATCCCCGCGCGGCTGTTGACCCTGGAGATCGTCGATACCACTTGTTTGCAAACCGGCACCGCCCATGTGGAAGCCTTGCTGCGCCTGCGGATGATCGGCTGCAAGTTGTCCATCGGTGATTTCGGCGTTGGCGGTACCAGTCTGCAACGCCTTCTGGAGTTGCCATTCACCGAGCTGAAGATCCCTCCGGCATTCGTCGCCGGCATGGCCATGGACGAGCGCAAGCAGGCGCTGGTCGGTAGTGCAGTGGGCATGGCCCGGCGTATCGCCCTGGGCGTGGTGGTGGCGGGGATCGAGACCGAAGCCGAGTACCAGGTGGCCAAGACCATGGGCGCGGCCCATCTGCAAGGGTGCTTCATGGCGCCGCCGATGAGCGCCGCCGACATGCGCCAATGGCTGGCGCAAACCCTGGGGCGCGAGTCTGCGGAATCGGCAGTACGGGCCGCCGGGATGTGTGCCTAGGCCAGGCCGTGTTCCTGGACGTAGATATACAGCGCCGCCTCGCTGGCCAGGCCCAGCTTGCGCATGGCGCTGACTTTCTGTGCGCTGACGGTCTGTTTGCTGCGGTTGAGCTGGGCGGCGATCTCGCCCACCGCATGGCCGGCGGCGAGCAGGCGGATCACCTCCAGTTCCCGGGGCGAGAGCTGGTCCTTGGACGCCAGCCGATCGGGGCCCACCTCGCCGGCCAGGCTCAATGCCCGCTGGATCGCCTGGGCCACGTAGGGCCTGTTCTGGCGAGCGTGCTCGATGGCGCTGGGCAGCTCCTGGGCCAGGCTGGCCTTGCTCAGCAGGCCCATGACCCCAAGGTCGAGGATCGAGCGGAACAGCCCGGCGTGATTGAGCATGGTCACCACCACGATGGGCAGCCCGGGATGATGCCGGCGCAGTTGCTCGAGCAGGCGCAGGCCATCGTTCTGCTGCTCCTCGGGCATCATGAAATCGGTCACCAGCACGTCGCAGGGGGTATCTTGCACCAGCTGGAACAGCGCTGAGGGCGAGCTGGCTTCGCCGACCACCTCCAGGCTGTGGTCCTGCTCCAGCACTGCCCGCAGGCCAATCAGGAAGATCGGATGATCGTCGGCGAGGATGATGCGCAATCTGTTGTTCGGCGTAGCTATCAAGGCGGGACTCCATTGCAGGGACGGTATGGCGGGCGCCTGGTTGGCCGTTTTTTGCTTGTCATATTACCCGTGCATGCTCGATTGACTCAGATCGGTAGCTGTAGGTTTGGCGAACTTTCCTCTCTGAGCAACGGTCACTTGAATGTCAGAAAGCTACCGGCATTTTTGTTTTCGAACCTTAATTCGAGCTATTGAGTGGTGATCTAGATGGAAAGTATCAGTCTTTTGTTGAACGAGGCACTAAGTCCATACCAAGTGGCCCTGACCCCTTCGGGAGCCCATGGCGAGTGCCTGGTAAGCGTGAGCGATGCCGCTGGAGCCCTGGTAGTGGAGCGTGAGGTCAACCAGGCCCAGCTCACCGACAAACGCTTGCTCACCGATGTAGTCGACGGTCTGCACCGTGACGTGCTGATTGCCGAGGGGCGCCTGGAGCCCTGTGTATTCGCGGCCTTGCGCCACGCCACCGAGGGCAAGGTCTTCGAACGCCGTACATGAATTGATTTTTACGGAACCTTCCGGCAATCCCGTCAGTCAGACCTTATGCCAGCAGGAAACAGGCATTTTGCTCCGATGCTTGCAACCTGCAGGTACGGGTCTTGAAGACCACGTTTAACCCCGAGTCGTCTCCCCACTTCTCGGGGTTTCTTTTTGCCTGGCGTTTGTCAGCGGTCCGGGTGGGCCTGGAAGTAGGCATGGGCATCGGCCCGATATGCATCGCGCATGGCGGGCTCCAACCAGGCGGCGTACAACTCCACCAGGCGCTCTTCGCGCAGCTTGAGCAGGGCCTGGTTGATCTGGGCGATGGCTAGCCGGCCCTGGGGCGTGTCGGAACAGCCGACATGGACATCCTGGTACTTGTCGATGCCCTGGATCGGATAGAACAGCAGTTCTTGCGGGTCGATGCCCTGCTGCACGGCCTGGTAGCGGATCTCCGGCCAGTAGCCCAGCAGCAGTTGCAGGCGTTCCAGGCGCTGCATCTGCAACAGGCTGCCCAGGGCGTCATTGCCGTAGTGGGCGTTGAGAGTGCCGGCTGGCGCTTGTTGCAGCAGGCTGTCGAGCTGCTGGCCGTAGCTGCGTTCGGCCACCATGCCCAGCCGCTGCTTGCCGCTGGCGAGCAGCGCCGGCAGATCGACCTGGCCGTCATGGATGAATGGCGCCAGGTGCTCGCGATCGGCGCGGCGGATCACCAGGCCGTTGCTCACGACCCGCAGGCTGGTGATGGAGTAGGCCACCCATTGCGCCCGCTCCTTGCTCCAGATCAGCGAGGGATCACAGGTGAAGCTGGGTTCGCGGAGCATCTGCATGCCCCGGGCGCGGTTGATCCGCATCAGTTCGTGTTGGTACTGCGGCAGCTCGGCGATCAGTTGCGGCATGAGCAGGTCGACCACCCCGCGTCCTTTCAGCTCGCCCTCGAAAATGCTCAAGGGCGGCAGGTCGCGCAGCAGCCAGGTCAGCAGCTCTGCCGTCTGGCCCGGCAGGCTGGGCAGCCAGAGCAGCAGCGCCACCAGGGGCATCGCCAGCCGCCGGCGGGAACTCGGGCGCTGGCGGGCCAGTTCAGATCGCTCCGCTGCTGCGCAGGTCGCGGATCTGCTCGGCGCTGTAGCCCAGGCCTTGCAGGATTTCGCTTGAGTGTTCGCCCAGTTGCGGTCCGACCCAGTCGGCGCTGCCCGGGGTCTGCGAAAGCTTGGGCACGATGCCGGGCATCTTGAAGGGCTTGCCGTCCGGCAAGCTGGCCTGGAGGAACATTTCCCGGGCCAGGAACTGCGGGTCGTGGAACATATCCTCGGCGCTGAAGATACGGCTGGCCGGTACTTCGGCCTGGTTCAGCTGCTCCAGCACCTGGTCCAGGGGCAGCGACGCGACCCAGCGATCGATCACCCCATAGAGTTCGTCGCGCCGGGTATCGCGGCCGTCGTTGCTGGCCAGGGCCGGATCGTCGGCCAGGTCCTGGCGGCCTATGAGCAGCATGAAACGCTTGAAGATCGCATCGCCATTGGCGCCGATCTGCACATGCCGGCCGTCGGCGCTGGTATGGATGGAGGAGGGGGTGATGCCGGGCATGATGTTGCCGGTACGCTCGCGGATGAAGCCGAACACGTCGAACTCGGGGACCATGCTCTCCATCATGGCGAAGATCGCCTCGTACAGCGCCACGTCCACCACCTGCCCCTGGCCGCCGTTGACCTCGCGATGACGCAGGGCCATCAGTGCGCCGATCACGCCCCACAGGGCGGCGATGGAATCACCGATGGAGATCCCGGTGCGCACCGGTGGCCGGTCTTCGAAGCCAGTGATGTAGCGCAGGCCACCCATGGATTCGCCCACGGCGCCGAAACCCGGCTGGTCCTTCATCGGCCCGGTCTGGCCGAAGCCCGACAGGCGCACCATCACCAGCTTGGGGTTCAGCGCGTGCAGCACGTCCCAGCCCAGGCCGAGCTTCTCCAGCACTCCGGGGCGGAAGTTCTCGATCAGGATGTCCGCCTCGCCCAGCAGTTGCTTGAGCACTGCCAGGCCCTCGGGGTGCTTGAGGTTGAGGGTCAGGGATTTCTTGTTGCGGGCCTGCACGAACCACCACAGGGAGGTGCCCTCATACAGCTTGCGCCACTTGCGCAGCGGATCGCCGCCGTCGGGGGATTCCACCTTGACCACCTCGGCACCGAACTCGGCGCAGATGCGTGAGGCGAAGGGGCCGGCGATCAGGGTGCCGAGTTCGATCACTTTCAATCCGGCGAGGGGCTTGCTGAGACTGTTCATGAGGCATCCGCAGGGCAGGAAAATCCGCCTAGCCTAGACCATTGGTCGGCATTAAGGCAGCGCCTGGAGGTTCTTGCCGGGCATTTTCCCGGCTTGGGCCTTGCGCGGTTGCGCTTCTCAGCGGGCCGGCGAGCAGTGTCTAATGGCGTCCTTTTCGCAGAACAAGGTTCGGTAGGACGGCGTGGGTCGTGCCTGCAGATGTCGCAATATATTGAATAATCTTGTTACAAATGCCGATCTCAAAAATTACATGTGATGAATTGCGATCATTACATGTGATGTTTTAGTCTGTGCGCCATGGAAAACAAATCCTCAGCCCATTACCAACGTTTATTCCGCCAGCGCCTGCGTGACCAGGGCCTGGTGAAAAAGGAAGTCTGGATACTGCCGGAGAACGCCAAGGCGTTGCTGGCGGTTGAACGCCAACTGCGCCAGCCCTGCCAGGGGCTGGTTTCTGTGGAAAAGGATGGAGAAATGAGCATGCCGCAGATCTGGAATGCCCGATCGCTGTGCCAGGCCCTGGCGGCCACCGAGTTGTTCACTGGCGGTGAAGCCAATGTCGAGCTGCTCGAAGGCGCCGAGCCTAGCTTGCACGTGACCATGCGCGAATACGGCGACCTGCCGTTGTTCGTCGCCGTGTCCGGCGAGCAGATCCTGGTGGAAGCACTGCTCTGGCCGCAGAGCGAAGTCACCGACGTAGCCGCCTTCAACGAGGAAGTGCTGCTCAGTCGCCAGCTCTTCCCGTTGTCGAGCATCGGCCTGGAGACAGGCCCCGGAGGCGAGCGTTTCTACATGATGTTCGGCGCCCTGAGCGCCACCTCGATCCTCTCCAATGTGCTCTACGAGATCGAAACCCTGGCCGGCAACGTGATCAGGGCCACCGAAGCCTATGAAGGCTACCTGAAGGCTCAGGCCTGACCTGGAGGAATGCACATGAACGTATGGAGCAAGCTGCTCACTGCCCTGCGCGGTGGCGCCAACGAGGCGGGCGAAGCCCTGGTGGACAGCCAGGCACTGCGGATTCTCGATCAGGAAATCCGCGACGCCGACCAGGAACTGCGCAAGTCCAAGGAGGCCCTGGCCGAGATCATGGCCCGGCAGAAGCTCGCCGCCGAGCGTGCCGACGCCACCGCGGCCAAGGTCGCCGAATACGAGAGCTATGCGCTCAAGGCCCTGGAAGCAGGCAATGAAAGCCTGGCCCAGGAAGTGGCGCAGAAGATCGCCAACCTGGAAAACGACCTGGTGGTGGAGCGTGAGCAGGCCGACGGGTTCGCCGCCAGCGTCGCCCAGTTGCGCAAGGCCGTGACCCAGGCCGAAGGCAACATTAAGCATTTGAAACAACAGGTCGATACCGTAAAGGCCACCGAAAGCGTGCAGAAGGCCCAGCAGGCCGTAGCCCAGCGCTATGGCGGCTCGCAGAGCAAGCTGCACACCGCCGTGGAGTCGCTGGAGCGGATCAAGCAGAAGCAGGCCGAGCGCGCGGCGAAAATGGAAGCCGCGGCCGAACTGGCCAGCTCCGGCAATCCGGACGATGCCCTGGATGCCAAGCTGCGCGAGGCCGGGATCGTCGCCGGCAGCACCAGCGCCGACAACGTGCTGGCGCGTTTGAAGGACCGTAGCAAGTCCTGATTCATCGTTGTGTGTCAGGGGCGGGGCCGATGGGCCTTGCCCGGCTTTTTCAGGGATAGGAAAGCAATGGAAATCTTCCTGCGGACAGTCTTGTCGTTCCCCACTGTGCTGTTCAGCTTCATGCTCTGCCTGGCGGTGATCTACTGGGCCGTGGTCGCCATGGGTTTGCTCGAGGTGGACCTCCTGGATTTCGAGGCCGACTCGCTGCTCGACGGCGCCCACAGCGCCGAAGGCCTGGCCGGGCTGCTGATCAAGTTCAAGCTCAATGGCGTACCGGTCACCCTGGTGCTGACCCTGCTGATGTTCTTCAGCTGGTTCCTGACGTATTTCACCGAACTCTACATTTTCAGCCAGTTGCCCCTGGGTTGGCTGCGCTATCCCCTGGGCCTGCTGCTGGCGGTGCTCGCACTGTTCCTGGCGGCGCCCCTCAGTGCGGCGATCTGCGCTCCGTTGCGCCCGCTGTTTCACAAGATGGAAGCCACCAGCAGCAAGTCGGTGCTGGGGCAGACTGCCGTAGTGCGCAGTGGCCGGGTCACCCTGGAGCATGGCGAAGCCGTGCTCGAGGACGGTGGCGCGGGGCTGATCCTGCGGGTGCGTGCCGATGAGGCGCGGGCATTCAAACGCGGCGACCGAGTCGTGTTGCTGGAGTATCTGGAGGCGCAACACGCCTATCGGGTCATTACCGAGGACGAGTTTCGCGGCCTCTGAGCCCGGACTCCCTCAGAATCAAAGGAGATTGATTGCATGAACTTACCGTCGCTGCTGCCCATCCTGCTCGGGCTCGGCCTTGTCGTCCTGGTGGTCTTCGGCCTGCTGGCCCTGTTCAAGGCCTTCTACATCAAGGTCCCCCAAGGCACGGCCCTGATCGTCAACGACATGTCTTCCACGCCCAAGGTGCATTTCACCGGTGCCCTGGTGTACCCGGTGATCCACCTCAAGGAATTCATGCGTATCTCGCTGATCACCCTGGAGGTCGATCGTCGGGCCAAGGACGGGCTGATCTGCCGCGACAACATGCGTGCCGACATCACCGTGGCCTTCTACCTGCGGGTCAACGAAACCCAGGAAGACGTGCTCAAGGTGGCCAAGGCCATCGGCGTCGACCGTGCCTCCGATCGTGCGGCGGTCAATGAGCTGTTCAACGCCAAGTTCTCCGAAGCCCTGAAGACCGTGGGCAAGCAGTTCGACTTCGTCCAGCTGTTCGAGAACCGCCAGGACTTCCGCGATCGGATCATCGAGATCATTGGCAACGACCTCAACGGTTATGTGCTTGAAGACGTGGCCATCGACTACCTGGAGCAAACCGCCAAGCATTCCCTGGATCCGAGCAACATCCTCGACGCCGAGGGTATCCGCAAGATCACCGAGCTGACCGCGACCCAGAACGTCATCACCAACGAGCTGGAGCGCAACCAGGAGCTGGCGATCCAGAAGAAGAACGTCGAGACCCGCGAGGCATCCCTGGCCCTGGAACGCCAGCAGGCCGATGCCGAGGCGCGGCAGAAGCGCGAGATCGAGACCATTCGTGCCCGCGAGGAAGCCGAGACCGCCAAGGTCAAGGAAGAAGAGCGACTGAAGGCCGAGCAGGCGCGGATCCAGTCCCAGCAGGAAATCGACGTGCGCACCGAGAACCACCAGCGCGAAGTCGAAGTGGCCCAGCAGAACCGCCAGCGTGCCGTGGTCATCGAGGTGGAGAAAGTCACCCGCGCCAAGGACCTGGAAGTGGTGGCCCGCGAGCGCGAAGTGGAGTTGCAGCGCATCGAGAAGGAAAAGGCCCTGGAAGAACAGCGCAAGAACATCGCCACGGTGATCCGCGAGCGTGTGGCGGTCGAGAAGACCGTGGCCCAGGAAGAAGAGCGCATCAAGGAAGTGCGTGAAGTGTCCGAGGCCGAGCGCGCCAAGCAGGTGGTGGTGATCCAGGCCCAGGCCGAAGCCGAGCAGGACCTGGTGCGCCAGGTCAAGCAGGCCGAAGCCGACGAAACCCGCTCCAAGCACAAGGCGGTGGAAATCAACAACCTGGCCCAGGCCGAGCTGGAGGCCGCGGCCAAGCAGGCCGAGGCCAAGAAGCGCCTGGCCGAGGGCCTGGAAGCCGAGCGCGCAGCGCCTGGCCTGGCCGATGCGCGGGTGCTGGAAGTCTCTGCTGCAGCCCAGGAGAAAGAAGGCCTGGCCCTGGCTCGGGTACGTGCCGAGCAGTTGATCGCCGAGGCCCGTGGCGACCAGGAAAAAGGCCTGGCCGACGCTCGGGTGCTGGAAGCCCAGGCTGCCGCCAAGGAAAAAGACGGCCTGGCCGACGCCAAGGTCCTGGAAGAGAAACTCGGTGCCCAGGCACGCGGCGAGGAACAACTGGGCGCGGCCAAGGCCAAGGCCACCAAGGACCTGGGTTCAGCCGAAGCCGAAGTGCTGCTGCAGCGCCTGAACGCCGAGGCCGAAGGCCTGGGCAAGAAGTTCGGTGCCCTGGATGCCCTCAGCGACAGCGCTCGCCAGCACGAAGAGTTCCGCATGCAACTGGAGAAGAACTTCGAGGAAGCGATGGCCGCCATCGCCGCCAACAAGGACATCGCCAAGGAGCAGGCCGAAGTGCTGTCCGCGGCGCTCAGCAAGGCCAAGATCGAGATCGTCGGTGGCGAGGGCGACTTCTTCAACTCCTTCGCCAAGTCGCTGTCGGTGGGCAAGGCCATCGAGGGCGTGGTGGGCAAGAGCCCGGTGGTCCAGGACGTCCTGGCACGCCTGCTCAACGGCAAGACCGCACCGGCCGTAGCCGCCGAGCTGGCTGCCGCCGCCGCGCGCAAGGTCGAGGCACCCTCTGCCGAAGCCTGAAATACCTGAACTCACCTGCTGATGCACCGGTAGCCGCTGTCTTGGGCAGTGGCTACCGGGTGGGCTCCAGGGGTTGAGTCCGGGTACCGGGAGCCAGGTTCCAGGCTCCCGCTTTTTTTGCACACCGCCGTAGATCCAGGAAGGCCACGATGTCGGACGCTCAAGTCGCAACTCCCCCGCAGGACGTATTGGACAAGGCTGTCGCCGAAGGCGGCGCCTATGAGGTGCTGCAAAAGCGCCTGCAGGACCAGGGCCAACGCCTGCGCGCAACCACGGACAGTCTCAACCAGAAGCGTCTGGACGAGTTCGGCAACAGCCGCATGGAAGTGGTCGGGCGGGTGCGCATCCGCACCGAGAACAACTGCATCGCCCGGGACATCGTCCAGGTCGGCGACTGCCTGTTGTTCGGCTACAACGTGTTCATGGGCCTGAAGAAGGAAACCAGCGTCGCCGACGTGTTTTCCCTGTACCGGCTGGTGGAGGAGGGCGAGGGCTACGAAGCCGAGTCCGTGCCCCTGGACGGCAGCTTCCTGGGAGCCCAGGGCTTCCTCAACGATTTCAACGAGCTGTACACCTATTACAAGAACACCCGCCTGCTGCAGCTGGCGATTCGCGATGGCAAGCTCCTGGCCAGTTTCCAGATCGGCGAGCGAGTCACCGATGTGCGGGTGTTCCGCTGGTCGATCTCGGCGGACGGCCGGGACGTGCGCTACATCGACAACCGTGGTGAACGGGACATCGCCCTGCCGGCGCCCTTCGATTTCGAATGGAAGAAGGCCACCCGCGAGATGGTGGTCGAGGGCCGTTTCCCGCACCTGAACATCCTCGACACGGTGTTCGTCGAAACCATCGGCGGCGACCTGACCATCAAGGTCGAGAACAATACCGAGTCGGGCCTGGGCATCTACCGCGAAGAGGTGCTGGACAAGACCCAGTCCCTGGACGACTCGCAGATCGAGTTCGCCCGCCTGGGCAGCCTGATCCTGCTCAAGGTCCTGCCGTATCGCGAGGAGCAGTGGCGCTACCTGGTGTTCAACAGCCTGACCCGCCAGGTGGAACGCATCGACGCCATGGGCCTGGCCTGCGTCCAGTTGCCGGAGGACCACGGGATCATCTTCCCCGGTGGCTACTACCTGCAAAGCGGCGAGTACAAGACCTTCGAGCAGTCCATGGAAGGCATGCGCTTCAAGCGCTCGGTCCGTTCGCCCAACGGTGAAGATGTGCAGTACATCTTCTACCACCCGGAGCAGGGGCGCTCGGTACTGCTGACCTACAACATGATCAACCGCCAGTTGCAGAACCCGCTGTTCGGCCATGGTTATGCGCGCCTGGAGGACGGGCGCATGGTGATCTTCGCCGCCGAGGGCGACGAGCCGACCCGGGTCCACCCGATGCAGGTCTGGCAGACCCCGTTCTTCACCGAGGAATACGCCGCGCGGCAACCGGCCCGCAGCGGCTTCCTGGGGCGCATCGGCAATGCCGAGCTGGTGCGCAGCGTTTCCGATCTCTATGACCTGTGCCGCGAGATCGACACCCCGGCGGTCTCGGTCCAGCGCTACTCGCTGCTGTGCCAGAACACCCGGCGCCTGTTCGACGTGTACCACTGGCTGGGCAGCGCCGAGCTCGATGGCCTGGCGCCGCTGCTGCGCGAAGTGGCCGCCACCTCGGAACTGGTGCTGGACGAATACGAGAAGGTCGAGAGCATCCGGCTCCAGTCGGAGCAAGCCATGGTGGCCGCCGAGGCCAAGCACAAAGCCCTGCTCGATGGCTTGCTGGTAGACAGCTGGGACCAGGTGCAGAGCTTCGTCGATGCCCTGAACGACATCACCGCCCAGCGCGGCCTGCTGCTGACCATCCGCGACTATCGCTACATCGACGTGGTCCGCATCGACGCCATGGAGGCCGAGTTGCTCAAGGCCCAGGAGCGTACCGCCGCAGGCACCGCGACCTTCCTGGCCAGCGAGCAGGCCCTGCTGCCCTTGGTCAGCCAGCTGGAAAACCTCGATGCCCAGGCCCAGAAGGCCGAGACCGTGGCCCAGCTCGGCGAGCCCCTGGGCGCCCTGCAAGCCATGGCCGGCGACCTGGACATGCTCTCCAGCCTGATGGCTTCGCTGCAGATCGACGATGCCACCCAGCGCACCCGGATCATCGAATCCATCTCGCAGATCTACGCCCGGCTGAACCAGGCCAAGGCCCGCGCCGAACAGCGGCGCAAGGGCCTGGGCTCGACCGAGACCGTGGCGCAGTTCGGCGCCCAGTTCAAACTCTTCAGCCAGGGCATCACCAATGCCCTGGCCCAGGCCCAGGACCCCGAGCGTTGCGACGAGCAACTGTCACGGTTGCTGGTGCAACTGGAGGAGCTGGAAAGCCGCTTCGGCGACCATGAGCAGTTCCTCGGCGACATCCTCGGCAAGCGCGAGGAGTTGCTGGAGACCTTCGAGGCCCATAAGCAGTCGCTGCTCGATGAGCGCCAGCGCAAGGCCCAGGGCCTGCTGGACGCGGCGCGGCGGATTCTCGACAGCCTGGGCCGGCGCACCGCCCGCTTCACCCAAGCCGAGGAGCTCAACGCGTTCTTCGCCGCCGACCCGCTGATCCTCAAGCTGCGGGAGTTGGCCGAGCGCCTGCGCGAGCTCAAGGACAGCGTCAAGGCCGATGACGTCGAGGCGCGCCTCAAGGGCGCCCGGGACCAGGCCGTGCGCGCCCTGCGGGACAAGACCGAGCTGTTCGAGGAAGGCGGCAATGTCATCAAGCTGGGGCCGCGCCATCGTTTCAGCGTCAACACCCAGGAGCTGGACCTGACGCTGATGCCCCGGGGCGACGAGCTCTACCTGCACCTGACCGGCACCGATTTTCTCGAGCCCCTGCAGGACCCCGAGCTGGAAGCCCTGCGCGACTTCTGGCAGGTGGCCCTGGAGTCGGAATCGCCACAGCTGTATCGCGCCGAGTACCTGGCCGGACAGGTACTGGACGCAGCGGACCGTGGCCAGGAAGGCCTGAGCCTGGAAAACCTCAAGCCATTGCTGGCCCACCCTGAGGAACTGGCCCGGGTGATCCGCGACTTCGCGGCGCCACGCTACAAGGAAGGCTACGAGAAGGGCATCCACGACCACGACGCGGCGGCGATCCTCCTGCAATTGCTGCCCCTGCGCGACAGTGCCGGACTGTTGGCCTATGGCCCGGCGGCCCGGGCCTTTGCCGCCCTCTACTGGGACCGCCAGCAGGCCGAGCCGCAACCCCGGCAATGGGTGGAGCGTGCCCGTACCAGCCGGCACATCCAGCAGCTGTTCGGTCGGCGCGAGGGGTTGCTGCAATTGCAGGCGGAAATCCTCGTGGCCCTCGAAGACTGGCACCGGATACAGGGCTTCGCCGTGGCCACCGAGCTGTTGCCCGAGGCCGCCGAATACCTGGTACAGGAGCTGGCTGCGGACCGCGTGGAGTTCACCTTCAGCAAGTACGCCCGGCAATTGCAGGAGGCCCTGGCCCTGCGCCTGCAAGGCGCGCGGATGTGGGATGACTACCAGCAGGCCCTGGCGCGCCTGGCCGAGCGCCCCGCAGCGCAGTGGGCGTTGACCGGCAACTGGCTGGCGGCCTTGTGCGCCGAGGGCGAGTTCGCCCCGCTGGCCGGCTACGTGCCCGAGGCCGTGGCGCTGTCGCTGCTGGGCGAGGGCTTTGCCCGACGGCTCACCGAGGTCGACCTGCGTTTCACCGTGGACAACCTGATGGGCGAGCACCCGCGCATCGAGGAGCGCAGCCTGGCGCTGACGGTGGACGGTTTCTTCGCCCGCCTGCGCGCTCATCGCGAAACCTTCCTGCCAGGCCTGCAGCGTTACCAGAACCTGCGCCAGGGCATCGTCGTTCGTGAGCGTTCGGCCCTGCGCTTGAGCGAGTTCAAGCCACGGCCACTGAGCTCGTTCGTGCGCAACAAGCTGATCAACGACGTCTACCTGGGCTTCATCGGTGACAACCTGGCCAAGCAGATGGGCACCGTGGGCGAGAACAAGCGCACCGACCTGATGGGCCTGTTGATGCTGATTTCGCCTCCGGGCTACGGCAAGACCACCCTGATGGAGTACGTGGCCCACCGCCTGGGCCTGATCTTCATGAAGATCAACGGCCCGGCCCTGGGCCACCAGGTGCGCTCCCTGGACCCGGCCCAGGCGCCGGACGCCACTTCGCGCCAGGAGCTGGAGAAGCTCAACCTGGCCCTGGAGATGGGCAACAACGTGATGCTCTATGTCGACGACATCCAGCACACCCATCCCGAGTTCCTGCAGAAATTCATCTCGCTGTGCGACGGCACCCGGCGCATCGAAGGCGTATGGAAGGGCGGGACCAAGACCTACGACATGCGCGGCAAGAAGTTCTGCGTGGTGATGTCGGGCAACCCGTACACCGAGTCCGGCGAGGTGTTCAAGATCCCCGACATGCTGGCCAACCGTGCCGACATCTATAACCTCGGCGACACCCTGGGCGGCATGCAGGAGGCCTTCTCCCTGAGCTACATCGAGAACGGCCTGACCTCCAACCCGGTGCTGGCGCCGCTGGCCACCCGCGACATGGCCGACGTCTACCGTTTCGTCGCCAAGGCCGAGGGCAAGGCTTTCTCCAGCAACGAGCTGAGCCACAGCTACAGCGGTGCCGAGATCAACGAGATCACCACCACCCTGCAACGCCTGATGCAGGTGCGCGACGTGGTGCTGCGGGTCAACCAGCAGTACATCGCCAGCGCTGCCCAGGCCGACCAGTACCGCACCGAGCCGCCGTTCAAGCTGCAAGGCAGCTACCGCAACATGAACAAGATGGCGGAGAAGATCTCGGCGGTGATGAACGATGCCGAACTCCTGCAACTGATCGCCGACCACTACCAGGGCGAATCCCAGCTGCTGACTACCGGCGCCGAGGAGAACCTGCTCAAGCTCGCCGAGCTGCGCGGTAACCAGACCCCCGAGCAGGGCGAGCGCTGGACGCAGATCAAGCGCGACTTCGTGCGCAACCGCTCCATGGGCGGCAGCGACAGCGATGTCGGCACCCGCGTGGTGGCCCAGCTCAACGACCTGGTGGATGGGGTTCGTGGCCTGGCCCGGCCCACGGAGCAGCACAGGGTGCGCGAGGTGCTGGAGAATCTCTCCGAGCAGTTGCAGAGCAGCTTCCTGCCGCTGGTCCAGGTGATGCACAAGAAGATCGATGTCGACCTGCACAGCCACCAGCGCATCGGCGATATCGCCCAGCGCCTCGATGAGCTGAGCCGCATGCTCAGCAATGGTGAAGTACCGACGCTCAAGGACCCTCAACCCTAGCCTGCCCAGCCACCGGCTCGCTGGTGGCGGCCCAAGGAAAACGACATGGATTTCGCCCATCTGGACCGGCAACTGCGCGACAGCCTGCTGGACTTGAAACTGAGCAACGAGGAGCGCGATGAGCTGCGCCAACTGGGCAGCGAGCTCAGCGCCGACCAGGTGCGCTATCTGCGCAATCGCGCCTTCGACCAGGTGCGCGAGCTGAGCCTGGCGGACAGCGCCAACGTGCTGCCGGCCCTGAAATGGCTGGAGCAGGTGGTCAAGACCCTGGATATCAGCGTCGCGCCGGTACGTGACATGGCCAGCGCCCACTTCAGCCCGGCGAGGATTGCCGGCGCAAGATCCGCGAGCTGTGTCGCCAGGCCCGCAGCTCGGTGGATATCTGCGTGTTCACCATTTCCGATGACCAACTGAGCGACGAGATTCGCGCCTGCCACCATCGCGGCGTGGCGGTGCGGGTGATCAGCGACAGTGAAAAGCAGTTCGATGTCGGCAGCGATATCGCCGCGCTACGGGAGGCCGGAGTGCCGGTGCGAATCGACGATACGCCGTTCCACATGCACCACAAGTTCGCCCTGTTCGATGGCCGCACCTTGCTCAATGGCAGCTTCAACTGGACCCGCAGCGCCACCACCGGCAATGAGGAAAACCTGCTGGTGATCGACCACCCGCACCTGGTGGCCAGCTACCTCAAGGAGTTCAACGAGCTCTGGGAGCGCTACGCGCCTCGTTGAAGGCGCGCAGCGGGGCGGGGGCGGTCAGGCGGGTCGGGAGGCGCGCATGGCTTCGCCGCTGATCAGCCGGTCCAGCAGTTGCTGCTGAAACTCGGCGGCGCGCTCGGGGGCACGCTGATGCATCTCCTCCAGGGCTTGATACAGGCGTGACAGCGGCTTCTTTTCGCTGAGCAGGGTGCTCAGGTTCAGCGCCTCGATGGCCTGGGCAAAGCGCTGGTGCTGGATGTGGTGCAGCAGCAGGTCCTCTTCCAGGATGTGACTGCCGGCTTCCAGGGCGTGCAACTGAGCCTGCAGCGCCTGGGCCGTTTCTGCCTCGTCGAGGTGCAGGTAGGCGCTGGCGATGTCCTCCAGGTAGAGGGTTTTCAGGTCTTCTTCGATCTCTGTCTCTGCGGCGTTGTCCAGCAATTCAATCGCCTGCTCCAGCAGCGTCTTGGCCTGGGCGGTCTGGTCCAGATCATGCAATAGCCGCGCTTGCTGGCAGAGGTACAGCAGTTGCTGCTCGGTATCTTGCTGCTGGCGCAGGTTGTGCATTTCTTCAAGGCTGCTACGCACCAGCCAGCTGTCCCGGCGATGGGCAGGCAGGCGGCTCTGGACTTGCAACTGGACCTTCAGAGCGTGCAGGCGCATGCCACTCCAGAGTTCCGACTCGTGCTTGTAGCCGTCGATCAGTCGCAGGGCCTGAGCCAGCAGCGCGGCAGTCCATTGCGGCTGCGCCTGGTGGTGCTCTTCGCAGAGGCTGAGCATCAGGCTCGGACGCTGGGACGGCTCGCTTACCCGCTCCTGCAGCAGGGCCTCGGCTTCAGCGGTGCGGCCTTGTGTCGCCAGGTGGTTCAGCAGGTGCAGGAGCATGCCGTGCTGATGCAGGTCGGGGATTTGCTCCAGCAGGCGCAGGGCAAGATCGAGTTGCTGGCGCTTCAGTGCCGCGTCCATCAGGTCGCTGTAGGTCGAGTAATAGAGGGTGTTGTTGTCTGCCATCAGGTTAAAGGCCGGCTCCGTTTGGCCGGCCTCGAACAGGGCGAGGATGGCCTGGACCTGTTCTTCGGCAGCCAGTGCCGGCATCCGGGCGAGGACCCGTTCAAACCGGCCCTGGGCCGCGCACTCATCGAACAGGCTGCGCCACTCCGTCAGATAGCGCCCCGCGGCGGGGTCCTGGAATTGCGCCCAGGCCCGCTCCAGGCTGAGCAGCGCCTGGTCTTCCATTCCCGCCTGAAATTGCAGGCGAGAGAGGATCAGGCAATTGCTGATGCTCTGCTCTTCCTGGGCTGCGGGGTTTTCGGGGTCGCTCAGCTCGCCCAGCACGGCCAGGGCCCGATCCTGCTCGCCGCGGGCCTGGAGAATGCGCACCTGCAGCAGTGGCCAGCTGGGCAGTGGTTCGCCCCATTGCTCCAGCAGTTCCAGGCAGGTCTGGGTGTCGTTGGTGTCGAGCAGCGACTCGATCAGCGTGTTGAGGACATAGTCCCGAGCCATGGGCGGCAATTGCCTGCCTATTTCCAGGGCCTTGGCCTTGTGCCCCGCGAGGTAGAGTTCGGCGGTCACCAATTGCAGCGCCAGTTCCCGAAGCTCGCCGCTCAACCGCTCGGCCAGTTTCAGCGCCAGCAGCGGCTCGGATTTGCTCAGTAGCAGGGTCTGGTTGATCTGCGAGGTAACGTCGCTGGCCGTTGGCAGGTCCTCGTTCTGTTCAGCCATTTTCTGGCGGGAGTACAGAATCAGTGCGATGAACAGCAGCATGATGACAAGCAGGGTGACAAAGAGGGTCATGGACGTCCTTTTCTTCTATTGAACTGCGGCGTTGGCGCGGTGCGCGCCGGCCGATTCGCGCGGGGGTTATAAAACCCTGATGGCAGGCTGGCAATCGACTTTACCCAGGCAATGCGTTGCAGTGGATTTCAACGCGAGGGCCGCTGACCGGCCAGCGGTCGGGCAGGGCGGCGGGTTTCGGGTTAGACTTGCCGCCTTTTCGCATACTCAAGAAGCCCGCACATGGCCCAGCCGTCCACCACCTACAAATTCGAACTGAACCTGACCGACCTCGACCGCGGGGTCTACGAAAGCGTCAAGCAGACCATCGCCCGCCACCCTTCGGAAACCGAAGAGCGCATGACCGTGCGCCTGCTGGCCTATGCCTTCTGGTACAACGAGCAGCTGTCGTTCGGGCGCGGCCTGTCGGATGTGGATGAGCCGGCGCTGTGGGAAAAGAGCCTGGATGACCGCGTGCTGCACTGGATCGAAGTCGGCCAGCCGGACGCCGAGCGCCTGACCTGGTGCTCGCGTCGTACCGAGCGCACCAGCCTCCTGGCCTACGGCAGCCTGCGGGTCTGGCAGACCCGGGTGGTGGACGCGGTGAAGAACCTGAAGAACCTCAACATCGCCGGTGTGCCCCAGGACGTGCTGGAGACCCTGGCCAAGGACATGCCACGGGTGATCAAGTGGGACGTTATGATCAGCGAAGGCACCCTCTTCGTCACCGACGATCGCGGCCAGCATGAAGTGCAGTTGGAGTGGCTATTGGGCGATCGCGGCTAACAGACCGTTGAAAAACTATCTGCGTTGCCATCGCTGCGTTAAAAACAAGCTGGTGCGCCAGCCCGGTCAAAATGCTCATTTACCACTCGTGAACTGCGCTTTTTCGCCTGTTTTTGCCTTGCGCTGGCTGCCTCGCCTACGTTTTTCAACGGCCTGCTAAGCCTGCGTCCCCGTTCCTGATCGATCCACCGTATCCAAGAGAAGCTGTCGTTAGCCCATGCGTATCGAACCCCGTGAGTTGCCCGCCGTCCTGCCCTTTCTCGGCGACCTGCCGCCGTTGCTGACCCGTCTCTACGCCGCCCGTGGCGTGCAGACGGTGGATGAGCTGGACAAGAGCCTGGCGCGGCTGATCCCGTTCCAGCAGCTCAAGGGCATCGACGCCGCGGTGGACCTGCTGGTGACCGCCCTGGACCTGCGCCAGCGCATCCTCATCGTCGGCGACTTCGACGCCGACGGCGCTACCGCCAGTACCGTCGGCTTGCTGGGCCTGCGCCTGCTGGGCGCGGCCCATGTCGACTACCTGGTGCCCAACCGCTTCGAGTACGGCTACGGCCTGACCCCGGAAATCGTCGCGGTGGCCCTGCAGCGCCAGCCGCAGTTGCTGATCACCGTGGACAACGGCATCTCCAGCGTCGACGGCGTGGCTGCGGCCAAGGCCGCGGGCTTGCAGGTATTGGTCACCGACCACCACTTGCCGGGCCCGGAGTTGCCGGCGGCGGACGCCATCGTCAACCCCAACCAGCCGGGCTGCGAGTTTCCCAGCAAGGCCCTGGCCGGGGTCGGGGTGATCTTCTATGTGCTGATGGCGCTGCGTGCGCGCCTGCGTAGCCTGGGCCGCTACGAGAGCCGGCCGCAGCCGAATATCGGCGAGCTGCTGGACCTGGTGGCCCTGGGCAGCGTGGCGGACGTGGTGCCGCTGGATGCCAACAACCGCATCCTGGTGCACCAGGGCCTGGAGCGGATTCGCGCCGGTCGCGCCCGGCCGGGGCTCAAGGCGATCCTGGAAGTGGCCAAGCGCGACCATTCGCGCATCACCTCCACCGACCTGGGGTTCATCCTCGGGCCTCGGCTGAACGCCGCCGGGCGCTTGGACGACATGAGCCTGGGTATCGAGTGCCTGCTCAGCGACGATGCGTCGGCGGCGCGGGCTATGGCCGCCCAGCTCGATGAGCTGAACCAGGACCGCAAGTCCATCGAGCAGGGCATGCAGCGCGAAGCCCTGGCCCAGCTCAAGGAGCTGCCGGTGGAATCGATGCCGTTCGGCCTGTGCCTGTTCGATGCCGATTGGCACCAGGGAGTGATCGGGATCCTCGCCTCGCGCCTGAAGGAGCGTTACCACCGGCCGACCATCGCTTTTGCCGACGCTGGCGACGGCATGCTCAAGGGCTCTGCGCGTTCGGTGCCGGGCTTCCATATCCGTGACGCCCTGGACGCGGTGGCCGCCCGTCATCCACAACTGATCAGCAAGTTCGGTGGCCACGCCATGGCCGCCGGCCTGTCGCTGCCGGAGCAGAACTTCCCGGCCTTCGCCGAGGCTTTCGATGACGAGGTGCGGCGCCAGCTCAACGAGGAAGACCTCACCGGGCGCCTGCTCTCGGACGGCACCCTGGCCGTGGAGGAATTCCACCTGGAGCTGGCCCGCGCCCTGCGCCACGCCGGACCCTGGGGCCAGCACTTCCCCGAGCCGATGTTCCATGGGGTGTTCGAGCTGGTGGAGCAGCGCATCGTCGGCGAACGCCACCTGAAGGTGGTGCTGCGCAGTGAATGCGGTTCGCTGAAGCTGGACGGCATCGCCTTCGGCATCGATCGCGAAGTCTGGCCCAACCCGACCATCCGCTGGGTGGAGCTGGCCTACAAGCTCGACCTCAACGAGTTCCGTGGCCAGGAAACCGTGCAACTGATGATCGCCCACATCGAGCCCCGCTGACGCACCTGTAGCCGCTGCTGTCGAACCTGCGAGGCTGCGACCGGTCGCGCAGCGGTCGCAGATAGCCCCCGCTGCACGGTGATGCGCAGCCTGCGGCAGGGGCTAGATGGAGCGCTGCCTGGGGTTTTCGCTCGGCGAGTGATCAGGAACCCTGCTTCGGCCAATGTTGTCGACTAGTCTGTTAGGACTGTCTGATTGGCCTTGTGACGTTTTGTCCTTTTCTCTTCCCGCGGGGGCGGGCGCTTCAACTTCGCAGTCACTCGTCGACCGTTCAAACAGATCCCTGGAGCCTGACCACTGACCGAGAGGTGCCCCATGAGTCTGCTGCTTGAACCCTATACCCTGCGTCAACTGACCTTGATCAACCGCATTGCCGTGTCGCCCATGTGCCAGTACTCGTCGGTGGACGGGCTGGCCAATGACTGGCATCTGGTGCACCTGGGCAGCCGTGCCGTGGGCGGCGCCGGGCTGATCTTCACCGAGGCCACGGCGGTCACCGCCGACGGCCGGATCACCGCCCAGGACCTGGGGCTGTGGAACGACGACCAGATCGAACCCTTGCGCCGCATCACTCGTTTCATCAGTGCCCAGGGCGCCGTCGCCGGCATCCAGCTGGCCCATGCCGGGCGCAAGGCCAGCACTCACCGGCCCTGGCTCGGCAAGTCCGGCAGCGTCAAGCCCGAAGACGGGGGCTGGGTGCCGGTAGGGCCGTCGCGGATCGCCTTCGACCCGCAGCACACGCCACCGGCGCCACTGGACGAGCACCAGATCGCCGACGTCGTCCAGGCCTTCGTCGCCGCTGCCAAGCGGGCCCTGGAGGCCGGCTTCAAGGTGGTGGAAGTGCA
Source organism: Pseudomonas sp. FW507-12TSA (assembly GCF_058781435.1). NCBI lineage: Bacteria > Pseudomonadati > Pseudomonadota > Gammaproteobacteria > Pseudomonadales > Pseudomonadaceae > Pseudomonas > Pseudomonas sp. FW507-12TSA. Next base: position 43,995 of record NZ_JBYSWT010000004.1, read on the forward strand.
CGCCGCCCACGGCTATCTGCTGCACCAGTTTCTTTCGCCTCTGAGCAACCAGCGCCAGGACCGCTACGGTGGTTCATTCGAGAACCGCATCCGCCTGGTATTGGAGGTGACCGAGGCGGTGCGCCAGGTCTGGCCGCAGGAGCTGCCGCTGTTCGTGCGGGTCTCGGCCACCGATTGGGTGGAAGACGGCTGGAACCCCGACGAAACCGTGGAACTGGCCAGGCGCCTCAAGGACCTGGGGGTGGACCTGATCGACGTGTCGTCCGGCGGTACGGCGGCCAATGCCGAGATCCCCACCGGCCCCGGCTACCAGACGCGCTTCGCCGAGCGGGTGCGCAAGGAGTCGGGAATCGCCACCGGCACCGTGGGCATGATCACCGAGCCGGCCCAGGCCGAGCACATCCTGCGTACCTGCCAGGCGGACATCATCCTGCTGGCCCGGGAGCTGCTGCGCGACCCCTACTGGCCGCTGCATGCCGACGACGACCTGGGCGGGCGCAACGCCACCTGGCCGGCGCAGTACCAGCGGGCGACTCACAGGGACCAGCCGATCCATGAATCGGACCTGCGGGACTGACCGTTTGCAGGCAAGAAAAACCGGCCAGTCAAGGAGGTTGTAGAGGGCATTTCACCGGTAGGGCATCAAGGGTACTTGCGTTTCTCCGGGGCCGGCGGGAAGTACTGGTACAGCCAGGTCTCGCTCAGGGTGCGGTCGTTGGTGCGGATGAACAGCCGCAGTTCCACCGGGTCCACGCTGTCGTTGGTGGGGTACCAGTCGAAGAGGATGCGGTAGCCCTTGATCTCGTCCAGCACCAGTACGCTGAAGTCCTTGACCTGGCCGTTGGAGGCGGTGACCACCGGTTCGATGCCGGTGCCCGCCGGCAGGCGATCGAGGCCGCCGCCGGTGAAGTCCACGGCGAAGCGCCGCGCCCAGACGGGCGGATAGTGTTCGCCCGGGGCCCACCCCTCGACGAAGCCGCCCATGCCCGAACGGGTGGCGTGGACCCGCGCCAGGGGCGTGCCCACCGGCGGTAGGGCGCTCCAGTAGAGCTTGTAGCCGTAGTTCAGCGAGTCGCCGGCGGCCACCGGCTTCTTCGGTGTCCAGAAGGCCACGATGTTGTCCATGGTCTCGCCGGTGGTGGGGATCTCCAGCAGGTCGACGCTGCCCTCGCCCCAGGCGGTGGTGGGTTCGACCCACAGGCTCGGGCGACGGCTGTACCAGTCCACGGTGTCCTGGTAGCTGGCAAAGTCATGGTCGGTCTGCACCAGGCCGAAGCCTTTCGGGTCCTTGTCGGCGAAGGCGTTGAATTGCAGGGTCGCCGGGTTGTTCAACGGCCGGCAGATCCATTCGCCGTTGCCGCGCCACATGGCCAGGCGGTCTGAGTCGTGGATCTGCGGGTGGATGGTGTCGCACATGCGCCGCTCGTGGGTGCCGCAACTGAACATGCTGGTCATCGGCGCGATGCCCAGTTGCTCGATGGCCGTACGCGCATTGACGTGGGCATCGACTTCCATCACCACGCGCTCGGCCTGGCAGTCGATGTCGAAGCGATAGGCGCCGGTGGCGCTCGGCGAGTCCAGCAGGGCATAGACCACGAAGCGGGTGCTGTCCTTGTCCGGGGTCTCGAACCAGAACTGGGTGAAGTCGGGGAATTCCTCGCGATGCTTGGCGTAGGTATCGATGGCCAGGCCCCGGGCCGAGAGGCCGTACTGGCCGGTGGCGTCCACTGCGCGGAAGTAGCTGGCGCCGAGGAACGACACCACGTCGTGTTTATCCAGCTCCGGCGCCTTGAACAGCTTGAACCCGGCGAAACCCAGGTCGCCCTTGAGCTGCGCGGTGTCGACGCGGGTGTTCTGGTAGTTGAACAGCGGCGGACGGAAATGCACCTCCCGCGACAGGCGGGTCTTTGGGTCGACGCTGTGCATGCGCACCGGCTGGCGAAAGCCCATGCCTACATGGAAGAACTGCACATCCAGCTGGCCGTTCAGGTCATTCCACAGCGAATGCTTGGCGTCGTACTGGATAGCGTTGAAGTCCTGCGGGGTCATCTGCGCCAAGGTCGGCGGCAGCACCTGCTTGGTGTCCACGTACTGCTTGGCGGCCAGTTGCCTGGCCTGGGCCTTGAGGCGCTCGAAGTCGAATGCCTGTGCCTCGCCATCGGCGGCACCGGTACCGGCCCAGGCTCGGGCGGCCAGCAGGCCGCTGGCCGAAAGGCCGGTATAGGCCGCCAGGGCCATGGACGCTTTGAGGAGATTCCTACGATGCATGGTTAAGCCTTGTACAGGGAAAGATCCGCAGCCGTTCTTGGCCGCTCGGGGGATCGCGTGGATGAGGTCCGGCCAAGCCGTTGGCCGAACCCGTCTGACCTTAAACAGATGCTGCGTAGAATAATCGGTTCGCCCGGGGCAGAAAAATGATTAGCTTGTGTCCATAGGTAACGACTTAACCAGCCCTAGGAAATTGCCCCATGCTGCGCCTGCGACCCCTTGTCGAAGACGATATCGCCCTGCTCAAGACCATCGACCGCGCCGAGCTCATCGACGAGTTCTACCGCCTGCAGGATGGAGGGCTGGTGCGTTATGCCCAGCATGAAGTGGTGACCGGTTGGCCGGCCGGGGAAGCCGAGCATGACGAGGTGATCTTGCAGCAGTGTCATCAGCGCGGCGGGTGGCTGCATGGGGCCTTCGACGACACGCGGCTGGTGGCGGCGGCGGTGGTGGATTGCCTGCCGATCGCCAACGCCGGGCTGGACCTGCGCCAACTGAAGTTCCTGCATGTGAGCCAGGGCTGGCGTGGTCATGGCCTGGGCCGGCAGTTGTTCGCCCTGGCCCGGGAGCAGGCCCTGGCCATGGGCGGCCAGGGCCTGTACGTGTCGGCCACGCCGTCGCGGCATACGGTGGATTTCTACCAGGACCTGGGTTGCCAGTTGCTGGACGTCCCGGACCCGGAGCTGTTGCGCCTGGAGCCCGAGGACATTCACCTGTACCTGCGCCTGGCCTAGGCCTGGCGGGGTTTGCTCCAGTTCGGCCAGGCGCCGATGGTCACCGCGCGCAGCACCCATTCGCAAGGGCCGTACTGGTGGTGGCGCAGCCACAGGGCACTGAGTTGCATCTGCACCAGGTAGATGGCGATCACCACCAGCGGCAAGGCCAACGGTGGCAAATGGTTGACCAGCCCCAGCCCGTAACCGGTGAACAGCAGGCAGAGGATCAGCGATTGCAGCAGGTAGTTGCTCAGGGACATGCGCCCCAGGGGCGCCAGGCGCCGGCACAGGCGCTGGCCCAGGGGTGAGTCGAAGGCCTTGAGCAGCAGCATGGCGTAGCTGGCCGAGAGCAGCGGCGCGGTCAACTGGCTGAGGCCATAGCCGATCAATTCCAGGCCCCCACCGGGGGCATAGGCGGCCCAGTAGCCATAGAGCAGGGCGCCGCCCAGGCCCAGGGTCAGGGTGCATGCCAGCAGCGATGGCAGCCGGGACGCAAAGCGGTAGGGCGCCACCAGCAGTTCCTTGCGCCCGGCCACGTAGCCCAGCAGGAACATCGCCAGGGTGCTGGGCCCTTGCAGCAGCCACAGGGCCGAGGCGGTTTCCAGCAGGTGCGAAGCGTTGTAGGCCAGGGTCTCCAGCGCAGTGCCGCCCAAGGCCAGGTCCTTGAGCAGCGATTCGCCGTCGGCCTTGCCGGTGTAGAGGCCGATTTCCAGCAGTTCGGCCCCCAGCAGCAGGAACATCAGCGTGCTGGCGATGACCAGCAGCAGCGCCAGTACCGCCGCCCACCTGGCCGATAGCCCGCGCAGCGCCAGCAGGATCAAACCGAGCAAGGCATACAGCGAAAGGATCTCGCCATAGAACAGCAGCGCACCGTGCACCAGGCCGATGACCAGCAGGGCCAGTTGCCGGCGCAACATGCGTGGCACGAAGGACGCCCCCGAACGTTCGGCGGAGCTCATCTGCAAGGTGAAGCTGTAGCCGAACAGGAAGGAGAACAGCAGGTAGAACTTGGCCTCGAAGAGGACCGACACCAGCCAGCGCACCAGGTGATCGAGGGCGCTGGAGTAGGCCGGGTTGCTGGTCGGCGAAGCGTAGTAGGGGTCGGCGAAGGACCAGATGTTCACCGCCAGGATGCCCAGCAGGGCGAATCCACGCAGGGCGTCCACATGTTGCAGGCGGGTCGGTGCCAGGCTCTGGGGTTGGGCCATGTTCAATCTCCCTGCAACAGGTGTAGGGCCAGTTGCCTCAAGACCGGAGCCTGGGCCTGGGGCGAGAACTGCGGCTCGACGGCAATGCGGGTGAACAGCCCGTCGATCAGCGCGGCCAGCCAGGTGGCGGCCTGCTCGGGGCACAGTTGAGGCCGGGTCAGGCCTTGTGCGCTGGCCTGGCGTACCAGCGCCGCCAGGCCGTCGCGCAGTACCAGGTCGTTGTGCCGTGCGTGCCATGCGATGTCCAGGTCGCGATGGCTGAGGGCGGCGATTTCCAGGGCCAGGCCGGTGTAGTGCGGATCTTCGGCCAGCTGGCAGACATGCTGGAGAAACCCCAGCAGGGCCGAGAGCGGTGCCTGTTCCAGCAGCAGCTGGTCCATGGCCTGCTGGATTTCCTGGCCTTCACGGGTGATCAACGCCAATAGCAGCGCTTGCTTGCTGGGAAAGTAGTGAAACAGGTTGCCGGCACTCATATCGGCTCGCAGGCAGATGTCCGCGGTGCGGGTGGCGGCATAGCCGCTTTCGGCGAAACAGCGGGCGGCGGCATCGAGCAGGGCGTTGCACCGGGCTTCGCGTTGCGCAAGGTTGGCAGGACGCATCCAATGGCCTTTTTAGTTAATTGAGCAGTCACTCAATTAACTCAGGCACGCAGGATCCGGGCAATGCAATTCTTGTTAAAAAGCGTCAATGAGGGTCGACACCGGCATCGGCCTGATCCCGGTTTCGAAGTCGTTCAGCCTTGCTGCCGGGCCGGTTCCGGCAGGCACTGGACCGGCTGCTTGGGCAGTTGGCCCTGGCTGGTGCTCCAAGTCAGGGGGGAGAGGCTGGGCAGGTAGTCGCGTTGCAGCGCTTGCTGGTAGCAGGCCACGGCCCGGTCCGGGTCCCTGGTGCCCCAGCGTCCGCTGGCCAGTGCGCTGGCGAGGGTGTTGTAGAGCACGCCTGCATCCAGCTTGCGCAGTGCCTGCATGACCACCGCTTCGGCCTTGACCGGGTCCTGGCAGCCTTCTTCCGGGCCGTTGGCGTGCGGGTCGCAGTAGTACATGGACAGCATCAAGGCGGCCTCGGCGTCGCTCTGGGCGTAGGGCAGCAGCAACTCCTGCGGCTCCCCTGGCTTGAGTTCCGGGGCCATGCCCGAATATCCCAGGCTTACAGCTTGTACTGCGGCATTGGCCGAACCGTGGCGGGCGGCATCCAGCAAGATGCGCTGGCCCAGTTCGAAGAAATAAGTGGTCAGCGGATACTGCTCGCGGGCACCGTAGTCCAGGAACAGCTCGGCCTTGCGTACCTGGCGCTGGACCTCGGTCTCGCCGGGCGTCGCCTTCTGGTCCAGCAGGTCGCCCATGGACCATTGCTCCACCCGGACCAGTTGCCAGCAGCTGTCCTTCTCGAACACGAAGGCCTGGACCACATCGCCCTGGGCGTCATGCACGACCAGGGTCTCGCCCTCCCAGAAGGTTTGCAGGCCGCTCCAGGCCTGGGCCTGGGGGGCGAGCAGGGTCAGTTGCGGACGCTCGGCGCCTTCGCGCTTGTGTCGGATGGTGATTGCCCGGCCCCGTTCGTCATAGACCACGCGTTGCTCGACCATGGGCGAGCGGCTGAACGCTTGCTGCAGCTCGGGGCTGCTGGCAAAGGCCTGGGCGAAAGTCGGCAGGTCCGCGGATGGGCACGCCACCGGTTCGGCGCGAAGGCCTTGGGCAGCGCAGGCGAGCACCAGGCCCAAGGCGGCCAGGCTGTATTTGTGCTCAAGCATGGGCCAGCTCCAGGCGCTCGAAGCGTTGGCACAGCCTTTGGGTCAGCCAGATGGCCAGCAGCGGTGGCACTGAGCTCAGGAAGCAGTAGACGTAGCCGCGTACCGGGTTGTCGGGAAACAGCGCCCAGATATTGAACAGCACCAGGGCGGCCACCAGGCCCAGCTTGAACTTCCGGCTGGGCAGCAGGGCCAGCAGGGCGCTGACCAGGATCAGCAGGAAGAACGAGAATTGCGCCATCGGCTCCACCACCGCTGGATTGACCAGCTTGCGGTACAACGGGATGCCCCAGGCATGGGCCAGGTAGAACAACAGTACCGGCAGCGAGTGGACCGCCAGGCCGAGGCCGATGCGTACGACCTGGTCGCGGTTGCCCTGGTCGTGGTTCAGGCGACGGGCTCGCTGGCGGTCCAGCGAGGCCTTGATGGGGGTGTGACGAGACATGGCACGTCCTTACTGCCGGAGGTGTCTGGGAGGGCCGCTCAAGGGCACCAAAGGTTCATGGCGGCGGATAGTGCCGTAACTCCAGGCGCTAATCCAGCGCGGCAAAGCGCTGCTGGCAAGACCTGGCGCACGCAACATCCAGAAGCATTATCGCCCCCTGGGTCCGGGCACTTCTCTCTAGGCTTGCAACCTTAGGTGTCGACGTGCACTCGTTTTTCTTGGGAGGTGGCAGATGAATACCCGCGGCTTGCTCGACCAACTCTTGAAGTCGGGCCAGGAGCTTTTGCAGAACAAGGCGGGGGCGAGCCCGCAAGCCAAGCCCCAGGGCGATCCGGTGGGCCTGGGCGCCTTGCTTGGCGGCAAGACCGGCAACCTGGGCGGCCTGCTTTCCGGGGCTGGTGGCGGTGCGCTGGCCGCTGGGGCCATGGGCTTGTTGCTAGGCAACAAGAAGGCCCGCCACTTCGGCGGCAAGGCGCTGGCCTATGGTGGCCTGGCCGCGCTCGGGGTGCTGGCCTATAGGGCCTACGGCAATTGGCAGGCACAACAGGCTGGCGCGCCGGGCAATGAGCCGCAGACCCTCGATCGCTTGCCGGCGCAGCAGGCCGAACAGCATAGCCAGGCGATCCTCAAGGCCCTGGTGGCGGCGGCCAAGGCCGATGGCCATGTGGATGAGCGCGAGCGGTCGCTGATCGAAGGCGAGTTCAGCAAGCTGGACGACGATCCGCAGTTGCAGCGCTGGCTGCATGCTGAACTGAACAAGCCGCTGGACCCGGCGGATGTGGCCCGGGCCGCCAGCACTCCGGAAATGGCCGCCGAGATGTACCTGGCCAGCCTGCTGCTGGTGGATGACCAGCACTTCATGGAAAAGGCCTACCTGGAGGAGCTGGCGCGCCAACTGCAGTTGGCACCTGGGCTCAAGGCCGAGCTGGAGCGACAGGCACGCCAAGGCATGGCCTGAGGCAGCGAGCGGCCATGGATGGCGGTTCTGCCTGGGGAATTTGCCAAAATGCCCGGTCAGGGTGGATGGGGCTGCGCAATGCCGCTATCCAGAGCGGCTGAACCCATTGAGCAAAAGTCCTGCCTGTGTCGTTAAACCACCCATAAAACCCGGATCGTCCTCGGCTATACTCCCCCCATTTTTGAATGGGTTCGAGGGCTGGCTGTGAAGAACTGGACGTTGCGCCAACGCATTTTGGCGAGCTTTGCGGTGATCATCACCATCATGCTGCTGATGGTCGTCGTCTCGTACTCGCGGCTATTGAAAATCGAGGCCGGAGAGGAGCGCATGCGTTCCGATGCCATCCCGGGGGTCTATTTCAGTTCGATGATCCGTGGCTCGTGGGTCGACAGCTACTTGCGTACCCAGGCCATTCTCGGCCTGGACGAGGGCAAGGAAGTTACGGCGCAGGACGAGGCCGACTTCAAGGGTTTCGAACAGCGCCTGCAGAAGTACATGGCCAGCTACAAGGAAACCCTTCGTGGAGAGAGCGACCTGAGGGAGTTCAACGATTTCGAGAACTATCACCAGAGCCTGCTCAAGACCCTGGCCACGATCCTGGACCTGCATCGGCATAACCAGAATGCCGAAGCCATTCGCCTGTTCAATGAACAAATGACCCCCACCTGGGTCGCCGGTCGGATGAAGCTCAACGACATCATCGAAGAGAACAAGGGCGTGGCCGATTCGGCCGCTGCGCAGATCGACGACGCGGTGCTCGCCGCCAAGATCAGCATGGGCGTTTCGCTGCTGGTGGCGATCCTGGTGGCCGGCCTGTGCGGCCTGTTGCTGATGCGCGCGATATTGTCGCCGATGAACCGTATCGTCGATATCCTGGAAATCATGCGCACCGGCGACTTGAGCAGGCGTTTGAACCTGGAGCGCAAGGACGAATTCGGCGTGGTGGAAACCGGCTTCAACGACATGATGAGCGAACTTGCGACCCTGGTATCCCAGGCCCAGCGCTCGTCGGTGCAGGTCACCACTTCGGTGACCGAGATCGCCGCCACGTCCAAGCAGCAACAAGCCACGGCCACCGAGACCGCGGCAACTACCACCGAGATTGGCGCCACCTCGAGGGAAATCGCCGCCACCTCGCGGGACCTGGTGCGCACCATGACCGAAGTCTCCAGCGCCGCCGACCAGGCCTCGGTGCTCGCCGGCTCGGGCCAGCAGGGGTTGGCGCGGATGGAAGACACCATGCACTCGGTGATGGGCGCGGCGGACCTGGTGAATGCCAAGCTGGCGATCCTCAACGAGAAGGCCGGCAACATCAACCAGGTGGTGGTGACCATCGTCAAGGTCGCCGACCAGACCAACTTGCTCTCGCTCAACGCCGCGATCGAAGCGGAGAAGGCCGGCGAGTACGGGCGCGGTTTTGCCGTGGTGGCCACCGAAGTGCGGCGCCTGGCGGACCAGACGGCGGTCGCGACCTATGACATCGAGCAGATGGTCCGCGAGATCCAGTCGGCGGTGTCGGCGGGTGTCATGGGCATGGACAAGTTCTCCGAAGAGGTCCGGCGCGGCATGGCCGAAGTGCAGCAGGTGGGCGAGCAACTGTCGCAGATCATCCACCAGGTCCAGGCCCTGGCGCCGCGGGTGCTGATGGTCAACGAGGGCATGCAGGCCCAGGCCACCGGCGCCGAGCAGATCAACCACGCGCTGGTGCAGTTGGGCGATGCCAGCAGCCAGACCGTCGAGTCCCTGCGCCAGGCCAGCTTCGCCATCGATGAGCTGAGCCAGGTGGCCGTGGGCTTGCGTGGCGGCGTGTCGCGTTTCAAAGTCTGATGGACGAACTCGCGCACAAGCGCCATGGCGCTGCCGGGGCCAAGAGCGTCTTGTTCCTGGTCTTTCGCATCGGCGACGAGCGTTATGCGCTGCGTGCCGTGGACGTGGTGGAGGTATTGCCGCGCCTGCAGCTCAAGCCCATTGCCCAGGCCCCGGCCTGGGTGGCGGGTGTCTTCGCCTATCGTGGCGTGGTGGTCCCGGTCGTCGATTTATGCCAGCTGACCTTCGGCCGTCCGGCGCAGCAGCGCACCAGCACGCGGTTGGTGCTGGTGCACTATCACGGCGATGCCGGGCAGCCGGCCCGGGTGCTGGGGCTGTTGCTGGAGCAGGCCAACGACACCCTGCGCTGCGACCCGGCGCGGTTCCAGCCCTATGGCCTGGACAACTCCCAGGCGCCCTACCTGGGGCCGGTGCTGGAGGATGAGCAGGGCCTGTTGCAGTGGGTACGAGTCGACGACCTGCTGGGAGCGCCGGTCCGCGACTTGCTGTTTCCCGATCCGCCGCCGGACCCGGCCGCACTCGAGGAGCTTCGATGAGCGGCGAACAACGGTTCTTCGACTTTCTCAAGGAACGTATCGGCCTGGATGTCGCCTCCGTGGGGCCGGCGATCATCGAGCGGGCGTTGCGCCAGCGCTGCAACGCCTTGCATATCCATGGCAGCGACGAGTACTGGCAGCGGTTGCAGGGCTCGCGGGAAGAACAGCAGGCCCTGATCGAGGCGGTGATCGTTCCCGAGACCTGGTTCTTCCGTTACCCGGAATCCTTCTCCACCCTGGTCAAGCTGGCCACCGCGCGCCTGGCCCAGCTCAAGGGCATGCGTGCCCTGCGCCTGTTGAGCCTGCCCTGTTCCACCGGCGAGGAGCCCTATTCGATCGCCATGGCCCTGCTGGACGGCGGCCTGGCGCCCCATCAGTTCAAGGTCGATGGCCTGGACGTCAGTCCGTTGTCGGTGGAGCGCGCCAGGAACGCGGTCTACGGCAAGAACTCCTTCCGTGGCCAGGACATCGGCTTTCGTGAGCGGCATTTCGTCGCCGAGGACGAGCGCTATCGCCTGAGCGAGCGGGTGCGCGAGCAGGTGCGCCTGCAAGTGGGCAACGTGATGGAGCCAGGGTTGCTGGCCGCCGAGCCGGCCTTCGACTTCGTCTTTTGCCGCAACCTGCTGATCTATTTCGACCAGCCGACCCAGCGCCAGGTGTTCGAGGTGCTCAAGCGCCTCACCCACGAGGAGGGCGTGCTGTTCATCGGACCGGCCGAGGGCAGCCTGCTGGGGCGCCTGGGCATGCGCTCGATCGGCATTCCCCAGTCCTTCGCCTTCCGGCGCCACAACGAGCCCGAGCCGGTGCTGGCGCAACCCATGCCGCCGCCACTGCCGATTCCGTCTCGCAATGTCGTGCCGCCGGCGCCGCGCCACCGTCCTTTCGCCAGCCGCCTGGCGTCCTTGCCGGCGGTGGAGCCCGCGCCGCCCGCCAGCGATGCCGCCAGCCTGCTGGCCAGCATCGCCACGCTGGCCAACGAGGGCAAGAGCGCCGAGGCCCGCGCCGCTTGCGAGCGCTATCTGCGCGAGCATGAGCCGGCGGCCCAGGTGTTCTACTGGCTGGGCCTGCTCAGCGATGTTTCCGGCAACGCCATGGAGGCCCAGGGTTTCTATCGCAAGGCCTTGTACCTGGAGCCGCAGCATCCCGAGGCCCTGGCCCACCTGGCGGCGTTGCTGGCCTCCCAGGGCGATGCGGCTGGCGCCCAACGCTTGCAGGAACGCGCGGCCCGTAGTTCGCGCACCGCCGACAGTGAGTTGAAACGATGAGCCATCCCTATTCATTGGACGTGACCCGTGAAGATGCGCAGGTCATCGATGACTGCTGGAACCGCATCGGTATCCATGGCGACAAGTCCTGCCCTCTGTTGGCCGAGCACATCCATTGCCGCAACTGTTCGGTGTATTCGGCTGCCGCCACGCGCCTGCTGGACCGTTATTCGTTGCGCCAGCAGGACCGTGAGCGCTCGGTGGCCGAGGAAACCGACAGCGATGTGGCCAGCCGCTCGCTGCTGATGTTCCGTCTTGGCGAGGAATGGCTGGGGTTGCCTACCCGCTGTCTGTTGGAAGTGGCGCCGCAACAGGCGATCCATTCCCTGCCGCACCAGCGTTCACGAGCCTTGCTGGGGGTGGCCAATGTCCGCGGGGCGTTGGTGGCCTGCCTGTCGTTGACCGAGTTGCTGGGGCTCGACAGCTCACCGGCGATAGCCTCCAGTGCCCGGGTGATGCCGCGGATGCTGATCATCGGTGCCGAAGGCGGCCCGGTGGTGGTTCCGGTGGACGAGGTGCATGGCATCCATGCCATCGAGGAACGCATCCTCGACAACGCTTCGGCGTCCGGCGACCAGGCCAATGCCAAATACACCCGTGGCGTGTTGCAATGGCAAGGACGCAGCTTGCGCTTGCTGGATGAAGAGCAATTGCTCTCGGCCGTGACCCGGAGCCTGACATGACCCCCGATCAAATGCGCGACGCCTCGCTGCTGGAGCTGTTCAGCCTGGAAGCCGAGGCCCAGACCCAGGTGCTCAGCGCCGGGTTGCTGGCCCTGGAGCGTAACCCGACCCAGGCCGACCAGCTGGAGGCTTGCATGCGTGCGGCCCACTCCCTCAAGGGCGCGGCCCGGATCGTCGGGATCGATGCCGGTGTCAGCGTCGCCCATGTCATGGAGGATTGCCTGGTCAGTGCCCAGGAAGGGCGCCTTTATCTGCAACCCGAGCACATCGACGCCTTGCTCCAGGGCACCGACCTGCTGATGCGCGTCGCCACTCCAGGCGGTGCCGAACTGGTGGCCCCGGATATCCAGGCCTATGTGGCGCTGATGGAGCGCTTGTTGACCCAGGGGCCTGGCGCGCCGCAGCTGGCAGCGCCAGGCGTGCCGGCGCCTGTTGCGGTGGGCCTGCCGGAATTGTTGCTCGAGCCCAGGCTGCAGATGCCGGAGCCTGCGCCGACGCTGGCCGACCTCGAGCCTGAAGCGCAGGCACCTGACGAGCCAGCCCAGGAACCGGTCCCGGGCCTGCGCCGTGGCCGGCGGGTCACCGATGGCGGTGAGCGGGTGCTGCGGGTCACCGCCGAACGGCTCAACAGCTTGCTGGATCTGTCCAGCAAGTCCCTGGTGGAAACCCAGCGGCTCAAGCCCTACCTGGCCACCCTGCAGCGTCTCAAGCGGATCCAGAACAACAGCCTGGCGGCCCTGGAGAACCTCAACCTGCATCTGAAGGAGCATGCCCTGGGCCTTGAGGCCCAGGAGGCCCTGGCGGATGCGCGGCGGTTGCTGGCCGAGTCCCAGCAGCTGCTGGCGGAAAAGACCGCCGAGCTCGATGAGTTCGGCTGGCAGGCGAGCCAGCGCGCCCAGGTGCTCTACGACACGGCCCTGGCCTGCCGGATGCGGCCCTTCGCCGATGTGCTGGGCGGCCAGGTCCGCATGGTCCGGGACCTGGGGCGCAGCCTGGGCAAGCAGGTGCGCCTGGAGATCGAGGGTGAAAAGACCCAGGTCGACCGCGACGTGCTGGAAAAGCTCGAGGCACCGCTGACCCATCTGTTGCGCAATGCCGTCGACCACGGCATCGAACTGCCCGAGCAGCGCTTGCTGGCGGGTAAACCGGCCGAGGGGGTGATTCGCCTGCGGGCCTCGCACCAGGCCGGGTTGCTGGTGTTGGAGTTGAGCGACGACGGCCATGGCGTGGACCTGGAGCGCTTGCGCCTGAGCATCGTCGAGCGTCATCTATCGCCGGCCGAAACTGCCGCCCAGCTTAGCGAGGAGGAGTTGCTGACGTTCCTGTTCCTGCCGGGTTTCAGCCTGCGGGACAAGGTCACGGAGGTTTCCGGCCGGGGCGTCGGCCTGGATGCGGTGCAGCACATGGTGCGCCAGCTGCGTGGGGCGGTGGTGCTGGAGCAGGTCAGCGGCCAAGGCAGTCGCTTCCACCTAGAGGTGCCGTTGACCCTGTCGGTGGTGCGCAGCCTGGTGGTGGAGGTGGGGGGCGAAGCCTATGCCTTCCCGCTGGCCCATATCGAGCGCATGCGCGACCTGGAGCCGGAGGACATCGTCCAGGTGGAAGGGCGCCAGCATTTCTGGCACGAGGGCCGGCATGTCGGCCTGGTGGCCGCCAGCCAACTGTTGCAGCGGCCGGCGACCCAGGATGGCGCGGCTACCTTGAAGGTGGTGGTGATCCGCGAGCGCGAGGCGGTGTACGGCATCGCCGTGGAGCGCTTCATCGGCGAGCGGACCCTGGTGGTGCTGCCGCTGGACGAGCGCCTGGGCAAGATCCAGGACATTTCCGCCGGTGCCCTGCTGGATGACGGCCGGGTGGCGTTGATCGTCGATGTCGAGGACATGCTGCGCTCGGTGGACAAGCTGCTCGACACCGGTCGCCTGGAGCGCATCGCCCGGCATCACCAGCAACATGCCCAGGCCGCGCGCAAGCGGATCCTGGTGGTCGACGACTCGCTGACGGTGCGCGAACTGCAGCGCAAGCTGCTGATCAATCGCGGCTACGACGTGGCCGTGGCCGTGGACGGCATGGACGGCTGGAATGCCCTGCGTTCGGAAAGCTTCGACCTGCTGATCACCGACATCGATATGCCGCGCATGGATGGGATCGAACTGGTCACGCTGCTGCGTCGTGACAATCGCCTGCAGTCGTTGCCGGTGATGGTGGTGTCCTACAAGGATCGTGAGGAAGACCGGCGTCGTGGACTGGATGCCGGTGCCGACTATTATCTAGCCAAGGCCAGTTTCCATGACGACGCCCTGCTGGATGCGGTGGTGGAACTGATTGGAGGAGCGCGGGCGTGAAGATAGCGATAGTCAATGACATGCCCATGGCGGTGGAGGCGCTGCGCCGGGCGCTGGCCTTCGACCCCAGCCATGAGGTGGTCTGGGTCGCCACCAACGGGGCGGAAGCGGTGCAGTACTGCGCCGAGCTGACCCCGGACCTGATCCTGATGGACCTGATCATGCCAGTGATGGACGGGGTCGAGGCCACGCGGCGGATCATGGCCGAGTCGCCCTGCGCCATCGTCATTGTCACCGTCGACCGCCAGCAGAACGTGCACCGGGTGTTCGAGGCCATGGGCCACGGCGCCCTGGATGTGGTCGACACGCCGGCGGTGGGGGCGGGCAACGCCCAGGAGGCGGCGGCGCCGTTGCTGCGCAAGATCCTCAATATCGGCTGGCTGATCGGCCAGAGTGGCAGTCGCGTGCGTTCCGCGCCGCAACCCCTGCGCAACGGTGTGGCACGCCGCAGCCTGGTGGCCATCGGTTCCTCCGCCGGCGGGCCGGCAGCCCTGGAGGTGTTGCTCAAGGGCTTGCCAAAGGACTTTCCCGCCGCCATCGTGCTGGTCCAGCATGTCGACCAGGTGTTCGCCGCGGGCATGGCCGAGTGGCTCAGCAGTGCATCGGGGTTGCCAGTGCGCCTGGCCCGGGAAGGGGAACCGCCACAAAGCGGCACGGTGCTGCTGGCGGGCACCAACCATCACATCCGCCTGTTGAAGAACGGCACGCTGGCCTATACCGCCGAGCCGGTGAACGAGATATACCGACCCTCCATCGACGTATTTTTTGAAAGTGTCGCCAGTTACTGGAATGGCGATGCGGTGGGCGTGTTGCTGACGGGCATGGGCCGAGATGGCGCCCAGGGCTTGAAGCTGATGCGCGATCAGGGTTATCTGACCATCGCTCAGGACCAGAACAGCAGCGCGGTGTATGGCATGCCCAAGGCGGCCGTTGCCATCGGCGCCGCGGCAGAGATTCGCCCACTGGACAAGATCGCTCCACGTTTGCTGGAGATATTCGCCAAATGACTGATAAACGCAGCTGTCCTGGCCAGGTAGCACTTCAGGTGACAACCCATGAATGATTTACAGCTCGACGAATTCAAGACCGACGAAAACGCCGCCATGGTGTTGCTGGTGGACGACCAGGCCATGATCGGCGAGGCGGTTCGGCGTGGGTTGGCGAACGAGGAAAACATCGACTTCCACTTCTGCGCCGATCCGCACCAGGCCATTGCCCAGGCCATTCGCATCAAGCCCACGGTGATTCTCCAGGACCTGGTGATGCCGGGCCTGGACGGCCTGACCCTGGTGCGCGAGTACCGCAACCATCCGGCGACCCAGAACATCCCGATCATCGTCCTGTCCACCAAGGAAGACCCGCTGATCAAGAGCGCGGCCTTCGCCGCCGGGGCCAACGACTACCTGGTCAAGCTGCCGGACAACATCGAGCTGGTGGCACGCATCCGCTATCACTCGCGTTCCTACATGACCCTGTTGCAGCGGGACGCCGCCTACCGGGCGCTGCGGGTCAGCCAGCAACAGCTGCTGGACACCAACCTGGTGCTGCAGCGGCTGATGAACTCCGACGGCCTGACCGGGCTGTCCAACCGCCGGCACTTCGACGAGTACCTGGAGCTGGAATGGCGCCGGGCCATGCGTGAGCAGACCCAGCTGTCGCTGCTGATGATCGACGTCGACTACTTCAAGACCTACAACGATACCTTCGGCCACCTGGAGGGCGACGAAGCCCTGCGCAAGGTGGCCGCGGCGATCCGCGAGGCCAGCAGCCGGCCATCCGACCTGCCGGCGCGCTACGGCGGCGAGGAGTTCGTGCTGGTGCTGCCCAATACCTCGCCGGGTGGTGCGCGCCTGGTGGCCGAGAAGCTGCGCCAGACCGTCGAGGCCCTGAAAATCCCCCATATCGCGCCGGTGGAAGGGGCTAGCCTGACCATCAGCATCGGCCTGTCGACCATCACCCCGCAGCCCAACAGCCATTGCCGGCAATTGATTTCAGCGGCGGACAAGGGCCTCTATCTGGCCAAGAACAATGGGCGCAATCAGGTGGGGATCGAATAACCGCTTCAGTTGCCGGGCTGTTGGTCCCTGGGTACTTCGATAAAGGTATCGGGGAACAGGTAATAGCAATGGCTCGAGGTTTGCGAGCAGGTCAGCAGCACGGCTTCGACTCTGTACTGGACATGGGTGTTGAGTTTTCCAGCGCTGAACAGATTGCCGATCAGGTTGCTTGCGGCGATGGGATAGTCACCGAAGGCGTAGCGCCAGTGGCCATTTCTGTGGGCGTTGACCCAGGTGGCGCTGAACTGCGCCTGCAGCCATCGGGTTCGCGGGCCCACGGTGTTTTCCATGGCGCGGGTGCGGTAGTAGATCCACCACCAGAGAAACACCGCCAGAAGCACGGCCAGGGCCCAGGCCAGCAGCGGGTGGAGGAACAAGCCGAGGCCCAGCAGCGGTATGGCGGCGAACAGGCTGAGGATGAAGTACACCACTGCCCGCGAGCCCCTCAGGTTGCGCCTTTCCCGGGCAAGGATGTAGCGGATCTCTGCATCAGTGAGGTTTCTTTCCATGAGGGGCGCTTGCGGTTTCTGCTGGTAGTGGGAAATAGGCAATGAAGCCTGAGCCGGATTATAGAGCTCCCGATATGCCGGTTGGCGTGGCTATTCGTTGTTAAAGCCGCCAAGCGGGCTGCCGCCATTCGGTGATTCCGTTATAATCGCCGGCTTTCAAAAGTTCGCCAACGAGTGCTGCCATCCATGGAAATCAACCCGATCCTGAATACCATCAAGGACCTGACCGAGCGTTCCCAGTCCATTCGGGGGTATCTTTGACTACGATCAAAAGCATGACCGCCTGATCGAAGTCAACCGCGAGCTGGAAGACCCCAACGTCTGGAACAAGCCCGAGTACGCCCAGGCACTGGGGCGTGAGCGCTCCATGCTGGCACAGGTCGTCGAGACCCTGGACAAGCTGTCCGGTGGCCTCGCGGACTGCAAGGACTTGCTCGACATGGCCGTCGAAGAGAATGACGAAGGCGCCGTGAGCGACGTCGAGACCGAGCTGCAGGGCCTGGAAGAAGCCCTGGCCCAGCTTGAGTTCCGTCGCATGTTCAGTGGCGAGATGGACATGAACAACGCCTACCTGGACATCCAGGCCGGCTCCGGTGGCACCGAGGCCCAGGACTGGGCCAACATCCTGCTGCGCATGTACCTGCGCTGGGCCGACAAGCGCGGTTTCGACGCCACCATCATGGAACTGTCCGAGGGTGACGTCGCCGGCATCAAGGGCGCCACCGTGCATATCAAGGGCGAGTACGCCTTCGGCTGGCTGCGTACCGAAATCGGCGTGCACCGCCTGGTGCGCAAGAGCCCGTTCGACTCCGGCGCCCGTCGCCACACTTCGTTCTCGGCGGTATTCGTCTCGCCCGAGATCGACGACAAGGTCGAGATCGAGATCAACCCGTCCGACCTGCGCATCGATACCTACCGCTCCTCCGGCGCCGGCGGCCAGCACGTGAACACCACCGACTCGGCGGTGCGGATCACCCACGTGCCGACCAACACCGTGGTCAGCTGCCAGAACGAACGTTCCCAGCACGCCAACAAGGACACCGCCATGAAGATGCTGCGGGCCAAGTTGTACGAGCAGGAAATGCAGAAGCGCAACGCCGCTTCGCAGGCCTTGGAAGACACCAAGTCGGACATCGGCTGGGGCCACCAGATCCGTTCCTACGTACTGGATGACTCGCGCATCAAGGACCTGCGCACCGGCGTCGAGCGCAGCGACTGCCAGAAGGTCCTGGACGGCGACCTCGACCAATACCTGGAAGCGAGCCTCAAGCAGGGGCTGTAAACCGCACACCACCGCCGCGATACCGGCCATTGCCGGTATCGCGTGCCCTGCCCGACAGGGGCAATGAACACCTGATGGAAAGAATGACGACATGAGCGACCTCAAGACCGAAGCGCAAGACCTGCAACAGGAAGAAAACGCCCTGATCGCCCTGCGCAAGGAAAAACTTGCCGCAGAGCGTGCCAAAGGCAATGCCTTCCCCAACGACTTCCGTCGCGACAGCTACTGCAACGACCTGCAGAAACAGTACGCGGACAAGACCAAGGAAGAGCTGGAAGCAGCGGCGATCCCGGTCAAGGTGGCAGGTCGCATCATGCTCAACCGTGGCTCGTTCATGGTGATCCAGGACATGACCGGCCGCATCCAGGTCTACGTCAACCGCAAGACCCTGGCGGAAGAAACCCTGGCCGCGGTGAAAACCTGGGACCTGGGCGACATCATCAGCGCCGAAGGCACCCTGGCCCGTTCCGGCAAGGGCGACCTGTACGTCGAGATGACCAACGTGCGCCTGCTGACCAAGTCGCTGCGCCCGCTGCCGGACAAGCACCATGGCCTGACCGACACCGAGCAGCGCTACCGCCAGCGCTACGTCGACCTGATGGTCAACGAGGAAACTCGCCACACCTTCCGCGTGCGCTCCCAGGTCATCGCCCACATCCGTAGCTTCCTGGCCAAGCGCGACTTCCTCGAAGTCGAGACGCCGATGCTGCAGACCATCCCTGGCGGCGCGGCGGCCAAGCCGTTCGAAACCCACCACAATGCCCTGGACATGGCCATGTTCCTGCGTATCGCGCCGGAGCTGTACCTCAAGCGCCTGGTTGTCGGCGGGTTTGAGAAAGTGTTCGAGATCAACCGCAACTTCCGTAACGAAGGCGTCTCGACTCGTCACAACCCAGAATTCACCATGCTCGAGTTCTACCAGGCCTACGCCGACTACAACGACAACATGGACCTCACCGAGGAACTGTTCCGTGAGCTGGCGCAGCTTGTCCTGGGGACTACCGACGTGCCGTACGGCGACAAGGTGTTCCACTTCGGCGAGCCGTTCGTGCGCCTGTCGGTGTTCGACTCGATCCTCAAGTACAACCCGGAGCTGACCGCCGCCGACCTGCAGGACGTCGACCGCGCCCGCGAGATCGCCAAGAAGGCTGGCGCCAAGGTGCTGGGCCACGAAGGCCTGGGCAAGCTGCAGGTGATGATTTTCGAGGAACTGGTTGAGCACAAGCTGGAGCAGCCGCACTTCATCACCGAGTACCCGTTCGAAGTTTCGCCACTGGCCCGTCGCAACGACGACAACCCGGCCGTGACCGACCGCTTCGAGCTGTTCATCGGTGGCCGCGAGATCGCCAACGCCTATTCCGAGCTCAACGATGCCGAGGACCAGGCCGAGCGCTTCCTGGCCCAGGTGGCCGAGAAGGACGCTGGTGACGACGAAGCCATGCACTACGACGCCGACTTCGTGCGGGCCCTGGAATACGGCATGCCGCCCACCGCCGGTGAAGGCATCGGCATCGACCGCCTGGTGATGCTGCTGACCAACTCGCCGTCGATCCGCGACGTGATCCTGTTCCCGCACATGCGGCCCCAGGCCTGACATGTCGTGAATGAGAAGCCGCCTTCACCAGGCGGCTTTTTATTGTCTGGGTGGAACTGACGTACCGCTTCTGATTCCGTGTGACTGATAAGAGGAATACCTGTCGTGAACCGCGCAATTGCTCAAGAGGGTGCAGCTGGCATCGCCACCGCGGTGGCTGAAAGCGTTCAGTACCAAGGCCGCAAGGCCAGTCGCCAGGGCAGTGAACAACGCCGACAGGAGATTCTCGATGCCGCCATGCGCATCGTCGTACGTGATGGCGTGCGGGCCGTGCGCCATCGGGCGGTAGCCGCCGAGGCCGGTGTGCCGCTATCGGCCACCACCTACTATTTCAAGGATATCGATGACCTGCTCACCGATACCTTCGCCCAATACGTCGAACGCAGCGCGGCGTTCATGGCCAAGCTGTGGACCAGCAATGAAGGGCTGCTGCGAGAGATGGTCGCCTATGGCGACGGCAGCCCGGCGTGTCGTTCGCAACTGGCCGACGATATCGCGCGGATGACCGCCGACTACGTGCAGCGCCAGCTCAGCACCCGGCGCGAGCACCTGATGGCCGAGCAGGCGTTCCGCCAGGAGGCGCTGCTCAATCCGCGCCTGGCGCAGTTGGTGCGCTCGCACCAGCAGATCCTGCTGCAGGGCACTTGCCAGTTCTTCCAGGTCCTGGGATCGCGGGAGCCACAGCAGGATGCCAAGGTGTTGACGTCTATAATCGGCCGAATGGAGTATCAGGGCCTGCTCAACGATGCCGAGCCTCTGGCCGACGAGGAAATGCTCGGCATCCTGACCCGCTACATGCACCTGGTGCTGGCCTCAGTATGAGGTAGCGGCCCGGCCGGGAACGGATCAACCGGGCACCAGGTCAATTCAGGAGCGACGAGCACTTCGCCGCAGCGGTACGCGTCCAGCGGGCCGTCCAGTAACAGGTTCGAGCGATTCAACAGAGGGAATTTCCGGTGGACGATTACCAGCAGACGATACGCACCTTGTCCGATCGCATAGTGCTGGCGCAGACACCGATCCGCGTGCTGGATGCGGTGAAGTGGGACGAGAGCATCCGCAAGGGTTTTCTCAAGGCCAAGGGCAAGGAAATGCCGGCGGTGGACCGCGCCTACTACGAAGGTCGCCCGCTGTCCTTCGACTCCGGCGCGGTGAAGCTGGAATTCCAGAACATCGAGCGCGACATCACTCGCCAGCTGGGCCAGTTCAACCCGGTGGGGCAGATCATGCGCCGCATGTGCAAGGAATACCGCATGGTGGTGCGCATGCTCGAGGCCCGCGGCACCGGCGACTTCGGCCTGATTTCCCAGGAGCTGTACGGCGCCGCTTCGGATGCCTTCCATGCCGGCGACCCGACCCTGGCCGACCTCGGGCTGATGATGTCCGATTACCTGAACAACATCGACGGTCGTGGCGACCTCAAGGACGAGCCCAAGACCCTGAGCGCCAAGGATGCGGTGAGCCTGCTGCAGGGCCGGCTGAACAAGGTCTTCGGCGAGGCCGAGGAGACCATCCGGGTCTTCGAGTCCGACGGTATCGTCGCCGATGCGGCGGCGGGTGCCGACTACATCAAGATCCGCAGCGATGCGATGTTCAACGACCGTGATGTAAGGGCCCTGGAAGTCCACGAAGGGCTGGTGCATGTAGGCACCACCCTGAATGGCCTGAACCAGCCGATCTGCACCTTCCTGGCCAAGGGCCCACCCTCGTCGACGGTGACCCAGGAAGGCCTGGCGATCCTCATGGAGATCATCACCTTCGCCTCCTACCCCAGCCGCCTGCGCAAGCTGACCAACCGGACCCGGGCCATCCACATGGTGGAGGAGGGAGCGGATTTCCTGCAGGTGTTCGAGTTCTTCCGCGAACAGGGTTTCGAGATGGCCGAGAGCTATGGCAACGCCAGCCGGGTGTTCCGCGGTTCGGTGCCCACGGGGCTGCCTTTTACCAAGGACTTGTCCTACCTCAAGGGCTTCATCATGGTTTACAACTACATTCAGCTCGCCGTGCGCAAGGGCAAGCTGGAGCAGGTGCCGCTGCTGTTCTGCGGCAAGACCACCCTGGAAGACATGCGTACCCTGCGCCAACTGGTGGACGAAGGGATGGTGGTAGCGCCCAAGTACCTGCCCGACCAATTCCGCGACATGAATGCCCTGTCGGCATGGATGTGCTTCTCCAACTTCCTCAACCACCTGAGCCTGGACCGGATCGAGGCCGACTACTCCAACATCCTTTGACTGCAGCCGGGGGGCGCACATGGACGTATCCACAGATATCCGCAGCCGCCACGGGCTGCTTCAGCAGGCGGGGCCATCGACTGCGGACCGCGCCCCGGCGCCATGCCGCGCGGGGAGTCGCAGGTGAGCAAGCTACTCAAGTGTTGCGCGGTTCTTGCCCTGTTGCTGGGCCTGCACGGTTGCAGTTCGCTGCTGTTCTATCCTGAGCCGGGCCTACCCTTCACCCCGGAGCGGGCCAAGCTCGAATACCGTGACGTCACCCTGACCACCGCCGATGGCCTCAAGCTCCATGCCTGGTGGCTGCCGGCCAAGGCCGGGGTGCCGGTCAAGGGTACGGTGCTGCACCTGCATGGCAACGGCGGCAACCTGGCCTGGCACCTGGGCGGCAGTTGGTGGCTGCCGGAGCAGGGCTACCAGGTGTTGTTGCTGGACTATCGCGGCTACGGCTTGTCCGAGGGCGAACCGTCCCTCCCGGCGATCTACCAGGACCTGGACAGCGCCTTCGCCTGGCTGGACCGGGCCCCCGAGGTCCAGGGCAAGCCATTGGTGGTCCTCGGCCAGAGCCTGGGCGGTGCCCTGGCCATCCACTACCTGGTGGAGCATCCCGAACGCCAGGCCCGGCTCAAGGCCATCGTTTTCGATGGCGTGCCGGCCAGTTATCGCGATGTCGGGCGCTACGCCCTGAGCACTTCCTGGCTGACCTGGCCCTTGCAAGTGCCGCTGTCCTGGCTGGTGCCGGATGGCGACAGCGCGATCCATTCCATGGCGCGCCTGACCGGGGTGCCGAAGCTAATCTACCACAGCCTCGACGACCAGCTCGTCCCCTTGTCCAATGGCATCCGCCTGTATCAAGCTGCGCCGCCGCCGCGGGTCCTGCAACTGACCCGCGGCGACCATGTGCAGACCTTCGCCGATCCGACCTGGCGCAGCGTGATGCTGCGCTACCTCGACGACCCACGGCATTTCGACGGGTTGCGCCGCCTGGGGGAAATCCCCAACTACCCGACGACCCCCAATTCAGCAGTTGAACCTCCAGAGAGTCCGCAATGAGTGAAGAACGTAACGTCCTGCCAATGATCATCACCGGTATCTGCAGCATCATCGGTACCGTGGCCTGCCTGTGGTACTACGGCTACCTGCATTTCGCCAAGCCGGAGGATGCGCTGCTGCTCAACGACTTCACCATGCTCAAGACCATTCCCGGGGAGGACTACAAGATCTCCCTCAAGCCGGCAGCCCAGGTGGCCCAGTGCGTCGATGGCGTGCTGGTGCTGTTCGATACCGAGCAGAAGGGCCTGACCGGGGTGCTGGTCGACAACAAGAAGCAGGCGGTGCGCTGCATGGGCCAGGAAACCCCGCAACTGGTGCAGTAGGTTCCCCAGGCTTCGGGGCTGTTTCAGCCAGGCATGAAAAAACGCCGCGGACCCAGGTCCGCGGCGTTTTGTTTTCCCGGCCGGTCAAGGCCGGGGACCGGCATCAGCGGATCGTGGAGCGAGGAGCCACTGGCTGGTTGTCGTTGGAAATGGTCACTTCCACGCGACGGTTCATGGCCCGGCCGGAAACGCTGCCGTTATCGGCTACCGGGTATTCCTTGCCATAACCCTGGGAGACGATGCGCGCCGGGTCGATACCCATGCGGATCAGGGCCATCTGTACCGAGCCGGCACGGCGCTCGGACAGCGACTGGTTGTAGGAGTCGCTACCGGTGCTGTCGGTGTAGCCCTCGACGATCACCTTGCGGTCCGGGTTCTGCTGGAGGAATTGCGCCAGCTTGTTGATGTTGGCCAGGCCGGCGGGCTTGAGGTCGGACTTGTTGAGGGCAAACAACACATCGCCGAAGGTCACCAGGGTGCCGCGGTCGGTCTGCTTGGCGTTGAGGCTGGCCTGCAGTTGCTTGATCTGCGCATCGCGGGCATCGAGGATGGCGCGGGCACGCTGGTCGCCGGCGTCCTTGAGCTTGATCTCGGCGGTACGCAGGGCGATGGTTTCCTTGGCTACTTCAACCCGCTGGTTGGTCAGATAGGCCAACTGGTCGACCTTCTTCTCGTTCTCCTTGTCCAGGTAGGCCTGGTCGGCCTTGTTCATCCAGTCGGAGGCGTCCTTGGTTTCCAGGGCGGCGAGCTTGCTGGCCTGCGGGTTGGCTTGCAGGGCCGAGAAGTTGGTCCGGGCGTTTTCCAGGTTGGCGTTAGGCGGGGTGGAGCAGGCCGCCAGGGCTACGCTCATGGCCAACAGGGCAGGGATCATCAGTTGTTTGCGCATAGTGTTCGTCCTTTCAATCGATTACGAGTACGTGGGAATCGGCGGCGGCTTACTGCACGCTGCGCATACCTTCCTGACGCAGTTCCTGAACGCCTTTCTGGGAGTCCTTCAGCGCCTGCTCGGCCTTGGCGGCCTGTGCTTTGCGCTCGGCTACCCGGGCGTCCCACTCGGCCTGTTCAGCCAGGCGCCGAGCCTCGTCGTAGTTCTTGTCGTGCATGGCGATTTCCGCTTGCTTGAGCTTGTCCTGTGCAGCCTTCATTTCCACTGCGGCGAATTCGGTGCCGCCTGCGGTCACTGCGCTATTGACCGCAGATTGGGTAACCGCGTACTGCTCGGAAGGCGGATTCCCGGCACAACCGGCCAGTACCATGCTGCTACCGAGGGCCAGCGCGGCCAGTTTCAGTCCGCGCAGAGAGGTGAACGAGGATTTGGCAGTGCTGATCTTCATGGTCTTCAACTCCATTGGGTAACTCCTGGGAAACATCAAAATCCACCCCGGTCCTGGCGCCGTGACGCTGAGTGACTACAAGCGCTGATGGCAAAATTTGAAACGGCCGTTCCAGTGATGGCTAATGGGTGTGACCTGAGGCGTTTTTGAATAGTTCAGCGAAAGCTGGCGATTGGCCAAAAAAAATTCGGCGCCCCGAAAACCCCCGTAAACCGGGAACTTTTGCCGCTTGCAGAGGTAATCCCGGCCGCTTGCGCAGCCGGGAACGGGGGGCGACTCAGTGCTTGGGTTTGTCCACCTGGCTCGACATCAGGTGCAGATGCTGGCGCGACAGCGCCAGGAAGCGCGGAGTAGGGCCGACGTCCTCATACAGTGGATCGCCTTCCTCGTCGGTGGCTACCACATGTTGGCCCTGGACATAGGGGAAGCTCGCCTCGAGCTCTTCCAGGGCGGCGCCGATCAGTTCGCCCAAAAGCTCCTCGGTCTGGCGCTTGGGGTACATCTCGGACAGGGCGGCCAGGCGCGCGGCGGCCTCCATGTCCAGGTGGATCCGGTAGCTGGTGCGGGTCAGGCGACCCTTGGCGTTCTCTTCCCAGTGTTGCGCGAGTTCACGGATTTTCATGCTGGCCTCGATGACACCTGCTCGTGGCAGGGCAGTGGGTTGACCGGACGATGCCGGTGAGCGGCCGTTGTGCGGCCTATCCTTGAGACTAGCTTCATCGCCGAAGGTCGGTGCCCGGTTCGTCCCATGCTTGCTAAGGAGCGCATGCAGGCGGCACTCTTGAGCCTTCCGTGCTGCCTCATAGCCTGCTGGAGAACACCTCGATGACCGATATTGATGCGCGCCTGCGCGAAGACGTCCACCTCCTGGGGGAGCTGCTGGGCAACACCATCCGCGATCAGTACGGGGAGGGGTTTCTCGACAAGATCGAGCAGATTCGCAAGGCGGCCAAGGCCGATCGCCGCAGTTCCACCGGAGCCGAGCTGAGCGCCAGCCTCGATCCGCTGGCCGAGGATGAACTGCTGCCGGTGGCCCGGGCCTTCAACCAGTTCCTCAACCTGGCCAACATCGCCGAGCAGTACCAGTTGATCCACCGACGCGACGAGGCACAGCCGGCGCCGTTCGAGGCCCGGGTCTTGCCGCAGTTGCTGGAGCGCCTGCGGGCCGAGGGGCATTCGGCCGATGCCCTGGCCCGGCAGTTGGGGCGCCTGGAAATCGAACTGGTACTGACCGCGCATCCCACGGAAGTGGCGCGCCGCACCTTGATCCAGAAATACGATGCCATCGCCGGGCAACTGGCCGCCCAGGACCACCGCGACCTGACCAGCGCCGAGCGCGCGCAGATCCAGGAGCGCTTGCAGCGCCTGATCGCCGAGGCCTGGCACACCGAGGAAATCCGCCGTACTCGCCCGACCCCGGTGGACGAGGCCAAGTGGGGGTTCGCGGTGATCGAGCATTCGCTGTGGCAGGCCATTCCCAACTACCTGCGCAAGGCCGACAAGGCTTTGTTCGACGCCACCGGGCTGCGCCTGCCGCTGGAGTCGGCGCCGATCCGCTTCGCCTCCTGGATGGGCGGCGACCGCGATGGCAACCCCAATGTCACGGCTGCGGTGACCCGTGAGGTGCTGTTGCTGGCGCGCTGGATGGCCGCCGACCTGTACCTGCGGGACGTCGATCACCTGGCCGCCGAGCTGTCCATGCAGCAGGCCAGCGCCGCTTTGCTGGCCAAGGCCGGAGATAGCGCCGAGCCTTACCGGGCCTTGCTCAAGCAACTGCGCGAGCGTTTGCGGGCGACTCGCAACTGGGCCCATGCGGCACTCGGGGCGGCGGTGCCGGCCGGTCCCGAGGTGTTGCAGCACAACCGCGAGCTGCTGGAGCCGCTGCAACTGTGCTACCAGTCGCTGCACGAGTGCGGCATGGGCGTGATCGCCGATGGGCCGCTGCTCGATTGCCTGCGCCGGGCGGTGACCTTCGGCCTGTTCCTGGTACGGCTGGACGTGCGCCAGGATTCTGCCCGGCACACCGCGGCCATGACCGAGATCACCGATTACCTGGGCCTGGGCCGCTATGAGGACTGGAGCGAGGAAGACCGCATCACCTTCCTGATGCGCGAGCTGGGCAGCCGGCGCCCGCTGTTGCCAGGCTACTTCAAGCCCTCGGCGGACACCGCCGAGGTGCTGGCTACTTGTCGCGAGATCGCCGTGGCCCCGGCGGCGTCGCTTGGGTCCTATGTGATCTCCATGGCTGGCGCCGCCTCCGATGTGCTGGCGGTACAGCTTTTGCTCAAGGAGTCCGGAGTATTGCGGCCGATGCGCGTGGTGCCGCTGTTCGAAACTCTGGCGGACCTGGACAACGCCGGCCCGGTGATGGAGAAGCTGCTGCACCTGCCGGGCTATCGCGCACGCTTGCAGGGCCCGCAGGAAGTGATGATCGGTTACTCCGACTCGGCCAAGGACGCCGGCACCACGGCTGCGGCCTGGGCCCAGTACCGGGCCCAGGAGCGGCTGGTGGATATCTGCCGTGAGCAGCAGGTGGAACTGCTGTTGTTCCACGGCCGTGGCGGCACCGTGGGGCGTGGCGGCGGTCCGGCCCACGCGGCGATCCTGTCGCAGCCGCCGGGCTCGGTGGCGGGGCGTTTCCGTACCACCGAGCAGGGCGAGATGATTCGCTTCAAGTTCGGCCTGCCGGATATCGCCGAGCAGAACCTCAACCTCTACCTGGCAGCGGTCCTGGAGGCCACTGTGCTGCCGCCGCCACCGCCCGAGCCGGCCTGGCGCCACCTGATGGACGAGTTGGCCAGCGACGGGGTCCAGGCTTATCGGGCGGTGGTGCGGGACAACCCGCAGTTCGTCGAGTATTTCCGCCAGTCCACCCCGGAGCAGGAACTGGGGCGCCTGCCCCTGGGCAGCCGGCCGGCCAAGCGCCGGGCCGGGGGCATCGAAAGCCTGCGGGCGATCCCGTGGATCTTCGGCTGGACCCAGACCCGCCTGATGCTGCCGGCCTGGCTGGGCTGGGAGGCGGCGCTGAGCAAGGCGCTGGCTCGGGGCGAGGGCGAACTGCTGGGACAGATGCGGGAGCAATGGCCATTCTTCCGCACCCGTATCGACATGCTGGAGATGGTCCTGGCCAAGGCCGATGCCGAGATCGCCCGGTCTTATGACGAGCGCCTGGTGGAGCCGGAGCTACTGCCATTGGGTGCGCATTTACGCGACCTATTGTCGCAGGCCTGCGCGGTGGTCCTGGGGCTGACCGGGCAGTCGCAACTGTTGGCCCACAGTCCCGAGACCCTGGAGTTCATTCGCTTGCGCAACACCTATCTCGACCCGCTGCACTTGTTGCAGGCCGAACTGCTGGCTCGTTCGCGCAAGCAGGAGGCGCCCCAAGGAAGCCCCGTGGAACAGGCGTTGCTGGTCTCCGTGGCGGGTATCGCCGCTGGCCTGCGCAATACGGGTTGAGGTCGGCGGGTAGCGTCGGACGGAATTGGCGCACCCCTGATTGAGACAAATCCTGAGTGTCGCTCAGATCTATCTGGCGACACTTTATTACGGGGTTGCGACTTGTCATACCTCGCCAACAGGGCACGAAAAGGCCGGGTTCCTCCGACTTTCGACTGCTTGTGTGCGCTGTGTCGGCTGTGTATCTTGATCAGCCTTTGGCCGTTTGGGCGGCTTTAACCTGATTTTTGAGATTGGCCCGACGAGGCGAATCCGAGCGTTTCTAAATAAAAAATTGAGGAGCACATCGATGCGCGTAATTCTGCTGGGAGCTCCCGGGGCCGGTAAAGGTACTCAGGCAAAGTTCATCACCGAGAAGTTCGGCATTCCACAGATCTCCACCGGCGACATGCTGCGTGCTGCGGTCAAGGCGGGCACCGAGCTGGGCCTGAAGGCCAAGAGCGTGATGGACAGCGGCGGCCTGGTTTCCGATGACCTGATCATCAACCTGGTCAAGGAACGCATCAGCCAGCCTGATTGCGCCAACGGCTTCCTGTTCGATGGCTTCCCGCGCACCATTCCCCAGGCCGAGGCGCTGGTGAAGGCTGGCGTCGAACTGGACCACGTGGTGGAAATCGCCGTCGACGATGAAGAGATCGTCCAGCGCATCGCCGGTCGTCGTGTGCACGAGGCTTCGGGTCGTGTGTACCACACCGTCTACAACCCGCCGAAGATCGCCGGCAAGGACGACATCACCGGTGAAGACCTGGTGCAGCGCAAGGACGACACCGAGGAAACCGTGCGCCATCGCCTGTCGGTCTACCACTCCCAGACCAAGCCGCTGGTTGAGTTCTACCAGCAGTTGGCCGCGTCCCAGGGCAAGCCGAAATACAGTCATATCCCTGGCGTGGGCTCGGTGGAAGTGATCACCGCCAAGGTGCTCGAAGCCCTGAGCTGAATAACCTGATCGTTTGATCGCACAACGGCCCGCTTGCGGGCCGTTGCTGTTTATAATGCGCCACTTTTTTCAATGCTATGGAACCCCCGATGAGCACCTTGCTGGCCCTGGACACCGCGACTGAAGCCTGCTCCGTTGCTTTGCTGCATGACGGCAAGGTCACGAGCCATTACGAGGTGATCCCGCGCCTGCATGCGCAGAAGCTCTTGCCGATGATCAAGGAGCTGCTGGCCAACGCCGGGACTACCTTGCAGGCGGTGGACGCCATTGCCTTCGGTCGTGGCCCGGGCGCCTTCACTGGGGTGCGGATCGCGATCGGCGTGGTGCAGGGCCTGGCCTTTGCCCTGGACCGCCCGGTGCTGCCGGTGTCCAACCTGGCGGTCCTGGCTCAGCGGGCCCTGCGCGAGCACGGTGCGACCCAGGTCGCGGCGGCCATCGATGCGCGGATGGATGAAGTCTATTGGGGCTGCTACCGGGAAGTCGCCGGCGAGATGCGCCTGGTGGGCAAGGAGGCGGTCCTGCCCCCCGAGGTTGCCGCGTTGCCCGAGGGCAGCAGCGGCGACTGGTTCGGTGCCGGCACCGGATGGGGTTACGGCGAGCGCATTGCGCTCAGCCTCAGCGGCCAGGACGCGGGCATGCTGCCCCATGCCGAAGACCTGCTGGCGCTTGCGCGGTTCGCCTGGGAGCGCGGCGAATCGATCCGTGCCGACGATGCCCAGCCGGTCTACCTGCGGGACAAGGTAGCCACGCCCAAGGCTCGTTGAATAATCCCGTGCCGATTGGCGGATGGAATGGGCAACCTCCACGACTGACGCCAATCGTCCGGTTTTTGACGCGAATCCTGCCCGGATTCAAACCTTTTGGCTTTTCTGTGTTCTAGTTATCACTCGGGCATTTGCTAAGTCGAAGCGGTGCCGCTAAATTGCCATCATCGACCCCGGGCTTTTCAGTATGCGTATAGACGGCATCTCCTCGCACTCCTACCCCATCAAGCGCAAGCCTCGCAAAGGCCGGGCGCAGGTAGATGAGTCCCTGGACGATATCGAGGTGGTCGATGTCCAACCCGAGCCCGCAGCCCAGGGCCGTTCCCAGTCAGCCTCCCGTACCAGCAATCTTCCCGCCCGTCCCCAGGACATGATCTTCCAGCGCGCAATGAAAAGAAGCGTGGCCAATGCCCTGGCCAGCTACCTGACCACCGCTGGTTTCGTCGATTGGGATATGGAAGTGGTGGGGCTCGACCTGCACATCTGATGCTGCCCTATTTTCTCGGCTGTCCTTCCTGGAGCGAAAACGCCTGGCGCGAGTACCTGTACCCGGAGGATGCGCGACCCAACGATTTCCTCGGCCTGTACTGCCAGGTGTTCAACGCCGTCGAGGGCAATACCACCTTCTATGCCCGGCCCGCGCCAGCCACGGTGGAGCGTTGGGCACAGATCATGCCCGGGCATTTTCGCTTCACCGCCAAGTTCCCGGGCGATATCAGCCATGGCGGCGACCTGCGCGAACAACTGCCGGCTGCCGAGAGTTTCATCCAGTTGCTCAGCCCACTGGGTGAGCGGGTGTCGCCGTTGTGGCTGCAGTTGCCGGCCACTTTCGCGCCACAGCGTCTGGGCGAACTGATGGAATTCATCGATGGCCTGCAGCGACCGCTGGCGGTGGAGGTCCGGCATCCGGAGTTCTTCGCCAAGGGCGACGCCGAGCGCATGCTCAACCGCTTGCTGCGCGAACGCGGTGTGGAGCGTATCTGCCTCGACCCACGAGCCCTGTTCAGCTGCACTTCGACGGCGCCAGCGGTGCTGCATGCGCAGTCGAAGAAACCCAAGGTGCCGCCGCGCCCTGCGGCATTCACCCAGTTTCCCCAGGTGCGTTTCATCGGCCATCCCGAGCTTGCGGCCAACGATCCGTTCCTGGTGCCCTGGCTCGACAAGGTCGCCGGCTGGATCGAAGAGGGGCGTACGCCCTAT
This sequence comes from Pseudomonas sp. FW507-12TSA, assembly GCF_058781435.1. NCBI lineage: Bacteria > Pseudomonadati > Pseudomonadota > Gammaproteobacteria > Pseudomonadales > Pseudomonadaceae > Pseudomonas > Pseudomonas sp. FW507-12TSA. Next base: position 74,727 of record NZ_JBYSWT010000004.1, read on the forward strand.
GTTTTCCTGCACACCTCCGACAACCGCATGGCCGCTGAACTGGCCCGGCGTTTTCATGCGCGCCTGATGCAACGTTTGCCTGGTTTGCCCGCCTTGCCTGAGTTATACAGGGAACCCGCCGCGGAGCAGCTTGGTTTGCTCTGAGGTGCTTTTGCAGCCTTCGAGGAGCGAGTAATGGATCACGCGCAAACCCTTCGTGCCAATGCCTTCAGGGCCCTGCATGAACGTGCCGGGGCTTTTGTCATTCCCAATCCCTGGGATGCCGGCTCCGCCAGGATGCTGGCCGGCCTGGGCTTCGAGGCCCTGGCCACCACCAGTGCCGGCTATGCGTTTTCCCTTGCGCGCCCGGATGCCGAAGGCGCCTTGAGCCTGGCCGATACCCTGGCCAATGTGCGCGGCATCGTCGGCGCCAGCGAGCTGCCGGTGGCCGTCGACCTGGAGAACGGTTTTGCCGACAGCCCAGGGGAGTGCGCCCAGGCCCTGTTGCAAGCGGCTGCCTGCGGCGCGGTGGGTGGCTCGATCGAGGACGCCAGCGGCCGCGCCGAGGACCCCATCTACGATTTCCAGCTGGCGGTGGAGCGCATCGAGGCTTGCGTCGCGGCGGTGCGTAGCCTGCCGTTCTCCTTCACTCTGACTGCCCGGGCGGAGAACCAGCTGCACGGCTGCAATGATCTGGCGGACACCATCCGCCGCTTGCAGGCCTATGCCGAGGCCGGCGCCGACGTGCTCTACGCCCCGGCGCTGCGCAGTGCGCAGGAGATCAGCCAAGTGGTGCGGGCGGTGGCGCCCAAACCGGTGAACGTGCTGATGTCCGGCGGCCTGGACCTGAGCGTGGCGCAACTGGCGGAACTGGGCGTCAAGCGCATCAGTGTCGGTTCGGCCCTGGCCCGGGCGGCCTATGGCGCGTTCTACCAGGCGGCGCAGGAGATCCGTGACCAGGGCCGCTTCGATTTCGCCGAGCTGGCGATTCCCTTCGGGCAGATCAATCAATTGTTCAAGCAGTCGTAAAAAGGAATCGGCGTGAGGGCAAGGACGGTTGTGGGTGCCCTGGTGTTGCTGGGCGCCCTGTTGTTGATTGGTGTGCGGTTGGGCTGGCTGCCGCTGGCCGATGCCTGGAATCCCTGGGCGCCGCTGGATGTGCGGGCCAAGCCCAATCTGTTGACTCGCTTCAAGCTGTCACGACTGCAGGATGACCCGCAGCTGTGCGACCAGGCCCTGGCGACCTCGGGCTTGCGCACCAGTCGCCAACCCGACAGCCGTGCCGATGTGGACTGTCCCTTGAGCAATACGGTGCGGGTGCAGGGCGGCGATATCGCCCTGAGCAGCAGCTTTCTCGCCAGTTGTCCGCTGGCCGTGGCCTTTGCCCTGTACCAGCGCCATGGCTTGCAGCCGGCGGCGCAGCAGGTGTTTGGCCAGCGGGTGGCGCGCGTCGATCACCTGGGCAGTTTTGCCTGTCGCAACATGTATCACCGCAAGATTGGCTGGCGCAGCGAGCATGCCAGCGCCAACGCCCTGGATATCGCCGGCTTTCGCCTGAGTAACGGACGCAATATCAGCGTGCTCAAGGATTGGCCGAAGGACAGTGCCGAGGGACGGTTTCTGCGCCTGGCCCGGGATGGTGCCTGCGACGCATTCAACGTGGTGCTGGGGCCGGACTTCAACAGCGCCCATCGCAACCATTTCCACCTGGACCTGGGGCCGCTCTGGCGTTGTCGCTGAGGGACAGGGTCAGGCGGCGATGCGCAGGTTCTGCAAGATCAGCGGACGGGCCCAGCCCATGTCGAAGTCCATCTGCCGCTGTTGCTCGATAAGCTCTTGTGGCGGGAACGGCTCGGCCGGCTTGTCCAGCAGGTCCAGCTCGAATTCGGCGATCGGCAGGTGCAGCGGGCGCGGGTCCGGGGCCGGGCCGGGCTCTGGCAGGGGCTGGCCGGCATTGAGCACGATCGGGCGTACCCAGCCGCTCTCGAAATCTTGCTGGCGTTGCTGGGCGATGATTTCTTCCGGCGGGAAGGGCGGGGCTGGCTTGTCCAGCAGTTCCATCTCGAACTCGGCGATGGGCAGGAACAGTGGCTCGGGCGGACGGACTTCGGTGTCCTGGACCTCGCAACCGCGCTGGTTGACGATCTGCGCCAGTATCTCGCTGCCACCGGCAGGTTCCACCGGGCCATCGACGGCCACTTTGGGCATGGCTTCAACGCCGGCGCCATCACCTCTTTGCTCGGCCAGGGCCTGGGCAAAGAAGTCCTGCCACAGGTGGCTGACGCCACTGAGTGCCTGGGAGTTGCGCAGGCCATAGTCGCCATGGGGCGAGATATAACCTATCGATGTGCGTTGAATGTCTGACATTGCTCTCGGTCGACGCTGAGCTCTGGCAAAATGGCCGATAGTCCTGTTATCGGCAGTTTTTGCCGATCATTAATTTTTTGAGTGTGTTTTCAGATGAGTGAGCAACCTGCGGCCTGCCGCATCAACGTCGAGGCCCTGGATGCCGGGTTCGAGTCCGTGGCCCGGCAGTGGGCCGAGCGCCTGGGCCTGCCGTTGCAGATCGAGGACGCCGAGTTCGCCCTGCAGGTGGGCGAGCAGGGGTTGCAGCTGCAGCAACTGGGGCCTGACGCCCCGGGGCCGGTACGGGTGGACTTCGTCGAAGGCGGCGCGGCCCATCGGCGCTTGTACGGCGGGGGCAGCGGCCAGATGATCGCCAAGGCCGTGGGCGTGGCCCAGGGCGTGCGGCCACGGGTGCTGGATGCCACGGCGGGCCTGGGCAAGGATGGCTTCGTGTTGGCGACCCTGGGTTGCCAGGTGAGCCTGATCGAGCGCCAGCCGCTGATCGGCGCCTTGCTGGAGGATGGCCTGGCCCGTGCGGCACAGGATGCCGAGGTGGCGCCCATCGTTGCGCGGATGCAACTGCTCAAGGGCAACTCCATCGAACTGATGCGCAACTGGCAAGGCGAACCGCCCCAGGTGATCTACCTCGACCCGATGTTCCCCCACCGGGAGAAAAGCGCCCTGGTAAAGAAGGAAATGCGCCTGTTCCGGCCTCTGGTGGGCGACGACAACGACGCTCCGGCATTGTTGGAAGCGGCCCTGGCCCTGGCCAGCCACCGGGTGGTGGTCAAGCGTCCGCGCAAGGCGCCGTGCATCGACGGGCCCAAGCCCAGCCATGGCCTGGAAGGCAAGTCCAGCCGCTACGACATCTACCCCAAGAAGGCGCTCAAGGCCTGAACCCTGGCCGGCGCGTTCAGTCCGGCTCCGGACGATAGGCGCGCATGAACAGCCCCACCACTTCCCGCACGTGCTCCTCTGCGGCGGCCCCGGCCAGGGGCTTGCCGCAGCCGTAGAGCAAGCGGAAATTCGCCCCGCCCTTGAGCATGCAGAAGAAGTGTTCGGCGGCGTTGCGCGGCTTGTCGATGCTCAGGGTGCCCTGCTGGTGGATCTTGCCCAGGAGCCGTTCCATGCCCTGCAGGACACGTTCGGGACCGGCTTCGAAGAACACCTGCGAGAGCTTGGGGTCCTGGCTGCCCAGGGTCATGATCAGGCGGTGCAGGTTGACCGACTCGTCGCTGTTGACCAGGTGATGAAACCCCCGGCCGATGGCCAGCAGCAGGCTTTCCACCGACGTGCCGGGCGTCAGCTCGTAGATCAGCGTAGGCAGTTGTTCCTCGCACTTGGCCACCACGGCGGCGGAGAACAGCGTCTCCTTGTCGTTGAAGTGGCTGTACACCGTGAGCTTGGAAACCCCGGCTTCGGCGGCGACCGCATCCATGCTGGTATTGGCGTAGCCATTGCTCAAGAACAGGCTCTTGGCTGCGTCGAGAATGGCTTGGCGTTTTGCCAGATCCTTGGGCCTGCCTGGCCCAACGTGTGCGGCGTGATTGTCGGACATTTTTTCGTTGTTAATACTGGACTGGTGAGTTTGCTATTAATAACATACTGGCCAGTATAATTATTCCAAGCCCCATTAGCGAAAGGTCGCCGCCATGTTCCGCTATGCCCTGCCAGTCAGCCTGGCTTTTTTTCTGTCTGCTTGTGGGCACGAAGAGCCCGTCCAGATCGGCGTCCGGCCGGCCATGGTGGTACAGCCAGAGCCTTCGGCACGGGCTTCGGACAGCTACCCCGGCGAAGTACGGGCCCGCTACGAACCGGACCTGGCGTTCCGCATCGGCGGCAAGGTCAGCCGACGGCTGGTAGAGGAGGGCGAGCGAGTCAAGGCCGACCAGCCGCTGGCCGAGCTCGACCCCCAGGACGTGCGTCTGCAACTGGAGGCCACCCGGGCCCAGGTCACCGCCGCCAGCGCCAACCTCAACCTGGTGCGTGCCGAGCGCGATCGCTACAAGGCCCTGCTGGACCGGCAGATGGTCAGCCATTCGCAATACGACAACGCCGAGAACCTCTATCGTTCCGGCGAAGCGCGGCTGAAGCAGATCAAGGCTGAGTTCGATGTCGCCAATAACCAGGCCGGCTACGCCGTGCTGCGAGCGCCCCAGAATGGCGTGGTGGCCAAGCGGGCAGTGGAAGTGGGGCAGGTCGTGGCCGCCGGGCAGACGGTCTTCACCCTGGCTACCGATGGCGAGCGGGAGGTACTGATCAGCGTCCCGGAACAGAATTTCGGTCGCTTCAAGGTCGGCCAGCCGGTATCGGTGGAGCTCTGGACCCAGCCGGGCCAGCGCTTTGCCGGACATATCCGTGAGCTGTCGCCAGCCGCCGATCCACGTTCGCGGACCTTCGCCGCGCGCATCGCCTTCAACGCTGGCAAGGTCCCGGCGGAACTGGGCCAGAGTGCCCGGGTGTTCGTCCAGAACGGCGAGCAAGTGGCGCTGTCGGTACCGCTATCGGCCTTGACCGCCGAAGGCGGGGCCACCTACGTCTGGCGGATCGACGCCAATAACACCCTGCACAAGACCCCGGTACGGGTCGGTGCCTTCAATGAAAAGACCGTGCCGGTGCTCGAAGGCCTGAGCCCATCCGACTGGGTGGTGGCGGCAGGCGTGCATGTGCTCCATGAGGGCTTGCAAGTGCGCCCGGTGGATCGCTCCAACCGTGTGGTCAACCTGGCGGCCAAGGAGTAATCCCCGATGGGTTTCAACCTTTCCGCCTGGGCGTTGCGCAATCGCCAGATCGTCCTGTTCCTGATGTTGTTGCTGGCCATTGTCGGGGCGCTGTCCTACACCAAGCTGGGTCAGAGCGAAGATCCCCCCTTCACGTTCAAGGCCATGGTGATCCGCACCAACTGGCCGGGAGCCACGGCCCAGGAAGTGTCGCGCCAGGTCACCGAGCGCATCGAGAAGAAGCTGATGGAGACCGGCGAGTACGACCGTATCGTGTCCTTCTCGCGGCCCGGTGAGTCCCAGGTGACCTTCATCGCCCGGGACTCGATGCACTCCAACCAGATTCCCGAGCTCTGGTACCAGGTTCGCAAGAAGCTCAGCGATATCCGCCACACCCTGCCGCTAGGCATCCAGGGGCCGTTCTTCAACGACGAGTTCGGCACCACCTTCGGCAACATCTATGCGCTGACCGGGCAAGGTTTCGACTACGCGGTGCTCAAGGACTACGCCGACCGCATCCAGATCCAGCTGCAACGGGTCAAGGACGTGGGCAAGGTCGAGCTGCTGGGCCTGCAGGACGAAAAGATCTGGATCGAACTGTCCAACGTCAAGCTGGCGACCCTGGGCCTGCCTCTGGCGGCAGTGCAACAGGCCCTGGAGGAGCAGAACGCGGTATCCACCGCAGGGTTCTTCGAGACTTCCAGCGAGCGGGTGCAATTGCGCGTGTCCGGTAATTTCCAGACTGTGGAGCAGATCCGCAGCTTCCCGATCCGCGTCGCCGGGCGCACCTTCCGTATCGGCGATGTCGCCGATGTGCGCCGCGGCTTCAACGATCCGCCCGCGCCACGCATGCGCTTCATGGGCGAGGACGCCATCGGCCTGGCCGTGGCCATGAAGGAAGGCGGTGACATCCTGGTGCTGGGCAAGGCCCTGGAGGGCGAGTTCGCGCGGCTGCAGAAAACCCTGCCGGCGGGCATGGAGCTGCGCAAGGTCTCCGACCAGCCGGCGGCGGTGAAGACCGGGGTCGGCGAGTTCGTCCGGGTACTGGCCGAGGCGCTGATCATCGTACTGCTGGTGAGCTTCTTTTCCCTGGGTATCCGCACCGGGATGGTGGTGGCCCTGGCCATTCCCCTGGTGCTGGCGATGACCTTCGCCACCATGTATTACCTGGGCATCGGCTTGCACAAGATTTCCCTCGGCGCCCTGGTCCTGGCCCTCGGCCTGCTGGTGGACGACGCGATCATCGCGGTGGAGATGATGGCGATCAAGATGGAACAGGGGTTCGACCGGATCAAGGCCGCCAGCTATGCCTGGACCAGCACCGCGTTCCCGATGCTGACCGGCACCCTGATCACGGCGGCCGGCTTCCTGCCGATCGCCACGGCCCAGTCGGGCACGGGTGAGTACACCCGTTCGATCTTCCAGGTAGTGACCATCGCCCTGGTGACCTCCTGGATCGCCGCAGTGGTGTTCGTGCCGTACCTGGGCGAGAAGTTGCTGCCGGACCTGGCCAAGCTCCATGCCGCCAAGCACGGCGCCGAGTCCAATCCCCACGGTACGCCGTTCTACCAGCGGGTACGCCGGGTGGTGGGCTGGTGCGTGGAGCGGCGCAAGACGGTGATCGTCCTGACCATCCTGGCGTTCGTCGGCTCGGTGCTGTTGTTCCGCTTCGTCCCGCAGCAGTTCTTCCCGGCTTCGGGCCGCCTGGAACTGATGGTCGACCTGAAACTGGCCGAAGGCGCCTCCCTGAGCAACACCGCCGAGGAGGTCAAGCGCCTGGAGGCGATGCTCAAGGATCACCCGGGCATCGACAACTACGTGGCCTACGTCGGCACCGGTTCACCGCGTTTCTACCTGCCCCTGGACCAGCAGCTGCCGGCCACCAGCTTTGCCCAGTTCGTGGTCCTGGCCAAAAGCATCGAGGATCGCGAGAGCCTGCGCAGCTGGTTGCTCGATACCCTCAACCAGCAGTTCCCGGCCTTGCGTTCGCGGGTCACGCGCCTGGAGAACGGCCCGCCGGTAGGTTATCCGGTGCAGTTCCGGGTCACTGGCGAGCACATCGAGGAGGTGCGTGCCCTGGCCCGCAAGGTGGCGACCAAGGTGCGTGAAAACCCCCATGTGGCCAACGTCCACCTGGACTGGGAAGAGCCGAGCAAGGTGGTCTACCTGAACATCGACCAGGATCGTGCCAGGGCCCTGGGCGTGAGCACCGCCAACCTGTCGAAGTTCCTCCAGAGCTCGTTGATCGGTTCCACCGTCAGCCAGTATCGCGAGGACAACGAGCTGATCGAGATCCTCCTGCGTGGCACCCGCGAGGAACGCACCGAGCTATCGCTGTTGCCGAGTCTTGCGGTACCCACCGACAACGGCCAGAGCGTGTCGCTGTCCCAGGTGGCGACCGTGGAGTACGGCTTCGAGGAAGGGGTGATCTGGCATCGCAATCGCCTGCCTACGGTGACCGTGCGGGGCGATATCTATGGCAAGGAGCAGCCGGCGACCCTGGTCCAGCAGATCCTCCCGACCCTGGAACCGGTGCGTGCCGAGTTGCCCGATGGCTACCTGCTGGAAGTCGGTGGCACCGTCGAGGACTCGGCCCGTGGCCAGAACTCGGTGAAGGCCGGCGTGCCGCTGTTCATCGTGGTGGTGCTGACCTTGCTGATGGTCCAGCTGCGCAGCTTCTCGCGCACGGCCATGGTGTTCCTCACCGCGCCCCTGGGGCTGATCGGCGTGACGCTGTTCCTCCTGGTGTTCCGCCAGCCTTTCGGCTTCGTGGCGATGTTGGGGACCATCGCCCTGTCGGGGATGATCATGCGCAACTCGGTGATCCTGGTGGACCAGATCGAGCAGGACATCAGGGCCGGGCAGAAACCCTGGGATGCGATCATCGAGGCCACGGTACGGCGCTTCCGGCCTATCGTGCTGACCGCCCTGGCGGCGGTGCTGGCGATGATCCCGCTGTCGCGCAGCGTGTTCTTCGGGCCGATGGCGGTGGCGATCATGGGCGGGCTGATTGTCGCTACGGTGCTGACCCTCTTGTTCCTGCCGGCACTGTATGCGGCATGGTTCAGGGTCAAGAAGGACTGAGGCGATTGCGCGAAGCAGGAGCCGGGCGACCGGCTCCTGTGGGTGAGGGCAGGGCTTACAGGGTGCCGAAGACTTTCTTGGCCAGGCTGGTGGCCGCGGCGCCCGGGTTCTGGCGAATGGTTTCTTCCTGCTTGCCGATCATCTCGAACAGGCCGTTGAGCGCCTGCTCGGTCACGTAGCCCTCGATATTGGCGCTCTTGGCATCCAGCACGCCGAGGGTCGCAGCCTGTCCGGCGAAGGAGTTGTATTGCTTGGCCAGGCCGACCTGGTCGGTGGCCTGCTTGACGATCGGCAGGAACTTGGCGCGGATCTGCTCACGGCTGCTCTTGTCCAGGTACTGGGTGGCCGAATCCTTGCCGCCGGCCAGGATGCCCTTGGCATCGGCCACGGTCATCTTCTTCACTGCATCCACCAGCAGCGCCTGGGCCTGCGGGACTGCCGCCTCGGCGGCCTTGTTCATGCTGGTTTCCAGCTGTTCGACCTGCTCGCCCATGCCGAACTGCTTCATCTTCTTGGCGACCTTGCCCAGGTTGCCCGGCAGCTCGATGCGTACGTCCGGGTTGTTGCTGAAGCCGCCGGGGGTGCCCAGCTGCTTGACGGCGATTTGTGCACCCTGGGTCAGGGCATCCTTGAGACCGCCGCTGGCATCACCCTGGGACAGGTCGCTCAGGGACAGGGCCAGGGCGCTGGCGGAGATCATCAGGCCAGCGCACAGGCTGGTGAAACGAAGCGAGGTACGGAGCATGGCGGCTTCCTTGTGCAGTGGGGATTAACGGACAGCGTCGACACGGAGCTTGAACGGCCGCGGATCGCTGCCGTCGAGTTTGACCCCGTTGTGTTCGGTGGTGATGAAGATCAGCCGGCCATCGACTTCGATGCGCGCGCTGAGCGAATAGGTGTGGCCAGGCTTGACCTGGGCCGGATCGTAATCGAGATGGAAGGGCAGCGGCACCTGGCCCTTGACGGGCCCGCGCTGCTCGGCCAGGACCACCGCCGGCGCATCGGCCAGGGATACGTCCTGCAGGCTCACGCTCAAGGTGGCGGTCGCTGGCAGGGCGATGCGTTGCAGATAGAAGACTTCACCTTCGAGGCTGGCCTTGGCCGCAGGCGCGGTGGATTGGCAAGCCCCGAGCAGCGCGGCGGCGGCCAGCAGGATGAACTTCTTCATGGCGGATCTCCGTATCTGGGGGCGCCGCACGAGCCGCGGCGCCCATGAGAATCTACTCGCTTTGCGCCGCAGTCGCGACTTGCTCGGCGGCGTCTTCGCTGCGATGCAGGGCGACCTGGCGGATCGACAGGCGAATCTCCGCCGGGAGCACGCGCTTGGCGGCGCCCTCGGCCAGTTCCCCGAGCAACTCGTGGTAGCTCAACTTGCCGGCGTCGTCGCGCCGCAGCACGCCCTGGTCCAGCAAGGTCTGGATGAAATGGCGGAACAGGCTCTTGTCGAAGAACTCCGGGGCATTGAGGCCATGCAGGATCGACAGGCGCTGGGCCATGACCGTGCAGAGGTCTTCCAGCTGTTCGGCGCTGATGCTGTTCTGGCCGCTGTTGAGCAACAGCGAAATGGCCATGTAGAAGCGCTGCAGGGTCTGGGCGATGCTCTTGGACAGCAGGGTCAGCAGGACGAAGTGCCGCGAGCTGGGCGCCGGGCGCTGGTACATCTCTTTCTCGAAGCGCAGCAGGCCTTGCTCGACGAAGGCTTGCAGCCACTGGTCCACCACGGCGTCCAGTTCCTCCAGGGGCCAGCGGATGAACAGCTCGGCTTGCAGGTACGGATACAGGGCCCGGGTGTAGCGCAGGATCTGCTCGCGGCTCATGCGCGAGGAGCTCTGGAAGAAGCTTGCCAGCAGTGCCGGCAAGGCGAAGATGTGCAGCACGTTGTTGCGGTAGTAGGTCATCAGGACGGCGTTCTGCTCGTCCAGGTAGAGGATCTTGCCCAGGGCGTCGCTCTGCTCGGCCAGCAGGTCCATGTCCTTGACGTGCTGGATCAGCGCCTGGCCATCGCCTTCCGGCAAGGTGGTGTGGGGCGAATAGGGCACGCTGCGCAGCAGGGCCAGGTACAGGTCCAGTACCCGGGCCATGGCGCGGTCGTCCAGGGCCAGGCGGCTGGTGGAGAGCAGGGCCAGGGCCACCAGGTTCACCGGGTTGATCGCCGCGGCTTCATTGAGGTGCTGGGCCACCCGCTCGCCCAGGCGATTGGTGGTTTCGTTGAGCCAGGCCGGACGGTACTGCGGGCCCAGTTCCTGGGTGCGCCAGTCCGGTTGTTCCTGGTCGAGGAATTCCGCCAGCTTGATGGGCTCGCCGAAGTTCACCGCCACTTGGCCGAAACGCTGCTTGAGGGCGCCGATGACCTTGAAGATGTCGAAGATCGACTCCTTCTTCTTGCTCGCACCACGCAGTTCGCCCAGGTAGGTGCGGCCTTCCAGTACCCGCTCGTAGCCGATGTACACCGGTACGAAGACGATGGGCATGCGCGAGGAGCGCAGGAAGCTGCGCAAGGTGATGGCCAGCATGCCGGTCTTGGGTTGCAGCATGCGCCCGGTGCGCGAGCGCCCGCCCTCGACGAAGTACTCCACGGGGAAGCCCTTGGTGAACAGGGTGTGCAGGTACTCGTTGAACACCGAGGTGTAGAGCGGGTTGCCCTTGAAGGTGCGGCGCATGAAGAAGGCCCCGCCGCGTCGCAGCAGGCCGCCGATCAGCGGCATGTTGAGGTTGATCCCGGCGGCGATGTGGGGTGGGGTCAGGCCGTTGCGAAACAGCAGGTAGGACAGCAGCAGGTAGTCGATATGGCTGCGATGGCAGGGCACGTAGATGACTTCGTGGCCCTGGGCGATCTTCTGCACGCCCTCGAGGTGGTTGACCTTGATCCCGTCGTAGATCTTGTTCCAGAACCAGCTCAGCACCACTTCCAGGAAGCGGATCGCGGTGTAGGTGTAGTCCGAGGCGATCTCGTTGCCATAGCGCAGGGCCTGGGCCTTGGCCTTTTCCGGGGAGATCTTCTCGCGTTCGGCTTCATCCAGGATCGCCTGCTTGACCAGGGGCTGGTTGAGCAGGCCCTTGACCAGGTTGCGCCGGTGGGAGATGTCCGGGCCGATGACGGCGGCCTTGAGGTTGCGAAAGTGCACCCGCAGGATGCGCTGGGCCATGCGCACGGTGCGCTCGTGGCCCTTGTTGTGCTCGATCAGCTCGCGCAGGTGGATCGGCGCCGAGAACTGTACCCGGGTCTTGCGTCCCAGGATCATGATGCTCAACAGGCGACGCAGGCGCCCGGTGACCGCCCAGCTGTCGGCGAACAACAGTTTCCAGGGGCTGGACTCGCTGTCCGGGGACTGGCCCCAGAACACGCTGACCGGGATGATCTGCGCATCTTCGGTGGCGTTCTGGGTCAGGGCGCTGACCAGGCGGGTCAAGGTTGGCGGTGCGCCGCGCTTGTCCTGGCGGCCGAGCCAGTCCGGCTCCGGGGTCAGGTAGAAGAACGCCGCAGGCTCCAGCAGGTTGCCCACCGACACCGGCAGCACCGGGCGTGGCAGGCCGGCCTTGGTGCACTCGGTGTCCACCACCGCCAGGTCGCTCAAGGATGGGTTTTGCAGGACGTAGAACACCGGTCGGCTGCGGTCCAGGTCAAGAGTGAAGGACGACTGGTTGATGGTTTCCGAGCGCACCCAGAGATACAGCAGGCGGCGCAAGGCGCCAAACACGAGACGGCGGATCGGGGAGCGGGTCATACGGTTTCTACGTGAGTGAATAAAAAACCAAGCGCAAGCCTGGGGGGAGGAGCCGTGGTCGCTGGGATAGGTCGCGACGGCAGCTCGCTTGTTGCGGAAAAAGGCGCGAGAAGTGCGGTTTGCTCGCTCCAGCCCGGTAGTCGGCAACGTCGTCCGGCAACGCGGCTCTTTACCTGGCAGTAGTGGGCGCTAGTGTGCCGTATTCGTCGAAAATCGGCAAAAACGCCACTAAACAAGATTGAGTTGAGAGTTTTTCCACCTGTCATATACTCGGCCAACTCTCCCGCAGTCGTATCGCTTCCATTCATAGAGAAGCAGGCCCAGGGAAAGTTCTCCAGGTTTGGCGGCAGAGCGCCGAGCCAATAATAAAAAATTGAGGGATGGATTCATGACTACTCGTGAGACCGGCAGCGTGAAGTGGTTCAACGACGCCAAGGGCTACGGCTTTATCCAACGTGAAGGTGGGGCGGACGTGTTCGTTCACTACCGGGCGATCCGTGGCGAAGGCCACCGTTCCCTGACCGAAGGCCAGCAGGTGGAGTACGCCGTGGTCGAAGGCCAGAAAGGCCTGCAGGCCGAGGACGTCGTCGGCTTGTAAAGGCCCTGCCCGATAGGCGCGAGCCTTGCCCGCGATAACGTGCTACCAGGCACAACGCTATCGCGAGCAAGCCTCGCTCCTACCGCAATTGGAATCAGGTGCAAGCGAAATCAGGCGGTGCGCCAGGTAATCTCTTCTTCACCGTCGGTGCTGATGCGAATCCAGCGATCGGCGGACTCTTCACCTTCCTCCTCGACCCAGCTACCCGGTGCGCAGCGCACCTCGACGTTGAGCGCGGCGAACGCGGCGCGGGCGCAGGCGATGTCGTCATCCCAGGGCGTCTGGTCGCTTTCCAGGTACAGGCTGTTCCATTTGCCCACGGCCTTGGGCAGCCAGGTCACCGGTACTTGGCCGGCGGTGCATTTGTAGGTCTGGCCCTTCTGTACCCATTGGCTGCAAGGACCCAGCACGGCGCCGAGCCAGGCGGCGATGGCCTTGTGGTCGACGTCGGCGTCTTTCAGGTAAATCTCGATATCGGGCTGGCGCATGGATGTCCTCATTGCCGGTCTGAAAAATCCATTCGCGGATTTATCCGACCCCGGGCCCATGCCCGGGGTCGTGGTTGAAGTGGGGTCACTGCAGTACGAAATAATCGTAGCGCATCGATACGCTGACCTCGAACGGCTGCTCTTGCTCGATCACCGCGGCCCGGCGCTCGGCGCTGGCACGCCAGCCATGGGGCGTCATGGCCAGCAGGTTGGCGCGATCTTGCGGGCGATCCAGGCGCAGCTTGAATTCCAGGACCTCGCTATGGTCCAGGGCCATGCCCTGTGGCACCAGGGCCAGGTGCTTGTCGTCGGTGTATTCCCGGACCTCGTCGTACAGGCGTTCGCGCAGCTCCATCAGGTGGCCGCTGGTAGGCCCGACCTTCATCAGGCCGCCGCCAGGGCTCAAGAGGCGCTTGGCTTCCTGCCAGTCCAGAGGACTGAAGACACTGGCCAGGAACTGGCAACTGCCCTCGGCCAGGGGAACACGCGCCATGCTGGCGACCATCCACGTCAGTTGCGGGGCCCGGCGGCAGGCGCGCTTGACCGCTTCCCGGGAAATATCCAGGGCGTAGCCATCGGCGTCGGGCAGGGCCTGGGCCAATTGCGCGGTGTAGTAACCCTCGCCGCAGCCGATATCGACCCAGCGCTGTGGTGCCCGCTCGGCGGCCAGCTCGGCCAGGCGCGCGGCCACCGGGGCGTAGTGCCCGGCGTTGAGGAAGTCGCGGCGGGCCTCGACCATGGCCTGGTTGTCGCCCGGGTCGCGGCTGTTCTTGTGTTGCACCGGCAGCAGGTTCAGGTAGCCCTGGCGGGCACGGTCGAAGCGATGCCCGGCCGGGCACACCACGCCGTTGTCCTGGGTGTTCAGCGGGGCGCTGCAAAGAGGACAGGCGAGCATCAGGCGAGCAACCGGACCAGGGTCTGGTAGTAGATCTCGGTCAGCACGTCGAGGTCGCTGGCCAGGATCCGCTCGTTGACCTGATGGATGGTGGCGTTGACCGGCCCCAACTCCACGACCTGGGTGCCCAGGGTGGCGATGAAGCGACCATCGGATGTACCGCCGCTGGTGGAGGCCTTGGTCTGGCGGCCGGTGACCTGCTTGATGCTGGCCGATACCGCGTCCAGCAGGGCGCCTGGCTCGGTCAGGAACGGCAGGCCGGACAACGCCCATTCCACATGCCAGTCCAGTTCGTGCTTGTCGAGGATCGCCGCGACCCGCTGCTGCAGGCCTTCGACGGTGGACTCGGTGGAGAAGCGGAAGTTGAACAGGGCCACCAGTTCACCGGGGATCACGTTGGTGGCGCCGGTGCCGGAGTTGAGGTTGGAGATCTGGAAACTGGTGGGCGGGAAGAAGGCGTTGCCGTCGTCCCAGTGCTCGGCCGCCAGTTCCGCCAGGGCCGCAGCGGCCAGGTGGATCGGGTTCTTGGCCAGGTGCGGATAGGCCACGTGGCCCTGGACCCCACGGACCGTGAGCTTGGCGCCCAGGGAGCCGCGACGGCCGTTCTTGACCACATCGCCCACCAGGCTGGTGCTCGACGGCTCGCCGACGATGCACCAGTCCAGGCGCTCCTTGCGTGCCGCCAGGCGTTCGACCACGGCCTTGGTACCATGGTGCGCCGGACCTTCTTCATCGCTGGTGATCAGGAACGCCACCGAACCCTTGTGGTCCGGGTAATCGCCGACGAAGCGCTCGGCGGCCACCAGCATCGCCGCCAGGCTGCCTTTCATGTCCGCCGCGCCACGGCCGCAGAGCATGCCGTGTTCGTCGATCAGGGCCTCGAACGGATCGTTCTGCCAGGCCTGGACCGGGCCGGTGGGCACCACGTCGGTGTGGCCGGCGAAGCACAGCACCGGGCCCTCATGCTTGCCATGGGTGGCCCAGAAGTTGTCCACGTCCTCGATGCGCATCGGTTCCAGCTGGAAACCGGCATCGCCCAGGCGCTGCATCATCAGCTTCTGGCAGTCGGCATCGACCGGGGTCACCGAGGGGCGACGGATCAGGTCACAGGCAAGTTGCAGGGTCGGCGAAAGCTCGGCATGGGCCGTCATGGGAAACTCCGGAGACGTTATAGGTAGGAGCGAGGCTGGCCCGCGATGGTCGCTATGCGGTTTGCCCAAAGCACCGCAAAGGTTTCATCGCAGGTAAGCCTGGCTCCTACTGTAATGGGGGGCAAGGCGCGCAAAATGGCGGATATCTTAAAGCAAAACGGCAGCCTCAGGCCGCCGTTTAGTGCTTTGCGTCGATTCAGCCCGCAGGGGCCGGTTCAGGCTCCGGGGCCGGCTTGGGCAACGACGACAGGAAGGCCATGACCAGTGCCGCCACGTAGGGCAGCGACTGCACCAGGAGCATGGTCACCCAGAAGCGCATGTCGTTGCTCGGCAGGCCCTGGACCAGGAAGATCCCCAGCGCCGCGCCCCACAGCAGCAGCATGATGAACAGCTCTTCCCGAGCCTCGGAGATCGCCACCCAGAAACCATGGCTGTTGGCGTTCTTCGGCGTGCGGAAGAACGGAATGCTGCTGGTGAAGAAACCGTACAGCACCGCCTTGGCGATGGTATGGGACAGGGCCAGGCCGGCCAGGGCCGCGCAGAAGGCGTCCTTGAGGTTCACGCCCACCGCACGGCGGTAGAGGAAGATGATCTTGCCGACCTTGAACACGAACAGCGCCAGGGGCGGGATGGCGAAGATCAGCAGCGGCGGGTCCACCTGCTTGGGCACGATGATCATCGCCGCCGACCACAACAGCGCGCCGATGGTGAAGAAAATGTTCATGCCGTCGGCCACCCACGGTAGCCAGCCTGCCAGGAAGTGGTAGCGCTGGCCGCGGGTCAGCTCGGTGTCCTTGCCGCGCAGCAGGCTGGCGGTATGGCGCTTGATGATCTGGATCGCGCCGTAGGCCCAGCGGAAACGCTGCTTCTTGAAGTCGATGAAGGTGTCGGGCATCAGGCCCTTGCCGTAGCTTTCGTGGTGGTAGGCGGCCGACAGGCCCTTCTCGAACACCCGCAGGCCCAGCTCGGCGTCCTCGCAGATGCACCAGTCGGCCCAGCCCAGCTCTTCGAGCACCGAGCGCCGGGTCATGGTCATGGTGCCGTGCTGGATGATGGCGTCGCGGTCGTTGCGGGTGACCATGCCGATATGGAAGAAGCCCTTGTACTCCGCGTAGCAGAGCTTCTTGAAGGTGCTTTCGTCCTGGTCGCGGTAATCCTGGGGCGACTGCACGATGGCGATCTTCGGGTCGGCGAAGTGCGGCACCATGTGCTTGAGCCAGTTACGCTCCACGCAGTAGTCGGAGTCGATGACCGCGATCACCTCGGCGTCCTTGGCGGTGTGCGGGATCAGGTAGTTCAGCGCGCCGCCCTTGAAGCCGGCCAGCGGCGAGACATGGAAGAAGCGAAAGCGCGGGCCCAGGGTCTGGCAATAGGCCTGGACCGGCTCCCAGACGGCCGGGTCCTTGGTGTTGTTGTCGATGATCAGGACTTCGTAGTCCGGGTAATCGAGGTTGGCCAGGGCATCGAGGGTCTGCTTCACCATCTCCGGTGGTTCGTTGTAGCAGGGCACGTGGATCGAGACTTTCGGCCGGTAGCCGGAATCGCCTTCCACCGGCAGGAACTCGCGCCGGCGCTTGCGCACCCACACTGCCTCGGCCAGTTCGTGGGCCTCGGTGAGCAGGACGATGAACACCCCCAGGGCGCCCAGGGCCAGGAGGAAGCCCACGGTCAGGCTGAACCAGGTGCTGTACTGCTGGCTGTAGTCATAGCCGATCCACACCAGCACCGAACCGCAGAGGAAGGCGATGAAGGTCAGGAACGTCCGCCCACGCTGGCGCAGGGCCGAGCCGTCGATCAGCAGGATCGCCAGGGACAGCATCGCCAGGACCACCGAGCCAATGGCCAGTACCCGCCATTGCGGGATCGCCACCACCGGGCCTTCGAAGTTGAATTTCTGCTGGCGCGCAGCGTTGAACACGCCCCAGTAGGCGCCCACCGAGCCTTCGTCGCTGGCCTTCCACGGTTGGTCGAAGGCTTCGATGACGAAGTAGTTGTAGCCCTGGCGGTTGAGCTGGTTGACCAGGGTCCGCAGGTAGATCGCCTGGTCCGCCGGGCTGGCGTCGGCGCCACCGCGCATCCGGCCATTGCTCGGCCAGCCCACTTCGGACAGCAGCAGCGGTTTTTTCGGGAACATCTTCTTCAGGTCGCGAGCCCGGTCGAGGACGAACTGTTCGGCCTTGTCCACCGGGATGAATTCCCAGTAAGGCAGGATGTGCGCGGCGATCAGGTCGACGTGCTGGGCCAGTTCCGGATGTTCTTCCCAGACGTGCCACTGCTCGGAAGTGGTGACCGGCACCTTCACTGCAGCACGTACCCGGTCCAGGACCACGGACAGTTGGTCGGCGCTGATTTCCTTGCGGAAGATCGCCTCGTTACCCACCACCACCCGGACCACGCTGCGAGAGGTGTTGGCCAGTTCGATGGCGCGCATGATCTCGCGCTCGTTGCGCTCCAGGTCCGGGCTGATCCAGATCCCTAAGGTCACGCGCAGGCCGAATTCTTCTGCCAACCGGGGAATGTCTCCCAGGCTGCCATCCACCGAATAGGTACGAATGTTGTCGGTCAGCTTGCTCATGATCTCCAGGTCGCGACGCATTTCATCGTCGGACGGGTACTGGTCCTTTTGCGGGAACTGACCCAGCTGGAAGGGCGAGTAGGAAAAACCGGAGATCTGTTCCGGCCAGTCGGGGGCCGAGACCGGGCGATTGATCAGCGCCCAGAAACCGGTGAACAGTGCGGCGATGGCCAGCACTACCACCAGGTTGAGTCCAAATTTACGCGATGACATGGCTATTTCGGGTTCCAAGAAGTGTGGAACGAGGGAAGGGGCGGCAGGCGCCAAAACGGCGCGCATCCTACACTGGCCCTCAACTGAGCGTACAGCGCACAGGGGACAGCGGGACCTTGGGCACCGTAATTGGGTTTAAGTTCTTTACTTGTAGCTTGCAGCTTAAAACTTGTCGCGGCGAAGCCCTATAATGCGCGCCGGTTTTTTAGGTGATGGTCATGAGTACAGAAGATCCACGGTTTGCCGGCGTCGCCCGCTTGTATGGCATCGACGGCCTGGAACGGCTGCGGGCGGCCCATGTGGCGATCGTCGGTATCGGCGGGGTCGGTTCCTGGGCGGCGGAAGCCATCGCCCGTTGCGGAGTGGGGGAAATCTCGCTGTTCGACCTCGACGATGTCTGCGTCAGCAACAGCAACCGCCAACTGCATGCCCTGGACAGCACTGTGGGTCGGCCCAAGGTCGAGGTCATGGCCGAGCGCCTGCGGGGCATCAATCCGCACTGCGCGGTGCACCCGGTAACGGACTTCGTCACCCGCGACACCATGGCCGAGTACATCACTCCCGAAATCGACTGCGTGATCGACTGCATCGACAGTGTGAATGCCAAGGCGGCCCTGATCGCCTGGTGCAAGCGCCGCAAGATCCAGATCATCACCACCGGCGGGGCTGGCGGGCAGATCGATCCGACCCAGATCCAGGTCTGCGACCTGAACCGCACCTTCAATGACCCGCTGGCATCCAAGGTGCGTTCGACCTTGCGCCGCGACTACGGGTTCTCGCGCACCATGAACCGGCACTACAGCGTGCCCTGCGTGTTTTCCACCGAGCAACTGCGCTA
This sequence comes from Pseudomonas sp. FW507-12TSA, assembly GCF_058781435.1. Classification (NCBI taxonomy): domain Bacteria; kingdom Pseudomonadati; phylum Pseudomonadota; class Gammaproteobacteria; order Pseudomonadales; family Pseudomonadaceae; genus Pseudomonas; species Pseudomonas sp. FW507-12TSA. The sequence continues at coordinate 93,339 of NZ_JBYSWT010000004.1, forward strand.
TCCCAAGCCCGACGGCGGTATCTGCCTGCAGAAGAGCTTCGTCGGGGATGGGGTCAAGCTCGATTGTGCCGGCGGTTTCGGTGCGGTGATGATGGTGACCGCGACGTTCGGCATGGTCGCGGCGACCAAGGCGGTGGACAAGCTGGTAGCCGGCGTGCGCCGTCCGTCCGAGCGCAACAAGGCGGTGTAGCCTTGCGGCCTAGGCATTCACGGACTGGCCCGTGTAGCCGCTACCGCAGGCTGCGTACGGGCGCTGGGTCTTGAATGCGCTGAAGGTCCTTTGGCTCTTGTCGCAGCCTCGCGGGCTCGTCAGCGGCTACACGCTGGCCAGTTCGCCCATCCGTTGCAACACGGCATTCAGGCCGTTGGCGCGTGATGGCGAGAGCTGGCGCGACAACCCCAACTGGTTGAACCAGTCCGCCAGGTCCACCTCGCGTAGCTCTTGTGCCGACAAACCGTTGACCCGCGCCAGCAGCAGCGCCACCAGGCCACGGATCAGCCGCGCATCGGTGGCCGCGGCGAATTGCCAGCGGCCTTGATCCAGGCTTGCCACCAGCCACACCTGGCTCTCACAACCGTGCACCCGATTGGCCTCGACCCTGGCGCTGTCGTCCAGGGCCGGCAGGCGCTCGCCCCATTGCATCAACAGGCGCGCCCGCTGCTCCCAGCCTGCGGCTTCCTGGAACACTTGCAGGGCTGTACTGGCGTCTTCCGGCAGGCTCATCGCAGCAGTTCCAGGGCCTGGTCCAGGGCTTCGAAGAAGCGCTCCAGGTCCTCGGAGTCGTTGTATAGCGCCAGGGACACGCGGATCGCTCCGTGCAGGCCGAGGCTCTTGAGCAAGGGCATAGCGCAGTGATGGCCGGCCCGCACGGCGATGCCCTGTTCGGTCAACAGGTGTGCCAGGTCGGCGCTGTGTACGCCGTCGACCACGAAGCTGACCAGCGCCAGCTGCGGCGTGCCTAGCAGGCGGATGCCGTTGCGCGCCTGCAGCCCATGCAGCAGGTAGGCATGCAGTTTTGCTTCATGTTCGGCCACGGCTTGCTGGTCCAGGCCAGCGAGGTAGTCCAGGGTGGCGCCAAGGCCGATGACTCCGGCGATCGCTGGCGTTCCTGCCTCGAAACCCAGGGGCGCGGGACGGAACCTGGCGTGCTGGTAATCGGCGTCCTGGACCATCTCGCCTCCGAATTGCCAATGGCGCAGCTCCTTGAGCGCCCCATGGCGGCCGAAGAGCACGCCGACGCCTTCCGGGCCGTACAGCTTGTGGCTGGAAAACACATAGAAGTCGCAGCCCAGGGCCTGAACGTCATGTCGGCCATGGACTACCCCCTGGGCGCCATCGACCACGGTCAGCGCGCCCTGTGTCCTGGCCATGGCCAGCAGCGGGGTCAAGGGTTGCCAGGCACCGAGCACGTTGGACAGCTGGCTGACTGCCAGCAATCGGGTCCGCGGGCCGATCAGGCGGCTCGCGGCGTCGATATCCACCAGCCCGTCGGCATCCAGCGGCAGGACCACCAGGCTCAGCCCGCGGCGCTGGGCCAGTTGCTGCCAAGGCAGCAGGTTGGCGTGATGTTCCAGGGCGCTGACGACGATTTCATCGCCAGCCTCGAATCGATGCTCCAGGCCATAGGCCAGGAGGTTCAGCGCGGAAGTCGCGCCGTGGGTGAAGACGATCTGCCCGCTGTCGCCGACATTCAGCCATTGCCCGACCTTGCTGCGGCTGTCCTCGAAAGCCTGGGTGGCGTGGGCGCCGGGCAGGTGCTGGGCGCGATGCACGTTGGCCGCGCCATTGGCGTAGTAGTGCGCCAGGGCGTCCAGCAGGGCCTGGGGCTTCTGGGTGGTGGCGGCGTTGTCCAGGTAGGTCTGGTCCTGGCGTTGCAGGGCGGCGATGGCCGGGAAGTCGGCGCGCCAGGGGGAGGGTAAAAGCATGATGGCGAAACTCGTTCGAACAGGCCGGGCGCTGATGATAAGCGCCCGGCGGGTTCCGGTGGAACCGCGTGCTGGGCTCGCTTAGTTGTGAGCGTGCAGCGCTTCGTTCAGCTCGATGGCCGACTTGTGGGTCTTGCACTCCACGGCGCCGGTTTCCGAGTTGCGACGGAACAGCAGGTCAGGCTGGCCGGCCAGTTCCCGGGCCTTGAGGACCTTGACCAGTTGGTTGTTCTCGTCCAGCAGCGCCACCTTGGTCCCGGCGGTCACGTACAGGCCCGATTCCACGGTGTTGCGATCGCCCAGCGGGATGCCGATGCCGGCGTTGGCGCCGATCAGGCAGCCTTCGCCGACCTTGATCACGATGTTGCCGCCACCCGACAGGGTACCCATGGTGGAGCAGCCGCCGCCCAGGTCCGAACCCTTGCCGACGAACACGCCAGCCGATACGCGGCCTTCGATCATGCCCGGGCCTTCGGTGCCAGCGTTGAAGTTGACGAAGCCTTCGTGCATCACGGTGGTGCCTTCGCCGATGTAGGCGCCCAGGCGGATCCGTGCGCTGTCAGCGATACGCACGCCGCTCGGCACGACGTAGTCGGTCATTTTCGGGAACTTGTCCACCGAGAACACTTCCAGCAGTTCGCCGCGCAGGCGTGCTTCGAGTTGGCGCTCGGCCAGTTCGGCCAGGTCGATGGCGCCCTGGCTGGTCCAGGCGACGTTCGGCAGCAGCGGGAACACGCCGGCCAGGCTCAGGCCATGGGGCTTGACCAGGCGATGGGACAGCAGGTGCAGCTTGAGGTAGGCCTCTGGGGTGCTGGTCAGTTGGGCGTCTTCGGCCAGCAGGGTGGCGACCAGGGGCTTGTGGCTTTCGGCCAGGCGGGTCAGCAGGGCGGCTTGGGTGGCGTCGATGCCCTTGAGGGCGTCGGCCATCTGCGCGGCCTGGGTGGTGCTGAAGGTGATGGCCTGGTTGCCTTCGCTGTAGCCGAGGATCGGCGCTACGGCGGCGACGATTTCAGCGGCTGGCTTGAGCAGCGGCGCTGCGTAAAACACTTCCAGCCAAGCACCTTGGCGGTTCTGGGTGCCGACACCGAATGCCAGGCTGAACAGGGTAGTGGACATGCAGTTACCTCTTGCGAAATTGATTGAGCAGGCTTACTTGAGCGCCGCTGCGTAAAGGTCTGGCTTGAAGCCAATCAGGGTTCTGTTTCCGAGGTCGAGCATCGGACGCTTGATCATCGACGGTTGCGCGAGCATCAGTTCGACGGCCTTGGCCTGGTCGAGGTCGGCCTTGCTGGCCTCATCGAGCTTGCGGAAGGTAGTACCCGCGCGGTTCAGCACCACTTCCCAGCCGTGCTCGGCGCACCACTGGTTCAGGTGCTCGCGATCGATGCCGGAGGTCTTGTAGTCGTGGAAGTCATAGCTGACAGCGTGTTCATCGAGCCAGGTGCGCGCCTTTTTCATGGTGTCGCAGGCCTTGATGCCGAAAAGGTGCAACGTTTTGCTTGAAGCGGTCAAGGAATTGCCCCCTCTGGAGTGCTGGTAATCAAAGGTCCGGGATTATGCCACGACGGCGGCGCTTAGGCGTCGGCGGCTGCGGGGCTTTGTCGCATTGTGTTGCGCGGACCTGGGCGTTGCGACTTTCGTGCAGCGGCGTGAGCGCAGCTTAAGCGGCTAATATGGCACTTCTGCGGCGAATTGTTGCCGCGTTTGTGTGTCTGCTCTGAAAGTCCGAACCAGGAACCCCGCTTTATGCAAACCGCCTATACCGTCCTCATCATGCTGATGCTGGTGAGCCTCTCGCGTCTTGTCGGGCGGGTGATTCCACTGCCACTGCCCCTGGTGCAGATCAGTGCCGGGGCCCTGCTGGCCTGGCCGACCCTGGGCCTGCACGTGGCCCTGGACCCGGAGCTGTTCCTGTTCCTGTTCCTGCCGCCGCTGTTGTTTTCCGATGGCTGGCGCATGCCCAAGCGCGAGTTCTGGCGCTTGCGTGGCCCGATCCTGACCCTGGCCGTGGGGTTGGTGCTGTTCACCGTGGTCGGCGCCGGTTACTTCATCCACTGGCTGCTGCCGACCATCCCTTTGCCGGTGGCCTTCGCCCTGGCGGCGGTGTTGTCGCCTACCGACGCCGTGGCGGTCTCGGCGATATCCCAGAACCGCCTGCCGACGCCGTTGATGCACATGCTCCAGGGCGAGGCGTTGATGAACGACGCCTCGGGCCTGGTGACCTTCAAGTTCGCCCTGGTGGCGGCGGTCACCGGGGTGTTTTCCCTGGCCAATGCCAGCCTGACCTTCGTCCTGGTGGCGGTGGGTGGCCTGGCGGTGGGCGTGGCGCTGAGCTGGCTGGTGGGACGCCTGCGGGCCTGGATGATCGCCCGTGGCTGGGACGATCCGGCGACCCACGTGGTGTTCATGTTGCTGCTGCCGTTCGCCGCCTATGTGCTGGCCGAGCGCCTGGGAGCCTCGGGCATCCTTTCGGCGGTGGCGGCGGGGATGATGCAGAGCTGGCTCGACCTGCTGCCGCGCCAGACCAGCACCCGCTTGCTCAACCGCAGTGTCTGGTCGTTGCTGGAGTTCGCCTTCAACGGCCTGATCTTCCTGCTGCTGGGCCTGCAGTTGCCGGACATCATCAAGGCGGTGGTCAGCCACGAGACTTCACTCTGGCCGACCCTGGCCTACCGCTGTCTGGATGTGGTGGCGATCTTCCTGGTGTTGCTGGTGCTGCGCTTCATCTGGGTGCAGAGCATCTGGCGCTTGTCGGGCCTGCTGCGGCGCTGGCGCGGCAAGGGCGAGCTGACCCTGGTGCCCACCGCGCGTTCCTGCTGGCTGCTGACCGTGGGCGGGGTGCGTGGGGCGGTGACCCTGGCCGGTGTGATGTCGGTGCCTCTATTCCTGGGCGCGGGCGAAGCCTTTCCCGAACGTGACCTGCTGATCTTCATTGCCGCCGGGGTGATCCTGCTGTCCCTGATAGCGGCGTGCATCGCCCTGCCGCTGTTGCTGCGGGGCATCGTCAAGAGCCCTGACGACAAGCGCCGGGGCGAAGTGCGCGATGCCTGGCGCAAGACCGCCGAGGCAGCGATCCACGCACTTGAAGCCGAGGAGGTCGCCGAGTCCGGCGAGGCTCCGGATGCTGCCCAGGCCGCCCTGAGCAGCGAGCTCAAGGGCCGGTTGATGGCCGAGTATCGGCACCAGCTGGAGGTCTACAACGATTCTGCCGAGGCCCAGGCCCTGGCCCAGCAGATGGACCTGCTGGAGCGGCGCCTGCGGCTCAAGGCCCTGCGCGCGCAACGGTTGGAGCTGTATCGCCTGAGCCGCCAGCATCAGATCGGCGACGATGTGCTGCGTGAAGTGCTGGCGGAACTGGATTTGAGCGAGGCGAACCTGGGGCAGGTGAAGTGACGCTGGTGTAGGAGCGAGCGGGCGGCGATCCGGCTTGCCCGCGATTCAGACGACGCAGTGCACCTGATGCACTGCGTTGTCGTCCATCGCGAACAGGCTTCGTTGCTGCAGGTTCGCGAGATTATTTACGGCGCTGGACGAAGTCGCGAATCCGCTCGGCGGCCTCGACGCATTCGGCCAATGGTGCCACCAGGGCCATGCGCACGCGGCCGGCGCCGGGGTTGGTGCCGTCCACATCGCGGGAAAGATAGGAGCCCGGGACCACGGTCACGTGTTCCTGCTCGAACAGGTCGCGGCAGAACGCTGCGTCATCACCGGCCACGTTCGGCCACAGGTAGAAACTGCCGTCCGGGCGCTGCACGTCCATGACCGGTGCGAGAATCGCCAATACCGCATCGAATTTCTCGCGGTACAGCGCACGGTTGGCCCGTACATGGACTTCATCGTTCCAGGCGGCGACGCTGGCCAGTTGGGTCTGCACCGGCATGGCGCAGCCGTGGTAGGTGCGGTACAGCAAGAAGCCCTTGAGGATCTCGGCATCGCCGGCGACGAAGCCCGAGCGCAGGCCCGGCAGGTTGGAGCGCTTGGACAGGCTGTGGAACACCACGCAGCGCTTGAAGTCCTTGCGGCCCAGCTCGGCACAGGCACTGAGCAGGCCGGGTGGCGGCGATTGTTCGTCGAAATACAGCTCGCTATAGCATTCGTCGGCGGCGATCACGAAGTCGTGCTCGTCCGCCAGGGCGATCAGCTTCTTCAAGGTCGCCAGCGGAATCAGTGCACCAGTGGGGTTGCCCGGCGAGCACAGGAACAGGATCTGGCAGCGCTGCCAGATCTCGGCCGGTACTGCGTCGAAGTCCGGGTTGAAGCCGTTTTCGTCCAGGCAGGGCAGGTAGTGCGGCTTGGCCCCGGCCAGGAACGCTGCGCCCTCGTAGATCTGGTAGAACGGGTTGGGGCTGACCACCAGGGCGTCCTCGCCGCGATTGACCACGGTCTGGGTGAAGGCGAACAGCGCCTCGCGGGTGCCGTTCACCGGCAACACGTTACGCGCCGGGTCGATCCAGCCTTCCGGCACGCCGAAGCGCCGCTCGCACCAGGCACCGATGGCCTCGCGCAGGGCCGGGATGCCCAGGGTAGTGGGGTACACGGCCATCTGGTCGAGGTTGTTGGCCAGGGCCTCGGCGACGAAGCTCGGTGAACGGTGCTTGGGTTCGCCGATGGACAGGGCAATGGGCCGCTTGTCAGGGTTGGGGGCGACGCCGCCGAGCAAGGCGCGGAGCTTTTCGAACGGGTAGGGCTGCAGCTGGTTCAGAGCGTTGTTCATCGGTGCGGGGTCTCGATCAAAGCGTCGGGTCATGACCTGTCAGATGCTCAGGCGGGTCATTTCGATAGTCGGTTCATGGCTGACGCTCAACTGGCTGACGATCGCATCCTGCAGGCGACTGCACAGCTGGGGGTCGGAAAGGGGCTGGTTGTTCGCGTCGGTAATGAAGAACACGTCTTCCACGCGCTCGCCCAGGGTGGCGATCTTGGCGTTCTGCAGTGACAGGTCGAACTCCAGGAAGATCTTGCCAATGCGCGCCAGCAGGCCCGGGCGGTCGGGAGCGCTGAGCTCCAGCACGGTGACCGGGCGCTGGGCGTCGTTGTGGATGGTCACCTCGGGGGCGAAGGCGAAGTGCTTGAGCTGGCGCGGTACCCGGCGCTGGATGATGGTCGGGTAGTCGTCGGGATTGCGCAGGGCATCGGTCAGGCCCTTGCGGATCTGCTCGACCCGCTCGGGGTTGTTGCCGATGGATTCGCCGTCGTTGTCCAGGACGATATAGGTGTCGAGGGTGAACTGGCTGCTGGAGGTGATGATCCGGGCGTCATGGATGTTCAGGTTGAGCTGGTCCATGGCGGCCACGGTCACGGCGAAGAAATCGTGCTGGTCGGGGGCATAGATGAAGATCTGCGTGCCACCCTCGAATTCGCGCTGGGTGATTTCCTTGATCAGCACCAGCGAGCCGCCATCGACCGGCTGCTGGAGGATGGCGTCGCTGTGCCAGGCCACGTCGCCGGCGGTGTGGCGCAGGAAGTAGTCGTCCCCCAGCTGTGACCAGAGTTGCTCGACCTCGTCCGGATCGGTGCCATTGCGCACCAGGATATCCAGGGCCGCGCTCTGGGTCTGGCGGATCTGCTCCTCGCGATCCACCGGGTTCTCCAGGCCGCGGCGCAGGGCGCGCTTGGTCTCGGTGTAGAGCTGGCGCAGCAGGCTGGCGCGCCAGGAGTTCCACAGGCTGGGGTTGGTGGCATAGATGTCGGCCACGGTCATCACGTAGAGGTAGTCCAGGCGGGTCTGGTCCACCACGACCTGGGCGAAGTCGTGGATCACTTGCGGGTCGGAGAGGTCCTTGCGCTGGGCTGTGGTGGACATCACCAGGTGGTTCTGCACCAGCCAGACGATCAGCCGGGTGTCCCATAGCGGCAGTTGGTGGCGGATGCAGAAGGCCTCGGCGTCCACTGCGCCGATTTCCGAGTGGTCGCCTTGCCGGCCCTTGCCGATGTCGTGGTAGAGGCCGGCCATGTAGATCAGCTCCGGCTTGGGCAGCTTGCCCATGAGCTTGCTGGCCAGCGGGAATTTCTCGGAAATGGGCGTGTACTGCAGTTTGCGCAGGTGCTTGATCAGGTTCAGCGTGTGGGCGTCCACGGTATAGATGTGGAACAGGTCGTGCTGCATCTGTCCGACGATGAAGCCGAACTCGGGCAGGTAGCGTCCGAGAATGCCGTAGCGGTTCATCCGCCGCAGGTTGCGGTGGATACCGATCTCGCACTTGAACAGCTCGATGAACAGGCTGGTGTTGCGGATGTCGTGGCGGAAATCGTCGTCGATCAGGTGCCGGTGCTCGCGCAACAGGCGGATGGTGTCGGCGCGCACGCCCTTGATCTCAGGGTGCTGGGCCATCAGCACGAAGATCTCCAGCATCGCGAACGGGGTGCGCTTGAACACCTTGTCGTTGATCGCTTCGATATAGCCGTCGTGCAGCTGGAAGCGGGCGTTGATCGGCTGGGGCGGGGCTTCATCCTCGGGCGCGAGGATCACCTCTTCGAAGTGCTGGATGATCAGGTCGCTCAGCTGGGCGATGCTCATCACCACGCGGTAGTACTGCTGCATGAAGCTTTCGATGCTCTGCTTGGCGTCTTCGCCCTCGAAGCCCAGCAGGGTGGCGATGGAGCGCTGGTGGTCGAGCAGCAGGCGGTCTTCGGCGCGTCCGGCGAGCATGTGCAGGGCGTAGCGCACACGCCAGAGGAACTCCTGGGAGGACGCCAGCAAGGCGTTCTCGCTTTCCAGCAGGAACCCTTCGCCGGCCAGGGCCCGCAGGTTCAGGGTGCCGTACTGGCGGCGGGCGACCCAGAGAATGGTCTGGATATCCCGCAGGCCGCCGGGCGAGCCCTTGACGTTGGGTTCCAGGTTGTACTCGGTATCGTTGTACTTGTGGTGGCGAGCCTTTTGTTCGGTGTGCTTGGCCAGGAAGAAGTCCTTGCTCGGCCACATGTGCTCGGTGCTGGTGACTTCCAGCATGCGCTGGCGCAGGCGCTCGGGGCCGGCGATGGTGCGGCTTTCCATCAGGTTGGTGATCACCGTCAGGTCGGCCCGGGCCTGTTCTGCGCACTCATCCACCGAGCGCACGCTTTGCCCCACCTCCAGGCCGATATCCCAGAGCAGGGTGAGGAAGCGTTCGATGGAGTCGCGAAAGATCTCGTGGTCGGCGCTGTCCAGCAGGATCAGCAGGTCGATGTCGGAGTAGGGGTGGAGCTCGCCGCGCCCATAGCCGCCGACCGCCACCAGGGCGATATCGGCTTCGGCGCTCCAGCTGAACTGGTCCCAGGCCTTTTGCAGGATGTTGTCGATGAACCAGGCGCGGTCTTCGATGAGCCGGCGGATCTCCCGTCCGCTGCGAAAGCGGTTGTCGAGCACTTCCCGTGCCTGGCGGATGGCTTTCTTGAAGGCTGCGATGGGGCTGGCCTTCAATGCCAGTTCCGCCTGGAACTGGCCGCGGTCGAAGAGTTCGGGATCCACCTGCGGCATCGATTGCTTTCCTTTCTATCTATAAGGTCGGGGCGCGGCGGTGTGGATCAGGGCGATACCCGGGCGATGGTGTCGTCGCTGCGCAGGGTGAAGATCTCGTAGCCGGTCTCGGTCACCAGCAGGGTATGTTCCCATTGCGCCGACAACTTGCGGTCCTTGGTGATGGCGGTCCAGCCGTCGCCCAGGACCTTGGTGTCGGCCTTGCCCTGGTTGATCATCGGCTCGATGGTGAAGGTCATGCCGGCCTTGAGCTCCATGCCGGTGCCAGCGCGGCCGTAGTGCAGGATCTGCGGTTCTTCGTGGAACACCTTGCCAATGCCATGGCCGCAGAATTCACGGACCACCGAGAAGCCGTTCTTTTCGGCGTGCTTCTGGATCACTTCGCCGATATCGCCCAGGCGGCATCCCGGTTTCACCAGTTCGATGGCCTTGTACATGCATTCCTGGGTGATCTGCGACAGGCGCTCGGCCCAGACCGGCACGGTGCCGACGTGGAACATGCGGCTGGTATCGCCGTGGTAGCCGTCCTTGATGACGGTCACGTCGATGTTCAGGGTGTCGCCATTCTTCAACGGCTTGTCGTTGGGAATGCCGTGGCACACCACGTGGTTGATCGAGGTGCAGATGGACTTGGGGAAGCCCTTGTAGTTCAGCGGGGCCGGGATGGCGCCTTGCACGTTGACGATATAGTCATGGCAGATGCGATCCAGTTCTTCGGTTGTTACACCGGGTTTGACATGCTCGGCAATCATTTCCAGCACTTCGGCGGCCAGTTTGCCGGCGACACGCATTTTTGCGATGTCCTCGGGGGTTTTGAGGGTGACGGTCATACAGGCTCTCTTGACGCTCAGGGGGAGCGATAAACACGGGATGGCCAGAAAACCGCGCTCGCCAGGCTTGGCCTGCGATAGGGCCGCGAGGTTTTCGGAAGCCGCAAAGGTGCGATTCTAACAGAGGCTCGGCGCAAATCCGCGGTTGTGCCGCTGCTTGCCCTTATCCAAGGGTGCATTCTGGACCGATTCCAGGGGCAGGGCAAAAAACCGCGCAGATCGGCGGATGTGAAACCGGGTTCCGTTTTTGCCCTTGCTGTGATATAAAATGCGCCGCTTTCCGGGGATGACCCTGAAAAGCCCAAACCCACACACGTGTCGACACGATGACCTGGGTGCCCTCAGCTCAAGCTGTTGGTTGGTCATTGGGATACGTGGAGGCCTAACCCGACTTATTAAGGAACTATCATGTCCCAAGTCAACATGCGCGATATGCTGAAGGCCGGTGTGCACTTCGGTCACCAAACCCGTTACTGGAATCCGAAAATGGGCAAGTACATTTTCGGCGCGCGTAACAAGATTCACATCATCAACCTGGAAAAAACCCTGCCAATGTTCAACGAGGCTCTGACCTTCGTAGAGCGTCTGGCCCAGGGCAAGAACAAGATTCTGTTCGTCGGCACCAAGCGTTCCGCCGGCAAGATCGTTGCTGAAGAAGCAGCACGTTGCGGTTCGCCGTACGTCGATCACCGCTGGTTGGGCGGCATGCTGACCAACTACAAGACCATCCGTGCTTCCATCAAGCGTCTGCGTGACCTCGAAGTCCAGGCTGAAGACGGTACCTTCGCCAAGCTGACCAAGAAAGAGGCGCTGATGCGCACTCGCGATCTGGAAAAGCTGGATCGTTCCCTGGGTGGTATCAAGGACATGGGCGGTCTGCCTGACGCACTGTTCGTGATCGACGTTGACCACGAGCGCATCGCGATCACCGAAGCCAACAAGCTGGGCATCCCGGTCATCGGCGTTGTCGATACCAACAGCAGCCCGGAAGGCGTTGACTACATCATCCCAGGCAACGATGACGCCATTCGCGCCATCCAGCTGTACATGGGTTCGATGGCTGATGCCGTGATCCGTGGCCGCAACAACGTTGCTGGCGGCACCGAAGTGTTCGAAGAAGCTGCAGCACCGGCGGCTGAAGCCTGAGTAACTGACGCTTAGCGTTTACTCAGTACGCAAAAAGGGGGCTTGGCCCCCTTTTTGCCAACTCGAAAATCATTTCGTAGCGGGCCCCGACAGTTTCTGTAATGCGTGGCTGCTATGAAGTGGGTTCGGGGTAGTGCCCAAGAATTGAGCGCCCGTTCAGTCGGGTGGAATGGTTGATAACCTATCCAAGAGGATTTTGAAAATGGCAGAGATTACTGCAGCGCTGGTCAAAGAACTGCGCGAGCGTACCGGCGAAGGCATGATGGACTGCAAGAAGGCCCTGACCAAGGCCGGCGGCGACATCGAGAAAGCCATTGATGACATGCGTGCCTCCGGCGCGATCAAGGCTGCCAAGAAAGCTGGCAACGTTGCCGCTGAAGGCGCTATCGCCATCAAGGACGACGGTAAAGCCGCCGTTCTGCTGGAAGTGAACTCGCAGACCGACTTCCTGGCTCTGCAGGACGACTTCAAGGCGTTCGTTGCTGCCAGCGTGGAAAAAGCTTTCGCTGACAAGCTGACCGACGCAGCTCCGCTGATCGAAGCTCAAGAAGCTGACCGCCTGATCCTGGTTGGCAAGACTGGCGAAAACGTCAACATCCGTCGTCTGGCTCGCGTTGAAGGTGACGTGGTCGGTACTTACCTGCACGGTAACAAGATCGGTGTTGCGGTTGTCCTGAAAGGCGGTTCCGTAGAGCTGGCCAAAGACATCGCCATGCACGTAGCTGCCAGCAACCCTGAGTTCCTGCTGCCATCGCAAGTTTCCGCCGAAGCCATCGAGCGCGAAAAAGGCGTCTTCCTGCAGTTGAACGAAGACAAGATGAAAGGCAAGCCAGCTGACATCGTTGAAAAAATGATCGCTGGTCGTATCAGCAAGTTCCTGGCCGAGGCCAGCCTGGTTGAGCAAGCTTTCGTCAAGGACCCAGAAGTCACCGTTGGTGCTCTGGCCAAGAAAGGCGGCGCTGAAATCGTTTCCTTCACTCGTTTCGCCGTAGGCGAAGGTATCGAGAAGAAAGAAGACAACTTCGCTGAAGAAGTTGCTGCACAACTGGCTGCTGCCAAGCAACAGTAAGACGGTTTTACAACTGTCGCCCGAAAGAGGCTGCCCGCTCACGCGCGCAGCCTCTTTTCAAATGGGTAGGGCAATTTTGTTGTCCGCTCCCGGAACCGGCTTACAAAGCCGTGTTCTGATGGCGCTGTGACAGCGTCAAGCTAGAGTGAACGCAAGCTGCAAACAGCTCGCAAAGAATTTTTAAATACGCCGCAGGAGAGATTCGCAATGGCTCAGCAGGGCAGTGGTTATCAAGCTCGCTATAAACGCATTCTACTCAAGCTTAGCGGCGAGGCCCTGATGGGCTCGGAAGAGTTCGGGATCGATCCCAAGGTGCTGGACCGCATGGCGCTGGAAGTCGGCCAGCTGGTCGGCATCGGTGTCCAGGTGGGCTTGGTGATCGGTGGTGGCAACCTGTTCCGTGGCGCCGCCCTGAGTGCCGCCGGCATGGATCGGGTCACTGGCGACCACATGGGTATGCTGGCCACCGTGATGAACGGCCTGGCGATGCGTGACGCGCTGGAACGTGCCAATATTTCGGCCATCGTGATGTCGGCTATTTCCATGGTCGGCGTGACCGATCACTATGACCGTCGCAAGGCCATGCGCCACCTGAACTCCAAAGAGGTGGTGATCTTCGCGGCCGGTACCGGTAACCCGTTCTTCACTACCGACTCTGCAGCATGCCTGCGGGCCATTGAGATCGACGCTGACGTCGTGCTCAAGGCGACCAAGGTCGATGGTGTTTACACTGCAGATCCGTTCAAGGACCCGCATGCCGAGAAGTTCGATCATCTGACCTACGATGAAGTGCTGGATCGCAAGCTGGGAGTGATGGACCTGACGGCTATCTGCCTGTGCCGCGACCACAAGATGCCGCTGCGGGTATTTAACATGAACAAGCCCGGCGCCCTGCTGAACATCGTGCATGGTGGCGCTGAAGGAACCCTGATCGAGGAAGGCGAACAATGATCAACGAAATCAAGAAAGACGCCCAGGAGCGCATGAAGAAGAGCCTGGAGTCCCTGGCCCATGCGTTCGGCCAGATCCGCACTGGCAAGGCGCACCCCAGCATCCTGGGCAGCGTGATGGTGCCTTACTACGGCGCCGACACTCCGTTGAGCGGCGTCGCCAACGTGACCGTGAAGGATTCCCAGACCCTGCAGGTCGTGCCGTTCGAACGCGCCATGCTGGGGGCCATCGACAAGGCCATCGGCAGCGCCGGCCTGAACCTCAATCCAACCAACCTGGGTGAGTTGCTGCTGATCAAGATGGCACCGCTGACGGAGGAAACCCGCAAGGGCTTCACCAAGCAAGCACGCGCCGCTGCCGAGGACGCACGGGTTGCGGTACGCAACATTCGTCGTGACGCTCTGGGCGAGCTGAAGAAGCTGTCCAAGGACAAGGCCATCAGTGAAGACGAGGAGCGCCGTGCCGGTGCTGAAATCGACAAGCTGATCAAGGAGTTCGAGGGCCAGATCGCCAAGGCGACCGAGGAAAAAGAAAAAGACCTGATGGCCGTATAAGGATCAGGACGTTTTCATGGAAAAGACCAAACAGCCTGTGCCGTCTTCAGTGCCACGCCATGTCGCGATCATCATGGACGGAAACAACCGCTGGGCAAAAAAACGCTTCATGCCGGGTGTGGCCGGGCATAAGGCGGGCGTTGATGCGGTACGTGCAGTCATCGAGGTGTGCGCCGAGGCCAAGGTCGAGGTTCTGACCCTGTTTGCCTTTTCCAGTGAGAACTGGCAGCGCCCGGCCGATGAGGTCAGCGCCTTGATGGACCTGTTCTTCAAGGCGCTACGTCGTGAGGCCAAGCGCCTCAACGATAACAACATCAGCCTGCGGATCATTGGCGATCGTTCGCGTTTCCATCCCGAATTGCAGGCGGCGATGCGCGAGGCCGAAGCCATTACCGCCGGCAGCGATCGTTTCATCCTGCAGATCGCCGCCAACTACGGCGGCCAGTGGGATATCGCCCAGGCCGCCCAACGCCTGGCGCGTGAGGTGCAGGCCGGCCATTTGCGCCCCGACGACATCACTCCGGACTTGCTGCAGGCTTGCCTTGCCACCGGCGATTTGCCGTTGCCCGACCTGTGTATCCGCACCGGTGGCGAGCATCGCATCAGCAATTTCCTGCTGTGGCAGCTGGCTTATGCCGAGCTGTATTTCTCCGACCTGTTCTGGCCGGACTTCAAACACGATGCCATGCGCCATGCGCTGGCTGATTACGCATCTCGCCAGCGGCGCTTCGGTAAGACGAGCGAGCAGGTCGAGGCTGGAGCCCGGGTTTAATGCTCAAACAACGAATCATTACTGCGTTGATCCTGCTGCCGATCGCCTTGGGTGGGTTTTTCCTGCTCGAAGGCTCGAACTTCGCCCTGTTCATCGGCCTAGTGGTCGCACTGGGTGGTTGGGAGTGGGCGCGGCTGGCAGGTTTCAGTGCGCAGCCGGCGCGAATCGCCTATGCCGTGGCGGTGGCGGCACTGTTGTTCATGATGCACCTGGTTCCAGGTGTCGCTCCATGGGTCTTGGGAGCTGCGGTGCTGTGGTGGGGCTTGGCGACATTCCTGGTGCTCACCTATCCGCGTAGCAGCGAACAATGGTCCGGGGCAGCCCCCAAGCTGTTGATCGGCCTGCTGATCCTGCTGCCGGCCTGGCAGGGCTTGGTGTTCATCAAGCAATTGCCGCTGGGCAATTGGCTGATCATGGCGGTAATGGTGTTGGTCTGGGGTGCGGATATCGGCGCCTATTTCTCGGGCCGGGCCTTTGGCAAGCGCAAGCTGGCACCCCAGGTCAGCCCTGGCAAGAGCTGGGAGGGCGTATACGGCGGCCTGGCCCTGAGCCTGGTTATCACCGCGGTGATGGGGCTGGTTCGTGGGTGGGGCTTTGGCCAGATGGTCGTGGGCCTGCTGGGGGCGGCCATCGTGGTCTTCATCTCGGTGGTGGGCGACCTGACCGAAAGCATGTTTAAGCGCCAGGCCGGCATCAAGGACAGCAGTAACCTGCTGCCTGGCCATGGCGGCGTGCTGGACCGGATCGACAGCCTGACTGCAGCGATTCCGGTGTTCGCAGTGCTGCTGTGGATGACTGCGTCGTGAGCCGCGTTCAGCAAATCACGGTCCTGGGAGCTACTGGCTCCATCGGCCTGAGTACCTTGGACGTCATCGCTCGCCACCCGGATCGCTACCAGGTCTTCGCTCTCACCGGTTTCAGTCGCCTGGCCGAGTTGTTGGCCTTGTGCGTGCGCCATGTGCCGCGTTTTGCCGTGGTGCCGCAAGAGGCGGCCGCCAGGCGCTTGCAGGAGGATCTGCAGGCTGCCGGGTTGTCGACCCGCGTGCTGGTGGGGGAGCAGGGGTTGTGCGAAGTCGCCTCGGCTCCTGAGGTCGATGCGGTGATGGCGGCGATCGTCGGTGCGGCCGGCCTGCGTCCGACCTTGGCGGCGGTGCAGGCCGGCAAGAAGATTCTCCTGGCCAACAAGGAAGCGCTGGTGATGTCCGGTGCGTTGTTCATGGAGGCGGTGGGGCGTAGCGGTTCGGTGTTGCTGCCTATCGATAGCGAGCACAATGCGATTTTCCAGTGCATGCCGAGGGACTTCTCTCGTGGTCTCGGCCAGGTTGGGGTGCGACGCATCCTCTTGACCGCCTCGGGTGGCCCGTTCCGGCAGACACCGCTGGCCGAGCTGGAAGATGTCTCGCCGGAACAGGCTTGCGCTCATCCGAACTGGTCCATGGGGCGCAAGATCTCGGTCGACTCGGCGAGCATGATGAACAAGGGCCTGGAGCTCATCGAAGCTTGCTGGCTGTTCGATGCCAGGCCGGCGCAGGTCGAGGTGGTAGTGCACCCGCAAAGTGTGATCCACTCGCTGGTGGACTACGTCGACGGCTCGGTGCTGGCGCAACTGGGGAACCCGGATATGCGTACCCCGATCGCCAACGCCCTGGCCTGGCCGGAGCGAATCGACTCCGGTGTGGCGCCACTCGACCTTTTCGCCATTGCCCGCCTGGACTTCCAGGCGCCCGATGAGCAGCGATTCCCATGCCTGCGCCTGGCTCGTCAGGCGGCCGAGGCAGGCGGCAGCGCCCCGGCGATGTTGAATGCGGCCAACGAAGTGGCGGTCTCGGCATTTCTCGAGCGGCGCATCCGCTATCTGGAGATCGCGAGTATCATCGACGAGGTTTTGAATCGTGAGCCGGTGGTTGCGGTCAACGAGCTGGATGCCGTATTCGCAGCGGATGCCCAGGCCCGGTTGCTGGCTGACCAATGGTTGCAGCGTAACGGGCGATAGGATTCGCGACCCGCGCGAGTGACGGCGAATAGGATTGCGGAGAAAGTAGATGAGCGCGCTCTATATGATTGTCGGCACCCTGGTAGCCCTGGGCGTGCTGGTCACCTTTCACGAATTCGGTCATTTCTGGGTCGCCCGCCGCTGTGGCGTCAAGGTGCTGCGCTTCTCGGTGGGTTTCGGCATGCCCCTGGTGCGTTGGCATGATCGCCATGGCACCGAGTTCGTGATCGCCGCCATTCCCCTGGGCGGTTACGTGAAGATGCTCGACGAGCGCGAAGGCGAGGTGGCGCTTGCGGAGCTCGATCAATCCTTCAATCGCAAGTCCGTTCGTCAGCGTATTGCCATCGTCGCGGCGGGCCCGATTGCCAACTTCCTGCTGGCCCTGGTGTTTTTCTGGGCCCTGGCGATGCTGGGCAGTCAGCAGGTGCGACCGGTCATCGGTGAAATCGAGGCCGGTAGCATCGCCGCCAAGGCCGGACTGAGCTCGGGTCAGGAAATCATCGCCATCGACGGCGAGCCGACCACTGGCTGGGCAGCGGTGAACCTGCAGTTGGTGCGCCGCCTTGGTGAAAGCGGCACATTGCAACTGCTGGTTCGTGAGCAGGGCGCCACGGTCGATTCGCCACGCCAGTTGGTGCTGGATAAATGGCTCAAGGGCGCCGATGAGCCCGATCCTATTCGTTCCCTGGGTATCCGCCCCTGGCGCCCGGCCTTGCCTGCGGTGCTGGCTGAACTCGATCCGAAAGGTCCAGCCCAGGCTGGCGGCCTGAAAACCGGTGATCGCTTGCTGGCTCTCGATGGCCAGGCGGTCGATGACTGGCAGCAGGTGGTCGACTGGGTGCGTGTGCATCCTGCGGCCAGGATCGTCCTGCACGTCGAGCGTGATGGCGCCCGAATCGAGGTTCCCGTGACCCTGGCCAGTCGAGGTGACAGCAAGGCCCCGAGCGGTTACCTGGGGGCCGGTGTGAAGGCCGTCGACTGGCCGCCGCAGATGTTGCGCGAAGTCAGTTATGGCCCGCTGGAGGCGATTGGCGAAGGCGCCCGGCGCACTTGGACGATGAGCGTCCTGACCCTTGAATCACTGAAGAAAATGTTGTTCGGCGAGCTCTCGGTAAAAAACTTGAGCGGACCGATAACCATTGCTAAAGTGGCGGGCGCTTCTGCCCAGTCGGGCATTGCCGATTTCTTGAATTTCCTTGCTTATCTGAGTATTAGCCTGGGGGTTCTGAATTTGTTGCCCATCCCGGTACTGGATGGGGGGCATTTGTTGTTTTATCTGATCGAGTGGGTGCGTGGTCGCCCCTTGTCGGATCGGGTGCAAGGTTGGGGGATACAGATCGGTATCAGCTTGGTGGTCGGAGTCATGCTGCTTGCTCTGGTCAACGATCTGGGTCGTCTGTAACGCTTCGCTGAATTGCGAATCTGCCGCATTTTGCGGCAGTTTGTTTATTGCCAGTTGGAATAAGAAAGGACTTCATGAAACGTCTGCTGCTAACTGCGGTTCTCTCCGTATTGATGATCGCCGAAGTTCACGCCGAGTCCTTCACTATCTCCGATATTCGCGTCAACGGCCTCCAGCGCGTTTCCGCGGGTAGCGTCTTTGGTGCCTTGCCGTTGAACGTCGGCGAGCAGGCGGACGACCGTCGCCTGGTGGAATCCACTCGTGCGCTGTTCAAAACCGGTTTCTTTCAAGACATCCAGCTGGGGCGCGATGGCAACGTCCTGGTCATCACGGTAGTCGAGCGGCCTTCGGTTGCCAGCATCGAGATCGAAGGCAACAAGGCGATCTCCACCGACGACCTGATGAAGGGCCTCAAGCAGTCCGGTCTGGCCGAAGGCGAAATCTTCCAGCGTGCGACCCTCGAAGGGGTGCGTAACGAACTGCAACGTCAATATGTTGCTCAGGGTCGTTACTCGGCCACCGTCGAGACCGAAGTGGTTCCGCAGCCGCGTAACCGTGTCGGCCTGAAGGTGAAGATCAACGAAGGTACCGTCGCGGCCATCCAGCACATCAACGTAGTAGGCAATACGGTCTTCCCCGACGACGACCTGATCGGCCTGTTCGAGCTCAAGACCACCAACTGGCTGTCGTTCTTCAAGAACGATGACAAGTACGCCCGTGAAAAACTCTCCGGTGACCTGGAGCGCCTGCGTTCCTACTACCTGGACCGCGGCTATATCAACATGGATATCGCTTCGACCCAGGTGTCCATCACTCCGGACAAGAAACACGTCTATATCACCGTCAACATCAATGAAGGCGAGAAGTACAGCGTTCGTGACGTCAAGCTCAGCGGCGACCTGAAGGTACCTGAAGACCAGGTCAAGGCATTGCTGCTCGTGGAGAAGGGCCAGGTGTTCTCGCGCAAGCTGATGACCACCACTTCCGAGCTGATAACCCGTCGCCTGGGTAACGATGGCTATACCTTCGCCAACGTCAACGGCGTGCCACAACCCCACGATGACGACCACACCGTCGACATTACCTTCGTGGTGGATCCGGGCAAGCGCGCCTACGTCAACCGCATCAACTTCCGTGGCAACACCAAGTCCGAAGACGAAGTACTACGTCGCGAGATGCGCCAGATGGAAGGCGGCTGGGCTTCGACCTACCTCATCGACCAGTCCAAGACTCGCCTCGAGCGCCTGGGCTTCTTCAAGGAAGTCAACGTCGAGACTCCGGCCGTGCCGGGTGTCGATGACCAGGTCGACGTCAACTACGCCGTGGAAGAGCAGGCTTCGGGTTCGATTACCGCCAGCGTTGGTTTCGCCCAGAGTGCGGGCCTGATCCTCGGTGGTTCGATTACCCAGAACAACTTCCTGGGTACCGGTAACAAGGTCAGCATCGGCCTGACCCGAAGCGAGTACCAGAGCCGCTACAACTTCGGCTACGTGGACCCCTACTGGACCGCCGATGGCGTGAGCCTGGGCTACAACGCTTTCTATCGCACCACTGACTACAAGGACCTCGATGTCGATGTAGCCAGCTATGCGGTGGATAGCCTGGGTGCCGGCGTCAGCGTGGGCTACCCGATCAGCGAGACTTCGCGCTTGACCTTCGGCCTGACGGCCCAGCAGGACAAGATCAAGACCGGTCGCTACACCGTCGACGAAATCTTCGACTTCGTGAACAAGCAGGGCAAGAGCTACCTGAACTTCAAGGCCTCTGCCGGCTGGTCCGAGTCGACCCTGAACAAAGGTGTATTGGCGACCCGCGGTCACTCGCAAAGCCTGGTTCTGGAAACCACTACCCCGGGTAGCGACCTGTCCTTCTTCAAGCTCGACTACCGTGGCCAGTTGTTCACGCCGCTGACCGACAACTACACCATGCGTTTCCATACCGAGCTGGGTTATGGCGATGGCTTTGGCGATACCAAGGGCTTGCCGTTCTACGAGAACTACTATGCCGGTGGTTTCAACTCGGTTCGTGGTTTCAAGGACAGCACCCTGGGCCCACGCAGTACGCCTAGCCGTGGCGTGGGTGTGACCGGTAACGCTGGCACAGACAAAGACCCGGATCAGGATCCGCTGCCGTTCGGCGGTAACGTGTTGATCCAGGGCGGTGCGGAGTTGCTGTTCCCTCTGCCATTCGTCAAGGACCAGCGTTCCCTGCGCACTTCCCTGTTCTGGGATGTGGGTAACGTCTTCAACTCTCGTTGCGAAAGGACGTCCAACACCATCGCGGCGTCGAACGTCAAGCCCGAGTGCAACGATGTCAGCTTCAGCAACCTGGCCAGTTCGGTGGGTGTAGGTGTGACATGGGTAACTGCTCTGGGTCCATTGAGCTTCGCCCTGGCGATGCCGATCAAGAAACCGGATGACGCTGAAACCCAGGTGTTCCAATTCTCTCTCGGCCAGACTTTCTAACCGTCTGGCCCAAGACAACGACAATGGATTTTGTAGGAGTGCATCGTGCGTAAGTTGACTCAATTGGTTCTCCTGGCCTCCGTTCTGGTCGCGAGCCCGGCATTTGCCGAAATGAAAATCGCCGTCCTGAACTATCAGATGGCTCTGCTGGAGTCGGACGCGGCCAAGAAGTACGCCGTGGACGCCGAGAAAAAGTTCGGCCCGCAGCTGAACAAGCTCAAGACCCTGGAAAGCAGCGCCAAGGGTATCCAGGACCGCCTGGTTGCCGGTGGCGACAAGATGCAGCAAGGCGAGCGTGAGCGTCTGGAGCTCGAGTTCAAGCAGAAAGCTCGCGACTTCCAGTTCCAGTCCAAGGAGCTGAACGAAGCCAAGGCCGTGGCCGATCGCGAAATGCTCAAGCAGCTCAAGCCCAAGCTGGATGGCGCAGTTGAAGAAGTCATCAAGAAAGGCGGTTTCGACCTGGTCTTCGAGCGTGGCGCAGTGATCGATGTCAAGCCTCAGTACGACATCACGCGCCAGGTTATCGAGCGCATGAATCAGCTGAAGTAAGCCATGACCGCAATTATGAAACTCGGCCAGTTGGCCGAGTTCCTCGGCGCCACCTTGCGTGGCGACGCGGAGAAGGAAATCACTGGGCTGGCCACCTTGCAGGAGGCTGGCCCAACTCAGTTGAGCTTTTTGGCAAATCCCCAATATCGCAAGTACCTGGTCGATAGTCAGGCTGGCGCGGTGTTGTTGAAAGCCGCCGAAGCCGAAGCCTATGCCGGTGACGCACTGGTAGTGGCCGACCCTTACCTATCCTATGCCCGTGTTTCCCACTTCTTCGATCCCAAGCCCAAGGCGCCGGCCGGTATCCATCCGTCCGCGGTAATCGCCGATGATGCCCAGGTCGACCCAACGGCCAGTATCGGCGCCTTTGCCGTGATCGAAAGCGGAGCCCGGATCGACGCCGGCGTAACCGTTGGCGCCCATTGCGTCATCGGTGCCCGTAGCGTGGTGGGCGAGGGTGGCTGGTTGGCACCACGGGTGACCCTGTACCACGATGTGCGCATCGGCAAACGCGTGGTGATCCAGTCGGGTGCGGTGCTGGGCGGCGAAGGTTTCGGTTTCGCCAATTCGAAGGGTATCTGGAACAAGATTGCCCAGGTGGGCGGCGTGACCATCGGCGATGATGTGGAGATCGGTGTCAACACGGCCATCGACCGTGGTGCCCTGGCCGACACCATCATCGGCAACGGTGTGAAGCTCGACAACCAGATCCAGATCGCCCACAACGTCCAGGTCGGTGATCACACCGCGATGGCCGCTTGCGTGGGGATCTCCGGCAGCACCAAGATCGGCAAGCACTGCATGCTCGCCGGCGGTGTCGGCCTGGTGGGGCATATCGAGATTTGTGACAACGTTTTCCTCACCGGGATGACCATGGTGACCCACTCGATCACAGAGCCGGGCGCCTACTCTTCCGGTACTGCCATGCAACCGGCTGCCGAGTGGCGCAAAAGCGCGGCCCGCATCCGCCAGCTCGATGATCTCGCGCGGCGTTTGCGCCAGTTGGAAAAGCGCGTTGGGGACGTGACCCCCGGCGACAATGCTTCATCAGATGGCTGATACCATTTCCACATCAAGTGTGCACAGCCGCTAGACTGCCTGCTTCCTTGATTTGCTAGAGGGGCGTGCGTTGACCGCATGCTCCCAATCTTTACTACAGGCTTCCCCCCGAAATGATGGACATCAACGAGATTCGCGAATACTTGCCTCACCGTTACCCTTTCCTGCTAGTGGATCGGGTGGTGGATCTGGATGTCGAGGGCAAGTGCATTCGTGCCTACAAGAATGTCAGCATCAACGAGCCGTTCTTCAATGGCCACTTCCCTGCGCATCCGATCATGCCAGGCGTGCTGATCATCGAAGCCATGGCCCAGGCTGCGGGCATTCTGGGTTTCAAGATGCTCGACGTGAAGCCTGCCGACGGCACCCTCTACTACTTCGTCGGCTCCGACAAGCTGCGCTTCCGCCAGCCGGTGCTGCCGGGCGACCAACTGATCCTTGAAGCCAAGTTCATCAGTTGCAAGCGCCAGATCTGGAAGTTCGAGTGCCAGGCATCGGTCGACGGCAAGCCAGTGTGCTCCGCCGAGATCATCTGCGCGGAACGCAAACTATGAGTTTGATTGACCCTCGCGCAATCATCGATCCGACGGCCGTCCTGGCCGACGACGTTGAGGTTGGCCCGTGGTCGATCGTCGGCGCTGGTGTGGAAATCGGCGAGGGTACAGTGATCGGGCCCCATGTGATCCTCAAGGGCCCGACCCGGATCGGCAAGCACAACCGCATCTACCAGTTTTCCTCGGTAGGCGAAGACACGCCCGATCTGAAATACAAGGGTGAAGAAACCCGCCTGGTAATCGGTGATCACAATGTGATCCGCGAAGGCGTGACCATTCACCGTGGCACCATCCAGGACCGTTGCGAGACCACCCTGGGCGACCATAACCTGATCATGGCCTATGCCCATATCGGCCACGACAGTGTGATCGGCAACCATTGCATCCTGGTCAACAACACCGCGTTGGCCGGCCACGTGCATGTGGATGACTGGGCGATTCTTTCCGGTTTCACCCTGGTGCATCAGTACTGCCACATCGGTGCCCACAGTTTTTCCGGCATGGGTACCGCCATCGGCAAGGACGTCCCGGCGTTCGTCACCGTGTTCGGCAACCCTGCCGAAGCTCGTAGCATGAACTTCGAAGGCATGCGCCGTCGTGGTTTCAGCGATGATTCGATCCACGCCCTGCGCCGAGCCTACAAGGTGGTCTATCGCCAGGGGCTGACGGTAGACCAGGCCCTGGCCGAATTGGCCGAAGCCGCCGAGCAGTATCCTGAAGTCGCACTGTTTCGCGACTCGATCCAGTCTTCGACCCGCGGCATCACCCGCTAATCATGAACACTCTGCGTATTGCGCTGGTGGCTGGCGAAGCCTCCGGCGACATTCTTGGCGCCGGTCTGATGCGCGCCCTCAAGGCCCAGCATCCGGCGGTGGAGTTCATCGGTGTCGGTGGGCCATTGATGGAGGCTGAGGGCCTGGTCTCCTACTTTCCCATGGAGCGCCTGGCGGTCATGGGGCTGGTCGAGGTTCTCGGGCGCCTGCGTGAGCTGCTGGCCCGACGCAAGAAGCTGGTGCAGACCCTGATCGCCGAAAAGCCGGATGTATTCATCGGTATCGATGCCCCGGACTTCACCCTGAATATCGAGCTCAAGTTGCGCCAGGCCGGGATCAAGACCGTGCACTACGTCAGTCCATCGGTATGGGCCTGGCGCCAGAGGCGTGTGCTGAAGATCCGCGAAGGCTGCGACCTGATGCTGACCCTGTTTCCTTTCGAAGCCAGGTTCTACGAGGAAAAGGGCGTTCCGGTGAAGTTCGTCGGCCACTCCCTGGCCGATGCCATCCCCTTGCAAGCTGATCGAGCAGCGGCTCGCGCCGAGCTCGGTTTGCCCGAGGGCCCGCTGGTGGCGCTGATGCCTGGCAGTCGTGGCGGCGAAGTAGGACGCCTGGGCGGCCTGTTCCTGGATGCCGCCCAGTGCTTGCGGGCCATGCGCCCGGGTGTGCGTTTCATCCTGCCTTGCGCCAATGCGCAGCGGCGAGCCCAGGTGGAAGAGCTGCTGGCCGGTCGCGACCTGCCGCTGACCTTGCTCGATGGCCAGTCGCATAAAGCACTGGCGGCCTGCGACGCGGTATTGATCGCCTCGGGTACGGCGACCCTGGAAGCCCTGTTGTACAAGCGGCCAATGGTGGTGGCCTACCGCCTGGCGCCGCTGACGTTCTGGATTCTCAAGCGCATGGTCAAGAGTCCGTATATTTCCCTGCCCAACCTGTTGGCCCAGCGCTTGCTGGTGCCCGAGTTGCTGCAGGATGCCGCGACTGCCGAGGCCCTGGCCAAGACCCTGTCGCCGCTGATCGAGGGTGGCGAGGAGCAGACCAGCGGTTTCGACCAGATCCATCGCACCTTGCGTCGCGACGCATCCAACCAGGCCGCTCAGGCGGTGCTGGAACTGATAGGTAAAGCCCAATGAGCAACTCCAAGAAGCAGATGGGCCTGGACTTCACCCTGGTGGCCGATGCTGGCGACCTGGTGGCGGGTGTTGACGAGGTCGGCCGTGGCCCCTTGTGCGGTGCGGTGGTCACCGCTGCGGTGATTCTCGATCCGAACCGGCCGATCCTCGGCCTGAACGATTCCAAGAAACTCACCGAGGCCCGTCGCGAACAGCTGTTCGACGAGATCTGCGAGAAGGCCCTGAGCTGGTGCATCGCCCGGGCGGAAGTCCAGGAGATCGACGAGCTGAACATCTTGCACGCCACCATGCTGGCCATGCAGCGGGCGGTGGAAGGCTTGAGCGTGACCCCGAGGCTGGCGATGATCGATGGTAACCGCTGCCCCAAGCTGGCGGTGCCGGCCGAAGCGGTGGTCAAGGGTGATAGCAAGGTTCCGGCGATCGCCGCGGCGTCGATCCTGGCCAAGGTCAGCCGCGACCGCGAGATGGCCGCCTTCGAGCTCATCTATCCCGGTTACGGTATCGGCGGGCACAAGGGGTATCCGACTCCAGTCCACCTGGAAGCCCTGGCGCGCCTGGGCCCGACCCCGATCCACCGGCGCTCTTTCGCGCCGGTACGCCTGGCCTATGAAGCGCGTGAAGCGCTGGGCCTGGTTCAGTCTTGAGGCTGATGTTTTAACCAAGGCCCGGTACAATCCGGCTGCTTTAAAGCTCCACGAACGACGGCAATGGCCTGCCGACAGTGGCGATGAACCACTAACGATGGTCGCCGCGCGCAGGCCTTGGCTGCCTTGCGCTGTAACGCCGAGTTCGAGTCTTTAAATCGCCCGATGTCCGGGCCTCGTTGTTTTCGCGCTATTTACAGGATCACTATGCCGGCTTCATTCGTTCACCTGCGCCTGCACACTGAATTTTCCCTGGTCGACGGTCTGGTGCGGATCAAACCGCTGGTCAAGGCCCTGACCGGCATGGGCATGCCGGCGGTAGCGGTTACCGACCAGAGCAACATGTGCTCCCTGGTCAAGTTCTACAAGACCAGCATGGGCGCCGGGATCAAGCCGATCTGCGGTGCCGACCTGTGGCTGGCGAACAAGGACGATGCGGACGGTCCCCTGAGTCGCATCAGCCTGCTGGCGATGAATGCCGTGGGCTATCGCAACCTCACCGAGCTGATCTCCCGTGGCTTTACCGAAGGCCAGCGCAACGGGCTGACCATCATCGAGCGCGATTGGGTGGTGCAGGCTGCCGAAGGCCTGATCATGCTCTCGGCGGCCAAGGAGGGGGAGATCGGCATGGCCCTGGTGGCGGGCGATCTTGCGCTGGCCGAGGCCCTGGCCCTGGAGTGGATGGGAGTGTTCCCGGATCGCTTCTACCTGGAAGTCCAGCGTACCAATCGCCCCAACGACGAAGAGCAACTGCATGGTGCGGTGGCCCTGGCCGACAAGGTCGGTGCGCCGTTGGTGGCGACCAACGATGTGCGCTTCATCAAGCAGGACGACTTCGAGGCCCACGAGACTCGGGTTTGCATCGGCGAAGGCCGCGCCCTGGACGATCCGCGCCGCTCGAAGAACTACAGCGACCAGCAGTACCTCAAGAGTGCCCAGGAGATGGCCGAGCTGTTCAGCGACCTGCCCGAGGCGCTGGAAAACACCGTGGAGATTGCCAAGCGCTGCAATATCACGGTGCAGTTGGGCAAGTACTTCCTCCCTGACTTCCCGACGCCCAACGGCATGGGTATCGATGATTACCTGCGCCATGTGTCCCATGAGGGGCTGGAGGAGCGCCTGGCGGTGCTCTGGCCCAAGGACACCACGCCCAACTATGAAGAGAAGCGCCAGGTCTACCTGGATCGCCTGAAGTTCGAGCTGGATATCATCATCCAGATGGGCTTCCCCGGTTACTTCCTGATCGTTATGGACTTCATCAAGTGGGCCAAGAACAACGGCGTCCCCGTCGGTCCGGGCCGGGGGTCGGGTGCCGGTTCCCTGGTGGCCTATGTGCTGAAGATCACCGACCTCGATCCGCTGGCCTATGACCTGCTGTTCGAACGTTTCCTCAACCCCGAACGTATTTCCATGCCCGACTTCGACGTCGACTTCTGCATGGACGGTCGTGACCGGGTGATCGACTACGTGGCCGAGGCCTACGGGCGTAACGCGGTAAGCCAGATCATCACCTTCGGTACCATGGCCGCCAAGGCGGTGGTGCGCGACGTGGCGCGGGTGCAAGGCAAGTCCTACGGCCTGGCCGACCGCCTGTCGAAGATGATCCCCTTCGAGGTCGGCATGACCCTGGAGAAGGCCTACGAGCAGGAGGAGATGCTGCGCGACTTCCTCAAGACCGATGAGGATGGCCGCGAAATCTGGGACATGGCCTTGAAGCTCGAAGGGGTCACTCGCGGCACTGGCAAGCACGCCGGTGGCGTGGTGATCGCGCCGACCAAGCTCACCGACTTCTCGCCGATCGCCTGTGACGAAGAGGGCGGCGGCCTGGTGACCCAGTTCGACAAGGACGATGTCGAGGCGGCGGGCCTGGTGAAGTTCGACTTCCTGGGCCTGCGGACCCTGACCATCATCAAGTGGGCGATGGAGACCATCAACCGCGAGCAGGCCAAGAACAACCTGCCCGACGTCAACATCGACTTCATCCCGCTGGATGACAAGAAAACCTACGAGCTGTTGCAGAAGGCCGAGACCACGGCCGTGTTCCAGCTCGAATCCCGCGGCATGAAGGAGCTGATCAAGAAGCTCAAGCCCGACTGCCTGGAAGACCTCATCGCACTGGTGGCGCTGTTCCGCCCGGGCCCGCTGCAATCGGGCATGGTGGACGACTTCATCAACCGCAAGCACGGCCGTGCCGAGCTGGCGTATCCGCACTCGGACTATCAGTACGAAGGCCTCAAGCCTGTGCTGGCGCCGACCTACGGCATCATCCTGTACCAGGAACAGGTGATGCAGATCGCCCAGGTCATGGCCGGCTACACCCTGGGTGGTGCGGACATGCTGCGCCGGGCCATGGGTAAGAAGAAACCCGAGGAGATGGCCAAGCAGCGCGGTGGTTTCATCGAGGGTTGCGTTGCCAACAATATCGAAGCGGACCTGGCCGGTAACATCTTCGACCTGGTGGAAAAGTTCGCCGGTTACGGCTTCAACAAATCCCACTCGGCGGCCTATGGGCTAGTGTCCTACCAGACCGCCTGGCTCAAGACCCACTACCCGGCGCCTTTCATGGCTGCGGTACTGTCGGCGGATATGCACAACACCGACAAGGTGGTGGTGCTGATCGAGGAAGTACGCAGCATGAAGCTGCGCCTCGATGCGCCGGACGTGAACAGCTCCGACTTCAAGTTCACGGTCAACGACGATGGCCGCATCGTCTATGGCCTGGGGGCGATCAAGGGCGTGGGCGAAGGCCCGGTGGAAGCGATCGTCGAGGCCCGGGCCGAAGGCGGCCCGTTCAAGGACCTGTTCGACTTCTGCAGCCGGGTCGACCTCAAGCGCATCAACAAGCGCACCCTGGATGCGCTGATCCGCAGTGGCGCCCTGGACCGCCTGGGGCCTTACTTCCATGACGAGCTCAAGGCCTACCAGGCCAATATCGACCGCAACCGCGCCGTATTGCTGTCGGCCCTGGAAGAGGCGATCAAGGCGGCCGAACAGACCGCCCGGACCGCCGATAGCGGCCACGCCGACCTGTTCGGCGGGTTGTTCGTCGAGGAGGATGCGGACGTCTATGGCAACCACCGCAAGGCTCGTGAACTGACGCTCAAGGAACGCCTGCGGGGCGAGAAGGACACCCTGGGCCTGTACCTGACCGGCCACCCCATCGATGAGTACGAGGGCGAGATTCGTCGTTTCGCCCGCCAGCGCATCATCGATCTGAAGCCGGCGCGCGACACCCAGACCGTGGCCGGGATGATCATTGCCCTGCGGGTGATGAAGAACAAGAAGGGCGACAAGATGGGTTTCATCACCCTCGACGACCGCTCCGGGCGGATCGAGGCCTCGTTGTTCGCCGACTCTTTCATGGCTGCCCAGGCCCTGCTGCAGACCGACGCCATGGTGGTGGTGGAGGGCGAGGTCAGCAACGATGACTTCTCCGGCGGCCTGCGCCTGCGGGTCAAGCGAGTGATGAGCATGGAGGATGCGCGGACCAACCTGGCCGAAAGCCTGCGCTTGAAAGTCCACAGCGATGCGCTCAAGGGCGATCAGCTACGCTGGCTGGGCGATCTGCTCAAGCGCCACCGCGGCGCGTGCCCGATTTCCATGGAGTACAGTCGCGACGATGCCAAGACCCTGCTGCAGTTTGGCGAGGCCTGGCGCATCGATCCGGCGGACAGCTTGATTCAGGCCCTGCGTGACCAGTTCGGCAAAGACAACGTCTTCCTGCAATACCGTTGACGGTCAGGCGCCAGCATTACGCCTTGTCGTCACTTGATCTTTACTATCGACCTCATCGCGCCCGTCCCTTAAGGTAGGGCGCGAACAGACAACCGGCCGGCCCCAGCTTTCCTGGATGTCGAGCCCAGACGGACGCCTATGAACCCGAATTTTCTTGATTTCGAACAGCCGATCGCCGACCTGCAAGCCAAGATCGAAGAGTTGCGCTTGGTCGGTAATGACAATTCGCTGAATATCGGCGATGAGATCTCCCGCCTGCAGGACAAGAGCAAGACCTTGACCGAGGATATCTTCGGCAAGCTCACCAGCTGGCAGATCGCTCGTCTGGCGCGTCACCCGCGTCGTCCTTACACCCTGGACTACATCCAGCACATCTTCACCGAGTTCGACGAGCTGCATGGCGATCGCCACTTCTCCGATGACGCGGCGATCGTGGGCGGCGTCGCTCGTCTGGATGAGCAACCTGTGATGATCATCGGCCACCAGAAGGGCCGCGAAGTGCGCGAGAAGGTTCGCCGCAACTTCGGCATGCCGCGTCCGGAAGGTTA
This sequence comes from Pseudomonas sp. FW507-12TSA, assembly GCF_058781435.1. Taxonomy (NCBI): domain Bacteria; kingdom Pseudomonadati; phylum Pseudomonadota; class Gammaproteobacteria; order Pseudomonadales; family Pseudomonadaceae; genus Pseudomonas; species Pseudomonas sp. FW507-12TSA. The sequence goes on from NZ_JBYSWT010000004.1 coordinate 122,898, forward strand.
CCGCAAGGCCTGCCGCCTGATGGAAATGGCCGAACGCTTCAAGATGCCGATCCTGACCTTCATCGACACCCCGGGCGCCTACCCGGGCATCGACGCCGAAGAGCGCAACCAGAGCGAAGCCATTGCCTGGAACCTGCGGGTCATGGCACGCCTGAAGACCCCGATCATCGCCACCGTGATCGGTGAGGGTGGTTCGGGCGGCGCCCTGGCCATTGGCGTGTGCGACCAGCTGAACATGCTGCAGTACTCCACCTATGCGGTGATCTCGCCGGAAGGTTGCGCCTCGATCCTGTGGAAAACCGCGGAAAAGGCCGCCGACGCCGCCGAAGCCATGGGTATCACCGCCGAGCGCCTCAAGGGCCTGGGGATCGTCGACAAAGTCATCGCCGAGCCGCTGGGCGGCGCCCACCGCGATCCGGCCGCCGCTTCCGCGCTGATTCGTGCCGAGCTCAGCTCGCAACTGGCGATGCTCAAGGAAATGGATAACGACACCCTGCTGGCCCGTCGTTATGACCGCCTGATGAGCTACGGTCTCTGACCGCCCGCCGCTCCGGCTTACCGGAGCAGGCTTGCTCGCGAACCTGGCGCCGTCGATCGTTCCGATCACGGCGTCTTGTTCATTCTGGGGCAACCGCAAGGCCAGCTGATCGCTGCTGCAGGTCCTGAACGCATGACTCCTCTCGCCGACTCTTTGCTGCAAATCCTGGCTCCCTGGCGCCAGGCCAGCGCGTGGCGCGTGGCCTTCTCCGGGGGGCTGGACTCCACCGTCCTGCTGCACCTGCTTGCCAATCTGGCGCGCCAGCATTGCCTCCCGGCGCTTTCGGCGATTCACGTCCATCATGGCCTGCAACAGGCGGCGGATGCCTGGCCGCAGTACTGTCAGCAAGTCTGCGATGCCCTGGGCGTGCCGCTGCAGGTAGCCAGGGTCCAGGTGCCGGCTGGCGCCAGCCTCGAACGCGCCGCCCGGGATGCGCGCTACAGCATCTTCGAGCAGTCGCTGGCGAGCGACGAGCTGTTGCTGCTGGCCCATCATCGTGACGACCAGGCGGAAACCCTGCTGTTTCGCCTATTGCGCGGTGCCGGGGTGCGGGGTTTGGCGGCGATGCCCCAGTGCCGTCCCCTGGGGCGTGGGCATTTGCTACGACCCTTGCTTGAGGTGCCTCGCGCCGAGCTGGAACGTTATGCCGCCGAGCATCGGCTGGACTGGGTCGATGACCCTTCCAATAGCGATCACCACTATTCGCGTAATTACCTGCGACACCAGGTCATGCCGGTGTTGCAGTCGCGCTGGCCCCAGGCCGCGGCCAGTATCGCTCGCAGTGCCGCGCATCTTGGTGAGGCCCAGGGCTTGCTCGGCGAGCTGGCTTCGATGGATCTGCGCGCCGCCGAACAGGACCGGAACCCGCCCTGGCTGCCCTTGCCAACCCTGGCCTTGGCGCCCCTGCGAGAGTTATCCGCTGCGCGCCAGCGCAACGCCCTCAGCCATTGGTTGGCCAGGTTCACTCGCTTGCCGGACACCGATCACTGGGCGGGTTGGGAAAACCTGCGCGATGCCAAGGATGCAGCCCTGCCGATCTGGCGCCTGGCCGATGGCGAGCTGCATCGTAGGGGGGCGCACCTGTGGTGGTTGTCCGGAGCCTGGCTGCGGCCGGTCGGGCAGGGAGCTGAGTGGCATGATCCGCAGCAACCGCTGTGCTTGCCGGATAACGGCCATGTGGCTTTCAGCGGCTCGGTGCCCGATGGCCCGCTGAGCATCCGATATCGTCTTGGCGGCGAGGTGATGCACCTGGTCGATCGCGGCCATCGCGATCTCAAGCGGCTGTTGAACGAGGCCGGGGTGCCGGCTTTCGTCCGTGGCAGATTGCCGCTGCTATATCGCCAGGAACAACTGTTGGCCGTGGCGAACCTGCCAATGGCCGGCACAAACGCCCGGGGCGCCTGGCAATTGCATTGGCGACCACCGACCAGCGATCAAGGTTTGAGCTGAAAGGGGCTTTCCGGTAGACTACGCTCCCTTCTTGATACAACTTCTGTGGATTCGCCTGAATTGCAGGAGTTGCCGATTACCAAGCAGTCTTTGCTGGGCGATTCCAAAAAATGTGTAGCGAGCAACGTACCGGTGTTTTTGCATCCGGTCTGTCACAACGCGGCGGTTTTTTTGAAACATGCACTGTGATTAATGCAGGTGATCGGGGGCTTCGGCCTTCCTTCGCTTTCCCCGGCGGCACTGACCGCTTTAACGCAGACTTCTAGGGTTTTTCATGACGCGCTACATATTCGTCACGGGCGGTGTTGTTTCTTCATTGGGGAAAGGCATTGCCTCGGCTTCATTGGCGGCCATCCTGGAGGCGCGGGGGCTCAAGGTCACCATGCTCAAGCTGGACCCGTACATCAACGTCGACCCGGGCACCATGAGCCCGTTCCAGCACGGTGAAGTATTCGTCACCCATGATGGCGCCGAGACCGACCTGGACCTGGGCCACTACGAGCGGTTCATCCGCACGACCATGACCCAGAACAACAACTTCACCACCGGTCGTGTCTACGAGCACGTGCTGCGCAAAGAGCGCCGTGGTGACTACCTGGGTGCCACCATCCAGGTGATCCCGCACATCACCGACGAAATCAAGCGCCGTATCATCAAGGGCGCCGGCGATGCCGACGTGGCCCTGGTCGAAATCGGCGGCACCGTGGGTGACATCGAGTCGCAACCGTTCCTCGAGGCCATTCGCCAACTGCGCGTCGAAGTCGGCTCCAAGCGGGCGATGCTGATGCACCTGACCCTGGTTCCTTACATCGCCACCGCTGGCGAGACCAAGACCAAGCCGACCCAGCACTCGGTGAAGGAACTGCGCTCCATCGGCCTGCAGCCTGACGTGCTGATCTGCCGTTCCGACCATCCGGTGGACGCCTCGTCGCGTCGCAAGATCGCCCTGTTCACCAACGTTGAAGAGCGTGCGGTGATCTCCCTGGAAGACGTCGACACCATCTACAAGATCCCGGGTGTGCTGCATGCCCAGGGCCTGGACGATTTCGTCGTCGAGCGCTTCGGCCTGCAGTGCAGCAGCGCCGACCTGTCCGAGTGGGACAAGGTCGTGGACGCCAAGCTGAACCCCGAGAAAGAAGTCACCATCGCCATGGTCGGCAAATACATGGAGCTGCTGGACGCGTACAAGTCGCTGATCGAAGCGATGAGCCACGCCGGCATCCAGAACCGTACCAAGGTCAACCTGCGCTACATCGACTCCGAAGACATCGAGAACCAGGGCACCGGCCTGCTGGAAGGCGCCGACGCCATTTTGGTTCCAGGCGGTTTCGGCCTGCGCGGTGTGGAAGGCAAGATCACCGCGGTGCAATACGCCCGTGAGAACAAGGTCCCGTACCTGGGTATCTGCCTTGGCATGCAAGTGGCGGTCATCGAGTTCGCTCGTAACGTCATGGGCTGGAAAGACGCCAACTCCACCGAGTTCGATCGCACCAGCGGCCATCCGGTCGTGGGCCTGATCACCGAGTGGGCCGATTCCACCGGCGCGGTCGAGACTCGTACCGAAGCTTCGGACCTGGGCGGTACCATGCGCCTGGGCGCCCAGGATTGCCAGATCGTCGCGGGCTCCAAGGTCCACGACTGCTACGGCAGCGACGTGATCACCGAGCGTCACCGTCATCGCTACGAAGTGAACAACAACCTGCTGCCGCAACTGATGGAGGCCGGCCTGCTGGTGTCCGGTCGTTCCGAAGACGGCGCGCTGGTGGAAGTGGTCGAGAGCCAGGATCATCCATGGTTCGTGGCTTGCCAGTTCCACCCCGAGTTCACCTCCACTCCACGTGACGGTCACCCGCTGTTCAGCGGTTTCGTCAAGGCGGCACTGGCTCAACACCAGAAGAAGGCGTGAACCTGATGGCGCAGAAGATCATCCGCGTAGGCAACATCGAAATCGCCAACGACAAGCCGATGGTGCTGTTCGGCGGCATGAACGTGCTGGAAAGCCGCGACATGGCGCTGAAGGTCTGCGAAGAGTACGTACGGGTTACCGAGAAGCTCGGTATCCCCTATGTGTTCAAGGCCAGCTTCGACAAGGCCAACCGTTCGTCGGTGACCTCGTACCGTGGTCCAGGCATGGAGGAAGGGCTGAAGATCTTCGAGGAGATCAAGCGGACCTTCAACGTGCCGGTGATCACCGACGTGCACGAGCCCTACCAGTGCGAACCGGTGGCCAAGGTATGCGACATCATCCAGCTGCCGGCCTTCCTGTCGCGCCAGACCGACCTGGTCGTGGCGATGGCCAAGACCGGCGCAGTGATCAACATCAAGAAAGCCCAGTTCCTCGCGCCCCAGGAAATGAAGCACATCCTGAACAAATGCGTGGAAGCCGGTAATGACCAGTTGATCCTCTGTGAGCGTGGTTCCAGCTTCGGCTACAACAACCTGGTAGTGGACATGCTCGGCTTCGGCATCATGAAGCAGTTCGAGTATCCGGTGTTCTTCGATGTGACCCACGCCCTGCAGATGCCGGGCGGCCGGGCCGACTCGGCCGGTGGTCGCCGCGCCCAGGTCACCGACCTGGCCAAGGCGGGCATGAGCCAATCCCTGGCCGGCCTGTTCCTGGAAGCCCATCCTGATCCGGACAATGCCAAGTGCGACGGTCCTTGCGCACTGCGCCTGGACAAGCTCGAACCGTTCCTGTCCCAGCTCAAGGCCCTGGACGAACTGGTCAAGAGTTTTCCGACGGTAGAAACCGCGTAAGACCAGTTTCTCCGGTAAAGTACCGCACGATTATTGCTCGGGCCTTCGGGCCTGAGCCTTATCGTCTGCAAGACTGCCTGTTTTCCCCGCCTTGCCGACGGTAGAAGATTTCCTACAGCTGCGTCGTTTTCGTCAACTTTGGAGTGTTTACAACAATGGCAAAAATCGTCGACATCAAAGGTCGTGAAGTCCTCGACTCCCGTGGCAACCCCACTGTCGAAGCGGACGTGCTTCTCGACAACGGCATCATCGGCAGCGCCTGCGCTCCGTCCGGTGCTTCCACCGGTTCCCGTGAAGCACTGGAACTGCGTGATGGCGACAAGACCCGTTACCTGGGCAAGGGTGTGCTCAAGGCGGTAGCCAACATCAACGGTCCGATCCGCGACCTGTTGCTGGGTAAAGACCCAATCGACCAGAAGGCGCTGGATCAGGCGATGATCAAGCTGGACGGTACCGAGAACAAGGCCAACCTGGGCGCCAACGCGATCCTGGCCGTGTCCCTGGCCGCTGCCAAGGCCGCCGCCCAGGACCAGGACCTGCCGCTGTACGCGCACATCGCGAACCTCAATGGCACTCCTGGCGTCTATTCGATGCCGGTGCCGATGATGAACATCATCAACGGTGGCGAGCACGCCGATAACAACGTCGACATCCAGGAGTTCATGGTGCAGCCGGTCGGCGCCAAGTCCTTCTCGGAAGGTCTGCGCATGGGTACCGAGATTTTCCATCACCTCAAGGCTGTGCTGAAGGCCCGTGGCCTGAACACCGCAGTGGGTGACGAAGGTGGTTTCGCCCCGAACCTGGCTTCCAACGAAGACGCCCTGAAGGTGATCTCCGAAGCCGTGGCCAACGCCGGCTACACCCTGGGCACCGATGTGACCCTGGCCCTGGACTGCGCAGCCAGCGAGTTCTACGAAGACGGCAAGTACAACCTGGCTGGTGAAGGCCAAGTGTTCACCAACGAAGGTTTCGCTGAGTACCTCAAGGGCCTGACCCAGCGCTACCCGATCATCTCCATCGAAGATGGCCTGGACGAGTCCGACTGGGCTGGCTGGAAGATCCTGACCGACAAGATCGGCGACAAGGTACAACTGGTGGGTGACGACCTGTTCGTGACCAACACCAAGATCCTGAAGGAAGGCATCGACAAGAAGATCGCCAACTCCATCCTGATCAAGTTCAACCAGATCGGCAGCCTGACCGAAACCCTGGAAGCCATCCAGATGGCCAAGGCCGCCGGCTACACCGCGGTGATCTCCCACCGTTCCGGTGAAACCGAAGACTCCACCATCGCCGACCTGGCCGTGGGTACCGCGGCTGGCCAGATCAAGACTGGCTCGCTGTGCCGCTCCGACCGCGTATCCAAGTACAACCAGTTGCTGCGTATCGAAGAGCAACTGAACGGCAAGGCCAAGTACAACGGCCGCAGCGAGTTTCGCGGTTAAGCTGTAGATGGTAAAAAGACACCGGATTGTGTCGGAAAAGTCGCTACAGCGAATTTTTTGCCACTAATCTGATGCCTTAAGAGCACAAGCCTGGTTTTTCCAGGCTTCGTGCTATCAGTAGGCCCGAAGTTGCAGGCATGGCTGTCTTTTTTCACTGGATACCCGATATTCGATGCGCAGTCCCAATTGGTTGTTCCTGGTCTTGCTCTTGCTGCTGGCTGGCTTGCAGTACCGCCTTTGGGTGGGAAATGGCAGCTTGGCCCAGGTCGCCGACCTGACCCAGCAAATTGCCGACCAGCAGGCTGAAAACGAGCGCCTGCTGGAGCGCAATCGCGTACTCGATGCGGAAGTCATGGAATTGAAGAAGGGCATGGAGACCGTCGAAGAACGGGCTCGCCATGAACTGGGCATGGTCAAGGAGGGCGAGACCCTCTACCAGTTGGCCCAATGAGCGTTCTGCTGCCGGCCTTCTGGGCCGTGATTCCTGCCGCGGGCGTTGGTGCCCGCATGGCCGCGGACCGTCCCAAGCAGTATCTGCAACTGGGCGGCCGCACTATTCTCGAACACAGCCTTGGCTGTTTCCTCGACCACCCCGGTCTCAAGGGCCTGGTGGTCAGCGTTGCTTCCGACGACCCCTACTGGCCGACCCTGGCCTGTGCCCAGGATGGACGAATCCAGCGGGTCGACGGCGGTACGGAACGCTCCGACTCAGTGCTCAACGCCTTGCTCCACCTGCATGCCCAAGGCGCTGCGGATGATGATTGGGTGCTGGTGCACGATGCCGCGCGACCTAACCTCGCCCGGGATGACCTGGACAAACTGCTGGCCGAGTTGGCGGACGACCCTGTGGGTGGCCTGCTCGCGGTGCCGGCCCGGGACACCCTCAAGCGTATCGACTCGCGGGGGCGGGTCCTGGAAACCGTGGATCGCAGCCTGATCTGGCAAGCCTATACCCCGCAGATGTTCCGCCTTGGCGCCTTGCACCGGGCCCTGGCCGACAGCCTGGTGGCTGATGTCGCGATCACCGACGAGGCCTCGGCCATGGAGTGGGCCGGCCAGGCCCCACGCTTGATCGAAGGGCGTTCCGACAACCTCAAGGTCACCCGCCCGGAAGACCTGGAGTGGTTGCGCCAGCGGTGGGCCAACCGTCGCTGACCCACCGCTGTAGCCGCAGGCTGCGATAAACCTGCAGCTACCGCTCCTGGTACTCCGGGCGCCGGGCCAGGCCTTCCTTGAGATAGTCCACCAGCTTGCGCACCTTGGGCGACAAGTGTCGTTGTTGCGGGTAGAGCGCCCATACCGCAGTGTTCGGCGGCTGATGGGCTTCGAGCAGTGAGGCCAGCGCGCCGCTCTGCAGATGCTCCAGCACGTAGTAGTCCGGCAGTTGGCACAGGCCCACTCCCTGCAACGCCGCATCCAGCACCGCCTGTCCGCTGTTGCAGCGCCAGTTGCCTTGAACCCGCTGGGCGAACTCACGGCCATCCTGTTCCAGTTGCCAGATATCCGAACTGCCGATCAGGCAGTTGTGGCGGCTCAACTCCGAAAGGCTATGGGGGCGACCGTAGCGCTCCAGGTACGACGGCGATGCACACAGGTACATGCGCCGGGGAGCCAGGCGGGTCGCCACCAGTCGCGAGTCTTGCAGGCGTCCCAGGCGCACGGCCAGGTCCAGCCCCTCGTGCAGCAGGTCCAGGGGCCGATTGCTCAATTCGATATCCACCCGCAACTGCGGATACAGGCCCATGAAGCTGGTCACCAGCGGCACGATGAAGCGCTCGCCGTAGGCCACCGCGCAGGTCATGCGCAGCATGCCCTTGGGCTCGCTGGCCAGGTCGCCCACGGCGCGCAACGCCTCTTCCCGGCCATCCTGCAAGCGCTGGCAATGCTGGAGGAAGGTCTGGCCGGCTTCGGTCAGGGTTAACCGGCGGGTACTGCGGTACAGCAAGCGAGTCTGCAGGCGTTCTTCCAGGCGGGCGATCTGCCGGCTGATATGAGAAGAAGAGACACCGAGGCGTTCTGCGGCAGCGGTGAACTGGCTGCATTCGGCCACGGCGACGAACTCGTCGATGCCTTCCCAGCGGTTTTCACTCATGATGATTGTCCCTGTACAGCAATAATGTTTTGCTTTTGATCGGATTATTCATCGTAGTGCGCTGTTTTACACTCCCTGTCTCGTTTTTATTCGCTGGAGACCCAGGATGATCAAGTCGCGCGCTGCCGTAGCCTTCGAGGCCAAAAAACCCCTCGAGATCGTTGAAGTCGATGTCGCCATGCCCAAGGCTGGCGAGGTGTTGTTGCGGGTGGTGGCCTCCGGTGTCTGCCACACCGACGCCTACACCCTGTCGGGCGCCGACCCGGAAGGCATCTTCCCGTCGATTCTCGGCCATGAAGGTGGCGCAGTAGTGGAAGCGGTGGGCGAGGGCGTGACGTCGGTGGCCGTGGGTGACCACGTGATTCCGCTGTACACCCCCGAATGCGGCCAGTGCAAATTCTGCCTGTCGGGCAAGACCAACCTCTGCCAGGCCATCCGTGCCACCCAGGGCAAGGGCCTGATGCCGGACGGCACCACACGCTTCTCCTACAAGGGCCAGCAGCTGTTCCACTACATGGGCACCTCGACCTTCTCCGAGTACACCGTGCTGCCGGAAATCTCCGTGGCCAAGATCCAGAAGGATGCACCGCTGGAGAAGGTCTGCCTGCTGGGCTGCGGCGTGACCACTGGTATTGGCGCGGTGCTCAATACCGCCAAGGTCAAGCCGGGTGACACCGTGGCGATCTTCGGCCTGGGTGGCATTGGCCTGTCCGCGGTGATCGGCGCAGTCAAGGCCAAGGCTTCGCGGATCATCGCCATCGATATCAACCCGGCCAAGTTCGAGATTGCCCGCCAGCTGGGCGCCACCGATTGCATCAACCCCAAAGACTACGATCGCCCGATCCAGGAAGTGATCGTCGATCTCACCGACGGCGGTGTGGACTTCTCCTTCGAGTGCATCGGCAACGTGCAACTGATGCGCGCCGCTCTGGAGTGCTGCCACAAGGGCTGGGGCGAGTCGGTGATCATCGGCGTGGCCGGTGCCGGCCAGGAAATCGCCACCCGTCCGTTCCAGCTGGTGACCGGCCGTGTCTGGCGCGGTTCGGCCTTCGGCGGCGTGCGTGGCCGCAGCGAACTGCCGAGCTATGTGGAGATGTCCGAGAAGGGCGAGATCCCGCTGGACACCTTCATCACCCACACCATGGGATTGGAAGACATCAACAAGGCCTTCGACCTGATGCACGAAGGCAAGAGCATCCGTTCGGTCATTCATTTCTAAGGAGCAGCGGCAAACTGCAAGCCACAGGCTGCAAGTGGGGGCAACCGCTCTCGCAGCTTGAGGCTTGCAGTATGTGCGCTGGAGGTCCGCCATGAGTCTGGAAAACCTTTCCTGCCAGAAAAGCTTCGGCGGCTGGCATAAACGCTACAAGCATCATTCCCAGGTACTGGGCTGCGACATGGTGTTCGCCGTCTACCTGCCGCCCCAGGCCGAGCAGGGCGGCAAGCTGCCGGTGCTGTACTGGCTGTCCGGCCTGACCTGCACCGACGAGAACTTCATGCACAAGGCCGGTGCCCAGCGCATGGCTGCCGAGTTGGGGCTGATCATCATCGCGCCGGACACCAGTCCGCGTGGTGCCGGGGTACCCGGTGACCCGGATGGCGCCTGGGATTTCGGCCTGGGGGCGGGGTTCTACCTCAATGCGACCCAGGAGCCTTGGGCCCAGCACTATCGGATGCACGACTATGTAGTCCATGAGTTGCCGGCGCTGGTGGAGGCGCATTTCCCGGCTTCCGACAAGCGTGGCGTCAGCGGCCATTCCATGGGTGGGCACGGAGCCCTGGTTTGTGCCTTGCGCAATCCCGGGCGCTACCGCTCGGTGTCGGCGTTCGCGCCCATCAACAACCCCATGGATTGCCCCTGGGGGCAGAAGGCGTTTTCCCGTTACCTGGGGGAAGAGCGCTCTCGTTGGCGTGAATGGGATGCCAGTGTCCTGATCGCCGAGGCCGGCGAAAAACTGCCATTGCTGGTGGATCAGGGCGACCGCGATGATTTCCTCGCCACTCAGCTCAAGCCTGAAGCCCTGCAGTTGGCGGCCAGGCAGGCCGGCCATGAATTGACCCTGCGCCTGCAGCCGGGCTACGACCATAGCTACTTCTTCATCGCCAGCTTCATCGATGACCACCTGCGCCATCATGCGCGGGCACTGAACGGCTAGGTCGTACGAGCCTTGGCGTCCGTCCGCGGGGACGCTCGTACCAGCCCTAAGGGCCAGCAAAGCAGGTAGAATCACGGCCTGACTTTTTCGGGGCGTTTTTTTATGCGTATTGGCCACGGCTACGATGTGCACCGTTTCGCTGAGGGCGACTTCATCACCTTGGGTGGTGTGCGTATCGCCCACCACTCCGGGCTGCTGGCCCATTCCGATGGCGACGTGCTGCTGCACGCACTCAGCGATGCCCTGTTGGGGGCCGCGGGGCTGGGTGATATCGGCAAGCATTTCCCTGACACCGATCCGCAATTCAAGGGCGTCGATAGCCGCGTACTGCTGCGTCACGTTGTCGCGTTGATCCATGCCAAGGGCTGGAAGGTCGGTAACGTCGACAACACCATCGTCGCCCAGGCGCCGAAGATGGCGCCGCATATCGCCACCATGCGGGCGCTGATCGCCGAGGACCTGCAGGTCGAGCTCGATCAGGTGAACGTCAAGGCCACCACCACCGAGAAGCTTGGTTTCACCGGACGCGAGGAAGGTATTGCGGTGCATTCCGTAGCCTTGTTGCTGCGCGCATGAACGAACTGCAACTGTTGGGCCCGCGGGCCTATGGCGATGCCTTGGGCAGCGCGGTGCTCAAGGCCACGGCCGAGGATTTCCAGGTCGATGAGGTCCTGGACATTCCTCTGAGCGGCGATGGCGAGCATTTATGGCTGTGGGTGGAAAAGCGCGGCCTGAATACCGAGGAAGCTGCCCGGCGGATCGCCAAGGCCGCCGGGGTCCCGCTGCGTACGGTGAGCTATGCCGGACTCAAGGACCGCCAGGCCCTGACTCGCCAATGGTTCAGCGTGCAACTGCCGGGCAAGGCCGATCCAGACCTGGCGGCAGCCGAAAACCACACCCTGAAGATCCTCAAGGCCAGTCGCCACAGGCGCAAGCTGCAACGCGGCGCCCATGCAGCCAATGGCTTCACCTTGCGCTTGACCGAGCTGCGGGCGGATCACGCGGCGATCGATGCCCGCCTGCAATTGATCGCCCGGCAAGGCATTCCCAATTACTTCGGTGCCCAGCGTTTTGGCCATGACGGCGGCAACCTGGTGGATGCCCGGGACTGGGCGGCACGCCAGGCGTTGCCGGAACAGCGCAACGTGCGTTCGCGCTTGCTGTCCGCCGCCCGTAGCTACTTGTTCAACCAGGTCCTGGGCGCACGGGTGGCCGACGGCAGTTGGCAGCAGGCCCAGGTGGGCGATCTGCTGGCCTTCACCGACAGCCGCAGTTTTTTCATGGCTGGAGCTGAGGAGTGCCACGATCCGCGCCTGGCCATTCTCGACCTGCATCCCACCGGGCCCTTGTGGGGCAAAGGCGACTCGCCTGCCGCCGGTGCTACCCAGATCCTGGAGCAGGGCGTCGCTACCCGTGAACCGGCGCTGTGCGATTGGTTGGTAAAAGCCGGCATGGAGCACGAACGACGCATCCTGCGGCTGCCCATTGGCGGTTTGACGTGGCATTATCCCGTGCCTGACATTCTGCAATTGGAATTCGTCCTGCCGGCCGGATGTTTCGCCACCGCATTGGTGCGCGAACTCGTCGATCTGGTGCCGGTGGGGCAGACGGACAGCCCATGCGTATTCTGATTTCTAACGATGATGGGGTAACCGCACCCGGTATCGCCGCGCTGCATGCTGCGCTGGCCGATCATGCCGAGTGCGTGGTTATCGCGCCGGATCAAGACAAAAGCGGCGCCAGCAGCTCGCTGACGCTCGACCGTCCGTTGCATCCGCATACTCTCGGCAACGGCTATATAAGCATCAACGGCACGCCGACCGATTGTGTGCATCTGGGGCTCAATGGCCTTCTGGAGCACGAACCGGACATGGTGGTCTCGGGCATCAACCTGGGGGCCAACCTCGGGGATGACGTCCTGTATTCCGGGACTGTCGCGGCCGCCCTGGAAGGGCGTTTCCTGCAACGTCCGGCGATTGCCTTCTCGCTGGTCTCGCGGCAGGTGGAGAACCTCGCCACCGCGGCTCATTTCGCGCGCAAGCTGGTCGAGGCGCAAGGCTTGCTGGATCTACCACCACGGACGGTGCTGAACGTGAACATTCCCAACCTGCCGCTCGATCGCGTCCGCGGTATCCAGCTGACCCGCCTGGGCCATCGCGCCCGTGCCGCGGCTCCCATGAAGGTGGTGGACCCCCGCGGCAAGGCCGGCTACTGGATCGCCGCCGCCGGGGACGCCGAGGATGGCGGTCCTGGCACCGATTTCCATGCGCTCATGCAGGGCTACGTATCCGTGACCCCGCTGCAGCTGGATCGCACCTTCAATGATGCGTTCAGGAGCCTGGACGGCTGGCTGGAGGGGCTGCGCTGATGGCCCGTGAGCAAGACGATCTGCTGCGCCGGGGAATCGGCATGACCTCCCAGCGCACCCGTGAACGCCTGATCCAGCGGCTCTACGATGAAGGCTTGTCCAACCCTCAGGTGCTGGAAGTCATCCGGCGCACGCCCCGGCATCTGTTTGTCGATGAAGCACTGGCCCATCGGGCCTATGAAGACACAGCGTTGCCCATCGGCCATAACCAGACCATTTCCCAGCCTTATATGGTGGCCCGCATGAGCGAGCTGCTGCTGGAGGCTGGCCCCCTGGACAAGGTGCTGGAGATCGGTACCGGCTCCGGCTACCAGACCGCGGTGCTGTCGCAGCTGGTTGAGCGGGTGTTCTCGGTGGAGCGGATCAAGGTCCTGCAAGATCGGGCCAAGGAGCGCCTGCAGGAGTTGAACCTGCGTAATGTGGTGTTCCGTTGGGGGGATGGCTGGGAGGGCTGGCCGGCATTGGCGCCTTACAACGGCATCATCGTCACCGCGGTGGCCACCGATATTCCTCAGGCGCTGCTCGACCAGCTGGCACCGGGGGGGCGCATGGTGATTCCGGTTGGCGCCGGTGAGGTGCAACAGCTGATGTTGATCGTCCGCGAAGAACACGGCTTTGCCCGGCATGTCCTGGGAGCGGTGCGGTTTGTACCCCTGCTCAATGGCCCCCTGGCCTGAGCATTTCTGCGAGCTGGGTGAATTCTGTCCGTCAGGCTGTGTCTTAGTGGCGTATCGATCGTCAACCTGTGGGGCGACGACCCGTGACAAACCCTGGTCGTCCCCTGTGCCGTGCCGGCGGTAAAGCGCCGGCGTCCGGTTATACTTGCGTCATTTCATGCCTGAGCCAGGCAATCTATATCGTCAACCATCAGAAAGGGAGCGGCGGGTGAGTCTCACAGTCATTGCGCAGCGTATGGGTACAACAAGCTTTCAGCGACTGATGATTGGCCTTGTCTTGAGTTCCTTGTTGGTTGGTTGCTCCAGCACCAGGTCCAGCAGCGTCGGAGTGGTTGATCGCAACAGCAATGCGGCACCGCAACGCCCGACCGTCACCACCGGCCAGTACGCCGTGCGCCGCGGGGATACGCTGTTCTCCATCGCATTCCGTTATGGCTGGGATTACAAGGCATTGGCCGCCCGCAACAATATCAGCGAGCCCTATACCATCCATCCGGGGCAAACCATTCGTTTCGATGGCCGCACCGGTACCGCTCCGGCTACCGTGGTGACCAGTACCCAGTCCTCCGGTGCTTCCTCCTCGAGCAAAACCACGGTCATTCGTCGCCCGGTGACGACCACTACATCTCCGGCAACAGGTGCCGCAACCAGCCCGGCGAACAAGCCGAGCCCAGCTCCGGCGCCGGTTCCAGCCACTCCGGCAGGCCCTGCGCCGACCGGTTGGGGCTGGCCTTCCAACGGTGTTCTCATTGGAAAATTTTCTTCAAACGGTAGTTTGAATAAAGGCATTGATATCGCCGGGGATTTGGGACAGCCTGTTTTAGCTGCGTCTGATGGGACGGTGGTTTACGCCGGGAGTGGCTTAAGGGGCTACGGCGAATTAGTCATCATCAAACACAGCGAAACCTACGTCAGCGCTTATGGTCACAACCGTAAGCTTCTGGTTCGGGAGGGGCAGCAGGTCAAAGTCGGACAGACAATTGCCGAGATGGGATCAACTGGTACAGACCGGGTGAAACTGCACTTTGAGATTCGCCGACAAGGTAAACCTGTAGATCCGCTGCAATTCCTGCCACGTCGTTGATCCGTTACCAACCTGTTCCACTCGCTCACGTAGAGGGAACAGGTTCCAGTGTTGCCAGGGATATAGGCGACGCTCGAGCCTGAGGTCGAACTCACCAAAGGACTATAACAATGGCTCTCAGTAAAGAAGTGCCGGAGTTTGACATCGACGATGAAGTTCTCCTTATGGAGAGCGGAATCGATATGGATTCGATGTCGAATAATGAGGGGGCAACTCCACCTTCCGTTCGCACCAAATCCAAAAGCTCCGCTGCGATCAAGCAACACAAGTACATTGACTACACTCGCGCGCTCGATGCGACGCAGTTGTACCTCAATGAAATCGGTTTTTCTCCATTGCTCTCTCCCGAAGAGGAAGTGCACTTTGCGCGTCTATCGCAAAGTGGCGACCCGGCTGGGCGTAAACGCATGATTGAAAGCAACTTGCGGCTGGTGGTGAAAATCGCCCGACGCTATGTCAATCGTGGGTTATCGCTGCTGGACCTGATCGAAGAGGGCAACCTCGGCTTGATCCGAGCGGTGGAAAAATTCGATCCCGAACGTGGTTTCCGTTTCTCGACCTACGCTACCTGGTGGATCCGCCAGACCATCGAGCGTGCAATCATGAATCAGACCCGGACCATCCGGTTGCCGATCCATGTGGTCAAGGAACTCAACGTCTACTTGCGCGCCGCCCGCGAACTGACGCAGAAACTCGATCATGAACCCTCTCCCGAGGAAATCGCCAACCTGCTCGAGAAGCCGGTGGCGGAAGTCAAACGCATGCTCGGCCTGAACGAGCGCGTTTCTTCGGTGGATGTCTCGTTGGGCCCGGATTCGGACAAGACCTTGCTGGACACCCTGACCGATGAGCGTCCGACGGATCCTTGTGAACTGTTGCAGGACGACGACCTTTCGCAAAGCATCGATCAATGGCTTTCCGAGCTGACCGAAAAACAGCGTGAGGTGGTCGTACGCCGGTTTGGCCTGCGAGGGCATGAGAGCAGCACCCTGGAAGACGTTGGCCTGGAAATTGGCCTGACCCGTGAGCGGGTGCGGCAGATCCAGGTTGAGGGCCTCAAGCGCCTGCGGGAGATCCTCGAGAAGAATGGCTTGTCCAGTGAGTCGCTGTTTCAGTAGCCGCTGACCTACCTATAAAAAGCCCCGACTGGTTCGGGGCTTTTTCATGGGGGGACGAAAAGTCTTGATTTGGAGGGGCACGTAGGAGAAGCGGAACTGTTCTTAATTCCCATGTAAGCCAAAGATTACTTTTTCGTAATCTATTGGGGCCCGATCACTTCTGAGTTGCCTAAATCAGCTTAGGTAATTTTTTATCTAACTGATTTAAAAGGTTTTTTATTTATTGCTGGATTAGGTTGGACAGAATTTCCCGCTGATAGTGCGATTGCCGTTATCTGGGAAGTCTCTAATATCAACCCTGTGTCGACGGATAGACACAGCCATCAAGGATGATGGTCAGGACATCGCAAGAAGCGATTCATCAGGATGATGACAAGGAACACAGGGACTAGGGAAAAAATGTGGGCGGGTCATACCGCCCCTTTTTTTGCCTGTCGAAAAGTGCAGTCGCAAGTCCCTGAGTCCATAAACGCAAAAAGGCCCGCAAGGGGCCTTTTCAAGGAACGCCGAAGTATCAGCGTTCGAGATCCTTGATCTTGCCTTTGACGCCATCCCACTCTGCGGCATCGGGCAACGAATCTTTCTTTTCAGTGATGTTCGGCCAGATTTCTGCCAGCTCGACGTTCAACTGAATGAATTCTTGCATCTCGTCCGGGACTTCATCCTCGGAGAAAATGGCTACAGCAGGGCATTCAGGCTCGCACAGCGCGCAATCGATGCACTCATCCGGGTGAATTACCAGGAAGTTCGGGCCTTCGTAAAAGCAGTCCACCGGACAGACTTCTACGCAGTCGGTGTACTTGCACTTGATGCAGTTGTCGGTGACGACGAAGGTCATTTCTAATTTTCTCCTCAGGCGGCGGCAGCGGAGCCCCTACAGGATTGGGGTCGCCAGGTTTGGGAGCGATAGTCTGTGGACCAGGCTAATAGTCCACAGCATCCCAAACCGCGCGAGATTCTAACAGCTTGAAGGCGTTCGCGTTAGATGCGTGTCTTCAATGTGTAAAGCATTTCCAGTGCCCGACGAGGGGTCATGTCGTCCAGTTCCAGCTTGGCCAACTCGTCCAGAACCGGGTGTGGCAGGCTGGCGAACAGGTCGCTTTGCTGCGGAACCGAGGTTTTTCCCGGTGCCGGTTTGGCTGCTTCATGGGGCAGGCTGGTGGTTTCCAGGCGGCTCAAATGCTCCCGTGCGCGGACGATCACAGTGCTCGGAACCCCGGCCAGCTGGGCTACGGCCAGGCCATAGCTCTGGCTGGCAGGCCCGGGCAGGACGTGGTGCAGGAAGACGATCCGTTCATTGTGCTCGGTGGCATTGAGATGCACGTTGGCCACCAGCGGTTCGCTTTCCGGCAGTACCGTCAGTTCGAAGTAGTGGGTGGCGAACAGGGTATAGGCCCGCAGGTGGGCGAGACGTTCTGCCGCAGCCCAGGCCAGGGAAAGACCGTCGAAAGTGCTGGTGCCACGCCCCACTTCGTCCATCAGTACCAGGCTGCGCTCGGTGGCGTTGTGCAAGATGTTCGCGGTTTCGCTCATTTCCACCATGAAGGTCGAGCGCCCGCCAGCCAGGTCGTCGCTGGAGCCGATTCGGGTGAAGATCCGGTCCACCAGGGACAGCTCGCAGCTTGCCGCCGGCACGAAGCTGCCGATATGGGCCAGCAGCACGATCAGCGCGGTTTGTCGCATGTAGGTGGATTTACCGCCCATGTTCGGCCCCGTGATCACCAGCATCCGGGTGCTGTCGTCCAGGCTCAGGTCGTTGGCCACGAACGGCGTGGTCAGCACCTGCTCCACCACTGGGTGACGACCCTGGGTGATGCGCATGCACGGTTCGCTGACGAAGCGCGGGCAGTTGAGATCCAGGTTCAGCGCCCGTTCGGCCAGGTTGCTCAGCACATCCAGCTCGGCCAGGGCCCCTGCGGTGTCCTGCAAGGGAGGCAAGTGGCTGATCAGGGTTTCCAGTAGCGCGTCGTAGAGCATCTTCTCGCGGGCCAGGGCGCGGCTCTTGGCCGACAGGGCCTTGTCTTCGAAGGCTTTGAGTTCAGGGGTGATGAAGCGCTCGGCACCCTTGAGGGTCTGGCGCCGGATGTAGTCCGCCGGTGCTTGTTCGGCCTGCTTGCTGGGCAATTCGATGAAGTAACCGTGGATGCGGTTGTAGCCGACCTTGAGGTTGGACAGTCCGGTCCGGGCTTTTTCCCGCGCTTCCAGGTCGATCAGGAACTGGCCGGCGTTCTCGCTCAGCGATTGCAGCTCGTCAAGCTCGGCGTCGTAGCCGGTCTTGAGCACACCGCCGTCGCGGATCACCGCTGGCGGGTTGTCGATGATGGCTTTCTCCAGCAGCGCCGCCAGTTCCGGATAGGTAGCGGTGGTGATGGCCAGTTGTTTGAGGTGCGGCGCTTCCAGTTCGGTCATCGCCACTTGCAGTTCAGGCAATGCCGCCAGGGCGTCCCGCAGACGTGCCAGGTCCCGTGGCCGAGCGTTGCGCAAGCCGATCCGCGCGAGGATCCGCTCGATGTCGCCGATTTCCTTCAATTGCGGTTGCAGGCGTTCGAAGCGGTAGCCGTCGAGCAGGCAGGTAATGGAGGACTGGCGTGCCTCCAGGACCTTCAGGTCACGCAGCGGTCGGTTCAGCCAGCGGGTAAGCAAACGGCTGCCCATGGCGGTCTGGCAGCGATCGACCACCGATTGCAGGGTATTGTCGCGACCGCCCGCCAGGTTGGTATCCAGCTCCAGGTTGCGTCGGCTGGCGCCGTCCAGCACCACGGTATCGTCCAGGCGTTCGTGGCGCAGGCTGCGCAAATGGGGCAAGGCGGTGCGCTGGGTTTCCTTGGCATAGCTGAGCAGGCAGCCGGCGGCGCCGATGGCCAGGGTCAGGGTTTCGCAGCCGAAACCCTTGAGGTCCTGGGTGGAGAACTGTTGGCACAGGCTCTTGTGCGCCGAGTCGCGCTCGAAGTCCCAGGGGGCTCGCCGCCTTGTGCCACGGCGCTTTTCCGCTGGCAGGCCCTGTGGCCAGTCATCCGGGATCAGCAACTCAACCGGATTGATGCGCTCCAGCTCCGCCAGCAGGTTTTCCCAGCCCTTGATCTCCAGGACGCTGAAGTTGCCACTGGTGATATCCAGCACAGCTAGGCCGAACAGGCGCTCGTCGCCCAGGACTGCGGCGATCAGGTTGTCCCGACGCTCGTCCAGCAACGCCTCGTCACTCACGGTCCCTGGCGTGATGATCCGCACGACCTGGCGTTCCACCGGACCCTTGCTAGTGGCCGGGTCGCCCACCTGTTCGCAGATCACCACCGACTCGCCAAGCTTGACCAGCTTGGCCAGGTAGCCTTCAGCGGCATGGTAGGGGATGCCGCACATGGGAATGGCCTGGCCTGCCGACTGTCCCCGTGCGGTCAGGGTGATGTCCAGCAGCTTGGCGGCCTTCTTCGCGTCTTCGTAGAAGATCTCGTAGAAGTCGCCCATGCGATAGAACATCAGCTGGTCGGGGTGTTGGTTCTTGAGCCGCCAGTACTGCTGCATCATCGGCGTATGGGAAGACAGATCGGAGGTATTTTTACTCATTGATATATAGGCGGATTCGTTGAATGGCTGATGCAAAGGGGCGCACAGGCCCGGCTTCTTGCTGATGGTCGCAAGGTTACCACGGGTGCCGGCGGCCTCGCAGGCGCCCGGGCAAGCCAGGGGGGGCGAATAAATGCATTGAATATGCAAAACAGCATTTGTCATCCCGGTAAAGTTCGAGCAATATGCGCTTTATGCAAATACGCAACGTTTCTACCGTCTTAAGAGAGCTGCTGGATCGCGATGGAATCTCCCCCACGGAGCTTCACCGTCGCACCGGTGTGCCTCAATCCACCCTCTCGCGGATCCTCAGCGGGAAGATCGTCGATCCTTCGGACAAGCACATTTCCAAGATCGCCGAGTATTTCCAGGTGAGCACCGACCAACTGCGCGGGCGCGTGGATATCGCCCCGGCCCGCAGTGCGGTGCGCGACGAGATTCATTCGGAACTCAAGGATATAAGCCTGTGGGACGACGATACCCCCGTCGATGACGACGAGGTGTCGGTTCCCTTTCTGCGCGAGGTTGAATTGGCTGCTGGATCAGGAAGATTCGTCATCGAGGAGAGCGAGCGCGCCAGCCTGCGCTTCGGCAAGCGCAGCCTGCGGCATAACGGCGTGCAGTTCGACCAGGCCAAGTGCGTCACGGTGCGCGGCAACAGCATGTTGCCGGTACTGCGTGATGGCGCCACGGTCGGGGTCAATGCCGGCAAGTGCGCCATTGGCGATATCGTCGATGGCGACCTGTACGCCATTAACCACAATGGCCAGTTGCGGGTGAAGCAGTTGTACCGCCTGCCCACCGGTATCCGCCTGCGCAGCTTCAACCGCGATGAGCATCCTGACGAGGACTACAGCTTCCAGGACATCCAGGAAGAGCAGATCAGCATCCTCGGTCACGTCTTCTGGTGGGGCATGTACGCCCGCTAACCCGCCACCCGCAAACCAAGCCCGCCCTGAGCGGGCTTTTTTTGTCCTGCAAAACCCCTTCACCCCCAGCGCCTATGCGGCCTCCATGCACGGGAGCAAAAAATGCGCATAAATAAATGCATTAACGCATTGACTACATATGCATGAATGCATAATATTCGTCTCAAGCCGTTCGAAAACGGCTGCAACACCGCTCTTTAGTGGCACAAGCAAAAGGCAGCGATGAATCGGCCTCGACGGTTCAGAGGGTTGGCAACTGACCCGGGTGTGCAGCGTAAAGCACCAGAAGCAGTTATCCGGCGGACAGGGGTCGCGGTCGGAGGAACAATTTGAATGGGTCCGTACCGCACCAGTAGTGCCGAAAGACCAAGGATTGCATTACTGAAAAGCCCGGGCGACCGGGCTTTTTGGAATGCCTGCCTAACGTGGGCCGCCAATAGACAGGGACCCCTTGAACCATCGTTTCGAGTTTTTCATCAACCGGCCGCTTCTTTGGCCCCAATCCACACGGGAGACCTGAATGACAAACGAGCAACAAGCGTTGCTGGATATGCCGATCTGGATGGTCATCGTCCTGGCGCTGCTGGGCGGCGTGTCCGGTGAAATGTGGCGTGCCGACAAGGAGGGCGCCCGTGGCTGGGCACTGCTGCGACGCCTGGCGCTGCGCTCCGGGGCCTGTGTGGTCTGCGGTGTCTCGGCGATCATGCTGCTGTATGCCGCCGGCGTCTCGATCTGGACCGCCTGCGCCTTCGGTTGCCTGACCGCCATGGCCGGCGCCGACGTCGCCATCGGCCTCTACGAGCGCTGGGCGGCCAAGCGCATCGGTGTGTGCGAGGTGCCCGAGCGTGACTCGCACTCCGATCGATCCTGAACGGCCTTTCATCAACCCCATTTGCACCTGCCGGCAAGGCCGGGCGGGTGCACCTTGCCTGTGCCTGGCCGGTGGAGCGCTGGCCGGCGCTTTTCATGCGTCTTGATCGACAGTGGTACCAGCGCGCCGGCCTGCGGGCCAGGGCCTCGCTGGTATCGCCGCCGACCCGATTCCAGGACTGGACAATGAGCGAACTGACGATATTGCACGACGCTATCGCCGCCACGATCAAGGCGGCGATGCCCGCTGTCCGAGCGGTGGAGGCGTTTCCCGAGACACCCGATGGCCTGGCCAGGCCGGCGATCGTCTTTGCCATCACCGCCATGGATCCAGCTGTTGATCCGGGCGATGGCCGTAGCTGCGTGAAGGCCACGTTCGAGGCCAGCATGCTGGTGGACGCCAACCTGCCAGGGGCAGCTTTGCAAGCGGTCGAACTGGCGGCCCAAATGGCCGACCTGCTGCATTGCCAGCACTGGAACCTCGATTTCGTCGAGGGCACCAGCAGCGTGCGGGCCAAGCCTGCCGACGCCACCAGCGAGTCGTGGCGCAAGAAGGCCTGGACCGTGCAATGGCAGCAGTTGGTGTACCTCGGCCAGGAACAGTGGCCATGGGCCAACCAGGGCCCGGGGTCGCTGCTGCTCGGTTTCGCTCCTGATACCGGGGCTGGCCACGAAGACGGCTACTTCTCCCCGGAGCAGCTGGCATGAGCTTTGTCGCCGCTACCCATGACCGCATGCTCGCCGGCCTGATCATTCCCTGCAGCGTGGTCGGGGTCGACCTGGCCGCCGCCATGGTGCGCGTATCCGACGGCGCCGGCTGGACCAGCGCCTGGGTGCGCTGGCACAGCCAGGCCGCCGGCAAGGCCCGGCACTGGCGGGCGCCGAGCCTGGGCGAGCAGGGGGCCTTGATCAGCCCCAGCGGCGAGCCGGCCCAGGGCACCTTCGTCCCGGGGCTGTATGGCAACGCCGGGACCCAGCCGGACAACCGCGACCACGTCGAGGTCTGGCGCTTCGACGATGGCGGCTCGCTGGTCTACGACTGGCAGGCCAAGAGCTACAGCATCAGCCTGCCCAGCGGCACCGTGACCATCCAGGTGGCCGGCAGCTCGGCGGTGATCACCGATAGCGCGATCACGGCCAAGGCCGACACCATCACCCTGACCGGGCAAGTCACCTTGAACGGTGATGTGCAGGTCAACGGCGCCAGCTTGCAGCACAACGGGGTGAACGTCGGTTCCACCCATACCCATCCGGGCGTGATGCCCGGCGGTGGCTCGACTGCCACGCCGCAATGACCACCCGCCCGCCACCGCGGGCTTTTTTATGCCTGGAGCAACCATGAGCAGCAAGAAAAAGAACACCGGCCCGGTCGTGTTCCGCGACACGGTCTACACCTCCCGCGTCCTGGTCCTGCCCGATGGGCGGATGCTGAACGTCGCCAATGGCCAGGTCGCGGTCGAGGCCAGCGACAACCTCGCCCGGGATTACCTGGGCCAGCACCCGGATCTGCAAGCGCAGGAGTGACGCGATGATCGGAATGGATCGCCGCACCGGCCAGTCGTTGTCGGGCATCGCCCATGTGCGCCAGTCCATCGAGGACATCCTGAGCACGCCCCTGGGCAGCCGGCGCATGCGCCCGGAATACGGCAGCAACCTGCGGCGCTTCGTCGACCTGCCAGTGACCGGTGGCTGGAAAAGCGCGGTACAGGCCGAAGTCGCCCGGGCGCTGTTGCGCTGGGAGCCGCGGCTGAAGCTGGAGCAAGTGCAGGTGGTTTCGGTGGTGGCGGGCCAGATCACCTTTCAACTGACGGGCCAATACCTGGGCAATAGTGCGATTTTGGAGGTGACGGCATGAGCACCCTGGATTTATCGGCGCTACCGGCGCCACAGGTGCTGGAAGCCCTGGATTTCGAAGCGCTGTACCAAGACAAGCTGGCGACCTTCCGCCAGCACATGGGCGGCAACTGGAGCGCCGCCCTGGAGAGCGACCCGGTGGTCAAGCTGCTGGAACTGGCGGCCTACCGCGACCTGCAATTGCGCGCCCGGGTCAACGATGCGGCCAAGGCCCTGCTGCTGGCCCACGCCCAGGGCAGCGACCTCGACCAGCTGGCGGCCAACGTCAAGCTCAAGCGCCTGGTCATCCGCCCGGCCGACCCGCAGGCGCTGCCGCCCACGCCGGAGGTCAAGGAGACCGACGACGCCCTGCGCGAACGCATCCAGCTGGCCTACGAAGGCCTGACCACCGCCGGCCCGCGCAACAGCTACATCCTGCATGCCCGCAACGCTTCGGCCCTGGTGGCCGATGCTGCGGCCCAGAGCCCGTCGCCGGCCTGCGTCACCGTTACCGTACTGGGGCTGGAGGGCGATGGCAGTGTCGCCCCCGAACTACTGGCGACGGTGGCCACCGCCCTCAATGACGAGGACGTGCGGCCCCTGGGCGATCGGGTCACGGTACAGAGCGCCCAGGTGCTGCCCTACCGCATCGATGCGGTGCTGCACATGAAAGGCCCCGGGCCGGAAAGCGATGCCGCGCTGACCGAGGCCCGGCGCAAGCTGGCGGCCTGGATCAATCCGCGCCGGCGCCTCGGGCTGGAAGTGCCGCGCTCGGCCATCGATGCCCAGTTGCACGTCGCCGGGGTCTCCAGGGTCGACCTGGCCAACTGGCAGGACATCGCCCCGACCCCGGCCCAGGCAGCCTACTGCACCGGCTACAGCATCACGCTGGGAGGCTGACATGAGCAGCCTGCTGCCGATCAACGCCACCCCGCTGGAGCGCGCCCTGGCCGCCGCCAGTACCGGCGACACCGCCGTCGTCCTGCGTACCTTGTACAACCCCGACACCTGCCCGGCGCACCTGCTCTCGCAACTGGCCTGGGCCTGGTCGGTGGATCGCTGGGACCCGACCTGGTCCGAGACGGTCAAGCGCAACGCCATCAAGGCCTCGTTCTTCATCCATGCCCGCAAAGGCACCATCGGTGCGCTGCGCCGGGTGGTGGAGCCCCTGGGCTACCTGATCGAAGTGGTCGAGTGGTGGCAGATGGTGCCCCAGGGCGAGCCGGGCACCTTCGCCCTGATAGTCGCTGTGATGCAGACCGGTATCTCCGAAGCGACCTACCAGGAGCTGACCCAACTGATCGACGACGCCAAGCCGGTCAGCCGCCATATGAGTGGCTTGGCCATCAGCCTGGAAACCGCCGGGACTATCGGTTACGGCGTGTTCCTGGAGCAGGGCGAAGAGCTCGACGTGTATCCCCCGGCATCTCGCGATATCGAAGTGATCGGCCGTTTGGCGCCGGTCGTGTGCATTGACGAAATAGACACCCTGGATGTGTACCCATGATCGATTCCAACAGTCAGTTCTTCGCCACCCTCACTGCGGTGGGCGAGGCGAAGCAGGCCAACGCCACCGCCCTGGGCATTCCCTGGACCTTCAAGGAGATGGCGGTGGGGGATGCCAATGGCACCGACCCCGTGCCGAACAAGACGCAGATCAAGCTGATCAACGAATGGCGTCGGGCGCCGGTCAACCAAGTGCGAACCGACCCCGCCAACCCGAATGTCATCATCACCGAGCAGGTGATCCCCCCTGATGTCGGTGGGCATTGGATTCGTGAAATCGGCCTGTTCGATGCCGACGGTGACCTGGTGGCGGTGGCCAACTGCGCTCCCACCTTCAAGCCCTTGCTGGCCCAGGGCACCGGCAAGACCCAGATCATTCGCATGAACTTCATCGTGTCGAACACCACGCAGATCGTGCTCAAGATCGATCCGTCGGTGGTGCTGGCCACCCGGCAATATGTGGATGACTCGCTGGCCACAGCGCTGCCAGCGAACAAAGCAGCAGGCACTTATCGGCAGGTCACCATTGATAAACGCGGTGTCGTACTCACCGGGACCAACCCGACGACAGTGGCCGGTTATGGCATTACCGATGCGTACACCAAGCCGGAAACCACAGCAGCGATCCAGCAGGCGGTGGCTGCGCTGGTCGCATCGGCCCCGGGCACTCTCGACACTCTGAAGGAGCTTGCCGACGCTCTGGGCAACGACCCGAATTTTGCTACCACCATGACCAACGCCCTTGCGGCGAAAGCCAACAAAGCGACGACTTTAGGGGGCTACGGAATCGTAGATGGAGCGACCAAATCGGACCTTGATAGCGCAGTCAGCGGGTTACTGCCTAAAGCTGGCGGCATAGTCTCGGGTCCTATTTATCTGGCAAATGGAACAGGGGACTCTCCAGAAATAGCGTGGAAGACGCCGGAACTTGAAGTCTATGCCGATGTTATAAATAGAACTCTTCGGTTCTTTTCTTACTTCAACGGGCAAACCGAGTTTCCGTTGGTGATTGATGTTCCAGGAAAGTCTGCATCATTTTTCGGTAATACGGCCTGGCACTCAGGCAACTTCAAACCACCGATCCAGGCGACCGAATCAGGTTTGGGTATTGCGAAGGTGGCGACTAACGCCCAAGTAGCGGCTCTGGTTGACGATCAAACGATTGTTACTCCGCTGAAGCTGGCGCCGCTTGCGAACAAAGTGTCGTCTCTAGAGGGACGACAGATATTCAGCAAACATTTTGTATCAACAGAGCAGATGATCACGGAAGGGGGCACCCTGACGATCCAGCACAACCAAGGGATGCCTGTGTTGTGGGAAAGCTATCTCATATGCAAAGAGTCGGAGCATGGCTACTGGCCCGGGGCGGTTCTCAACGTTACCAATGCTGTACCGGATAACGCCTACAACCTGGGGGTTTCTGTCGTTCCTGATGCGAACCAGCTGAACTGCAAGTTCGGGACGCAAATTGGGGTGTTCTTCGTTCTCGATTGGAGTACACGTACCACAAAAATTATCACTCCTTCCAAATGGCGGGTGTTTTTCAGGGTGCTGGCATGAGTACACGTTACGTTGTTGATAAGCAGGGGGCGTACGTTGGTGGTTTCGGCGAGGGTGCACCACTTCCGTTGGGAAGTATTGAAGTGGCCGAGCCGCCTGAGAGCGCCGATCAGCCCTGGTTGTTTCCCGGTTGGGGACCAAGCCCAGGTCGTGCACGAAGGGTTGAGGGTGAATGGCGTGATGGAGAGTTGCTGGCCATTGCCGCTCAGTTGGATGCTCTCGAAGAAGCCGAAGCAGGTGCGTCACCCTTTGATCTGCTCCCGGGCTCGCGTACTGGTTGGTTGAGGTATCGGGGGTTCGTTCGCAATTGGGTCGAGGGGATGCCGGGGTATCCCAATAAAAGCCAGCGCCCGAAGCGACCGGCCGGATTCCTGTCCTAGTGATATTTCTGTTGTAACGTCTAGCCGGTGGATCAAGTACAAGCAGTGCCAACATTTTTGTAAGTGATACCAAGTCCGAGACGGCTGTACATCAGCCGCAATCGGCAGGTTTGCCAAAAATCGAAAAACGCTTGTTGTGGCCCTCCTGGCTCGCCGAGCAAATACGCTAAACGCCCCGCACTGTCGGGGCGTTTTCATATCCGCGCCTTAGCGCACCGTCTTCTCTTCCAGCCCCGCCACCCGGGGCTTTTTCATGTCTGGAGCTTATCCATGAGTGGTTTTTTCCACGGCGTCACCGTCACCAACGTGGACACCGGCGCACGCACCATTGCGCTGCCCACGTCCTCGATCATCGGCCTGGTGGACACCTTCACCGAGGGCCCGGGCGTCAGCGCGAAGGCCAACGACCTGCTGCTGATCACCAGCGAGCGCGAAGCCATTGCGGCCTGGGGCCCGAATGCCGCAATCACCAAGGCTTGCCAGGCCATCTACCAGCGGGCCAAGGCGGTGATCGTCGCCTGTGGCGTGACCAAGGTCGAGGATGCCGAGCAGCAGGCTTCGGCGATCATCGGTGGGGTCCTGGCCAGCGGCAAGCGTACTGGCTTGCAGGCGCTGCTGGACGGCAAGAGCCGTTTCAACGCCCAGCCGCGCCTGCTGGTGGCGCCCAAGCACAGTGCCACCCAGGCGGTCGGCACGGCCCTGGTGGGCCTGGCGGACAAGTTGCGCGGCCTGGCCATCATCGACGGCCCCAACAGCACCGATGAAGCAGCCATGGCCTACGCCAAGAACTTCGGCGCCAAGCGCGCGTTCATGGTCGACCCGGGCATCCAGTACTGGGACACCGCCGCCAGCGCCACTCTCGATGCCCCGGCCTCGGCCTGGGTCGCCGGCCTGTTCGCCTGGACCGACAACGAGTACGGCTTCTGGGCCTCGCCTTCGAACAAGGAGTTCGTCGGGGTCACCGGTACCTCCCGGGCCATCGAATTCCTCGACGGCGACGAAAGCTGCCGGGCCAACCTGCTGAACAACGCCAATATCACCACCATCATTCGTGACGCCGGCTTCCGCCTGTGGGGTAACCGCACGCTGTCCAGCGACCCCAAATGGGCCTTCGTCACCCGAGTGCGGACCATGGACATCGTCATGGACGCGATCCTCTACGGCCACAAGTGGGCAGTGGACCGCTCCATCACCGCCACCTACGTCAAGGACGTCACCGAGGGCCTGCAGGCCTTCATGCGCGACCTGAAGAACCAGGGCGCGATCATCAACTTCGAGGTCTATGCCGACCCCGAGTTGAACACCGCCAGCCAGCTGGAGCAGGGCAAGGTGTACTGGAACATCCGCTTCACCGACGTACCGCCTGCCGAGAACCCGAATTTCCGCGTCGAAGTCACCAACCAGTGGCTGACCGAAGTCCTCGATAAAACCGCTTAAGGAGCCGCAGCAATGGCAATGATTCCCGAAACCCTGGCGAACATGAACCTGTTCGTCGATGGCATCAGCTTTCAAGGCGACGTGCCGAGCCTGACCCTGCCCAAGCTCACCCTCAAGACCGAGGAACACCGGGTCGGCGGCATGGACCTGCCCATCGAGCTGGACATGGGCATGGAGAAACAAGAGGCCGGCTTCACCACCACCGGTGTACGTCGCGAATCCCTCAAGCTGTTCGGCCTGACCGACAGCAGCGCCTTCAATGGCGTGTTCCGTGGCGCCTTCAAGGGCCTCAAGGGCAAGACCACCCCGGTGATCGTGACCCTGCGCGGCCTGCTCAAGGAAGTCGACATGGGTGACTGGAAGTCCGGCGACAAGGCCGAGATCAAGCACAACGTCGCCGTGAGCTACTACAAGCTGGAAGTCGACGGGCGCCTGATCTACGAGATCGATGCCCTGGGCATGAAACGCGTGATCAACGGTGTCGACCAGCTCGCCGCCCAACGTTCGGCCCTGGGCCTGTAAGGAACTTCCTCGATGTCTGACGCAATAAATGGCACGCCGTCCTGGATGGTGTTGAGCCCCGAGAACGTGGTGATCAGCCTCAGCAAGGCGGTGTCGATGAACGGCGTGCAGTGCGACAAGCTCACTCTGCGCGCGCCCACCGTGCGTGATATCCGCGCTGCCAACAGCGCGGCGGCCGGCGATGACGAACAGCGCGAGCTGATGCTGTTCGCCAGCCTGGCCGAGGTCGGCAGCAAGGACCTGGAGGGCCTGACCCTCAAGGACTACCAACGCCTGCAGGCCGGTTATTTTCGCCTGGTGCAAGACGACGAGCTTTGACCCGGCAGTGATGAAGGTGGCGGCGAAGCGGCTCGCTCGCGAGCTGCATTTTTGCGCTGAGGAAATCATGACCATGCGCTATTGCGACATGGTCTGGTGGCTCACGGATTGAGCCTGTCACCACGGGGGCGGCAAATGGCGAACAACACGCTGGTATCGACAGTGATAAAGATCGGCGGCGCCCTGGACGCGACCTGGGATGCTGCCAGCAAGACGGTGGAAGACCGGATCAAGGCGCTCGACGAGCAGGCCAGCAAGGCCCGGGGGCTGGCGACGGCCATCGGTGAAACCCAGCGCCTGCGCCGGGAGCTGAACCAGGCCCGAAAACAAGGCGCGCTCGGGGTCGGTGACTTGCAGGCCAAGCTGGACAGCAGCCTGGACGGATTACGCAAGCAGGGCATCCAGGTCCGCAAGCTGAACCAGGAGTACCAGGCCCTGGGCCGTGCGGCCCGGGGCCTTGAGCTCAGGGCCACGGGCCAGCGGCAGATCGAGCAGGGCAAGACGGACCTCAAGTCCAGCTACGAGCTGGTGAAGAAAGCCGTTGGGGTGCTGGCGGTGCCGGTCAAGATCAACGCCGACTACCAGGCGAAGATCCGCGACATCGCCATCAAGGGCAATATCGCCAATACCCCGCAAGAGGCGCAGCTGGCACGCAATGTCCTCCAGGTTTCCCGGGATTCCGGGCTGGGTCGCGGCGAGGTCGCCAGCCTTATCGCCGGGATGACCGCCAATGGCACGTCGTTGGACAAGGCCCAGCAGTATGCCGGGCTGGCGGCCAAGTTCGTCGTTGGCCAGGGGGCCGGCGTCGGCGACACCGCGACCCTGATCCGGGCCCTGGAGACGCAGGCCGGGATCACCGATCCCAAGACCCTGGAGCGGGCCCTGGAGGCCATGGCCCTGCAAGGCCAGGCGGGCAACTTCGAGGCGGCCGACATGGCCCGCTTGCTGCCCGACCTGCTGGAGAGCGCTGCGAAAATGAAGCTCACCGGCATGGATGCGGTGAGCCAGGTGGGGTCGATGCTGCAATTGCAGATGTCGACGGCCAATGGCGCCGATCAGGCGGCCGGCAACCTGAAGAACTGGATGGGCGAGATTCGCTCACCGGCCACTGCCGCGGCTTATGCCAAGGCCGGCATCGACTATGACGGATCGCTGCAGACCGGCCTGGAAAAAGGCATGTCGACCCTGGAGGCGAGCTTCGCCCTGGCCATGAAGTACATCCAGGTCACCGACCCGGCCAAGGCCGCGCAGATGACCGCGGCCCAGGCGCAGATCAGCCAGCAAACCGATCCGCAGAAGGCCCAGGCGATGCTGGCCGCCCTGGCGCAGTCGCTGCGCGGCGACAACCTGTTCGCCAACATGCAGGTCGATGCGGCGTTGCAGGCCTACGCCCAGGGCCAGGATGGGTACCAGAAGCTCAAGCAGGACTCGCTGACGGCCTCCGGCGCGCTGGACAAGAACCAGGCCGAGCGCCGGGGGACGTCGGCGCAGATCTGGAAGGAAGCCGATGGCGCGGTCGACAACCTGCAGCAGGCGTTCGGCCAGGCCCTGACCCCGGCCACGGACCGCTTGGGCCAGAGCATCACCTGGTTGGCGAATGGCATGACCGAGCTGACCCACCAGGCCGCTCCGGCGGTACTGGGGGTGACGGTGCTGGCCGGCAGCCTGCTGGCGCTGAAGAAGTTGCAAGCGGCCTACACCCTCGGCAAGGGCCTGTTCAACGTGGCCCGGGGCTCGATGATGGGCAATCCGGACTTCATCCAGAAGGTGCTGGTCACCAACCCGGGAGCCCTGGGTGGCGGTGACTACGACATCGACATCAGCCGGGACAAGAAAGGCGGCAAGGGACGCAGCGGAGGGCGAGGTGGAAAAGCCAAGGGTGGCTTGGCCAACAAGACCGCCCAGAAGTTGAAGGAGCTCTTTGGTTCAGGTAACGCGGGCAGGGCAGGCAAGGGCGCCCTGGTCTTGGAAGCAGGAATCTCGGCGGTTAAAAATGGCGGCAATGTGATCAAGCCGCTGATCAAGGGCGGCAGCGTCCTGTCCGTGGCCGGCGCGGTCTTTCAGGCAGCAGACACCTACCAGAATGCCAAGACCCGGGACGAGAAAGCCGAAGGTTATGGCAAGGCTGCCGGAGGCCTGGCCGGTGGCGTGCTGGGTGCAGCGGCAGGTGCTGTGGCCGGTGTTGCCGCCTCCGCCATGACCGGTGCCATGGTTGGCTCCGCGGTGCCGGTACTCGGGACGGTCGTTGGCGGCATCGTTGGGGCTGGAGTGGGAATCCTGGCGACCTGGGCTGGAACCGAAGCCGGCGGCTTTCTGGGCAAGAAACTGTTCGGCGGCGATGACTCGCTCAAGTCGATGCCCGCCGCCGGCCCGCTGATGATGCGTGACGCCGGCAAGAACATCCCGCCGGTCATGGACGATATCGCCAACTCCTTCAAGAGCGGGCAGACCCCGCCGCTGATGGGCCAGGTGGTGCGTTCCATGCCGCCGGCGCCCGGCACGTCGAGCACCCTGGCCGAACCCTTCAAGGCCCCCTTGGCGCCGGCGATCGAGCAACAGTTCAGCTTTGCGCCGGCGATATCGGTCACCGTCCAGGGCGATGTCAAGGACCCGGCGCAACTGGCCCGGGAACTGGAGCCCTACCTGCGTTGGCAGTTCGACGAGTACAGCCGCCAGGCCTCGGCTCGCCAGCTGTCCGATGCACCTCACGTTTAAGGAAAGGAGACGCCATGGCCTACATGGAACAGCTGCAATCGGGGCTGCAATCCCTGGTAGCGGCAGCGGAGGCGGGGCGGCGCAGCGCGGACGAGATGCTGGGACCCATGAACGGGGCCATCGGCGATATCACCGGCGCCGCCCTGGAAATGGAGAACCTGCCCGTGGTGGGGCCGCAAGTCGGCACCCGGCTGCGCCGCATCCTGCGCGGTATCGATGCCGCGCAAAGCCGGGTCGGCGAGGTGGCGGCCCAGTACAACCAGGCCGTCACGGTAGCCGGGCAGGTGCAACAGCGCCTCGGCGCCTTGCAAGAGCAGACGGCCAAGGTCGGGGCGGCGATCAACCGTATTGGCGGGCAGATCAGCCCGGCCCTGGGCACGATCTTTCCCAGCAGCTTGTTCGCCGCCAAGGAAACGCCCACCGCCGAAGCGGTCAAGCCGTTCCCGCACCTGCTGATCCTCCAGCCCCTGGGGGCTGCTTCCCAACCCTATTACTTCAACCTGGACACGGCGGCCTTCGACGATTTGCGGCGCCAGACCAGCTTTCGCTGGACTGGCCAGGAGCGCCTGGGGCGCAGCAGTTCCCAGCAGGCGGTGGGCCTGGGCGATGAACGCATCAGCCTCAAGGGTGCGATCTTCCCCGGGTTCAAGGGCGGACTGGGGCAATTGCAGGCCTTGCGCAGCATCGGCCGGCAATTGCGCCCCTTGAGCCTGACCACCGGCTACGGCGAGGTCCTGGGCACCTGGTGCCTGACCAGCATCGACGAAGACCAGGGCCATTTGCTGGCCGGCGGCATTCCACGCAAACAGGCCTTCTCACTGGAGTTCGTAAGCTATGGCGACGACTTGCAGAACCTCTGACGGCGATCTGCTCGACACCTTGTGCCAGCACTACTACGGGCATTTGAACGGCACTGTCGAGGCGGTGCTGGATGCCAACCAGGGCCTGGCCGACGAGCCCCAGCCATTGCGGGCCGGGGTGCTGATCCTCTTGCCGGACCTGCCGGCGCCGGAGCAGGCGCTGGTCCAGCTATGGGACTGAACCCTGGTCTTGCTCCTGCAAATTCCTTTACTGATCGGCACCCAGTGCGAGGCGTTTTATGACCCCAGAGTTTCGTATCGTTGCCGATGGCCGGGACATTACCAGCCAGATCAACGACCGGTTGCTGTCCCTGCGCACCTCGGACAAACCCGGCATGGAGTCGGACGAATTCGAGCTGCGCATCGACGACCGCGATCATGCGGTGGTGCTGCCCAGCCGTGGCGCCAGCATCGAGGTGTTCATGGGGTATGCCGGCCAGGGGCTGACCCGCCTCGGGCGCTACACCGTGGATGAGGTGGTGGTCTCTGGACCACCGGACACCCTGGAGATCCGCGGCAAGGCCAGCGACATGCGCGGCAGTGGCAAGACCACCCGCAGCGGCAGCTGGGAAGACGTGCCGCTGCAACAGGTGGTCCGCGACCTGGCGGCCCGTAACGGCTGGACCCCGGTGTGCCCGGTGGCGATCAAGGTCCTGCGGGTCGACCAGCTCAACGAGTCCGATTTCAACTTCATCACCCGCCTGGCCCGGCAATACGACTGCACCGCCAAGGTCGCCGAAGGCAAGTTGCTGGTGCTGCCGCGCCAGGCGGGACAGAGCGCCAGCGGCAAGGCCCTGGGCAAGGTCACCATCCACCGCCACGAGGTGAGCCGCTATCAGTTTCGCCTGGGCGACACCAGCAGCCACAAGGCGGTGCAGACCCGTCACCAGGACAAGAAGAGCGGCAAGCTGCAGGTGATCGAACTGGGTAACGACAGTGCCCCGGCCGGGGTGCCCGCGGTGCACACCGACCGGCATATCTACCCGAACAAATCCGCGGCAGAGCAGGCCGCCAAGGCGCGCCTGGCGGCGTTCAACCGCAGCACCGCGGCCCTACGCCTGGATCTGCCCGGACGCATCGACCTGTTCGCCGAACGCCTGATCGACGCCCAGGGTTTCAAGGCCGGGCTGGATGGCGAGTACCTGGTGGATTCGGTGGAGCAGGTTTTCAGCCCGTCGGGCTGGAGCACCACGGTGCAGTGCAACGCCGGCAAGCAGGGCAAGGCCCGGGCCAAGGGCAAGCCGAAACCCAAGGCCAAGCCGCTGAAGGTGCTGCAACTCTAGGTCGGCGGCGCCCGCTGCAAGCCTTTGGGCGGCCCCTTTGCGGACGTCCGGTTTTTTTCCCGATGCGGTTCACCCGCAGGAGATTTCATGAATTCCAACATCATCCAGCCGGCCTCGACGCGAGGCATCCGGCGGTTCTTGCGTGGCCTGCTTGGCGGCTGCGCCCTGGCACTGGCCAGTGCGGTCCAGGCCGCGCCCTTTGTCCTGGCCTACACCGACGGCCAGGTCGAGACCTCCTACAGCAACCTCAAGGCTTTTCATCGCAACCTCTCGGCCGTGGGCCTGGGCAGCACCTACGGCCTGACGGTCACCGGCCAGTTGCACCAGGAGGGCATGAACGACACCACCCGGCAGATCATCGCGTTCGCCAAGTCCAGGTCCTTGCCGCTGTACCCGACGGTCTCGGACTACAACCAGGACATCGCCGCCTTCGACCCGGCCATTTCCCACTCCATCGTCAACAGCAAGGCCTTGAGTGCCAGCAGCATCGAGCAGTTGGTGACGCTGGCCCGGGATAACGGGTTCGCCGGTATCAACCTGGACTTCGAACAGGTTGAACCGCGCAACGCCAAGGCGTTTTCCGCCTATGTCAAAGCCCTGGGCCAGGCCCTGCATGCGCAGGGGCGCAAGCTGATCATCAGCGTGCCGCCCAAGCTCGACGACCAGCAGCCCGAATACCTGCAAGGCTACGACTACCGGGCCTTGGCAGCAGCGGTGGATTACTTCCAGCTGATGACCTACGACCAGGTGGGCCCGGGCTGGAGCAGCGGCGGCTTCCACGGTGAAGTCTGGCCGGGCCCGGGCTCGGGCCTTGACTGGCAGCAAGCGCTGCTGGCCTACGCAGTGACGCGGGTACCGGCCGGCAAGCTGCTGTCCGGGCTGGCGGCCTACGGCCAGGACTACAGCATCGGCAATCGGGTGCACTGGTCGGCCTATGAGGAAATCATCGCCGAGCACAACGCCGTCACCCACCTGGACGCCCCCTCGGCCACTCCTTACGCCACCTGGGGTTCGGTCAACAGCTTCGCCGACGGCGTCGAGTGGAGTGCGGAGCGAGCGCAGCCGGTGCTCTGGTATGACGACGCCCAGAGCATTCGCAGCAAGGCCGCCCTGGTCGGGCGCCTGGGCCTGGGCGGCACCAGCGTCTGGGCCATGGGCTACGAAGACGCAAGTTTCTGGAGCGCACTGCAGGCCGGCCTGGCCAAGGCCCCGGCGTTGCTGCCCAGCGGACGCGAATGACGCAGTCCCGCGCTCGCCCAATCACCTTCGATGGATACGGAGCACCCAGCCATGAATGACGAAGAACTGGCGGCCATCAATCGCCTGATCGCCGCCCTCCAGGCCCAGGCCGATGGCCAGTCCGCCTTGAACGGCGCGATCCGCCTGCTGGCGCAGAGCAACCAGGCCCTGGTGGACCTGATCAAGAGCCGTGAACCGGACCCCAACGCGCCACCCTACCTGGACGGCTCGCCAACTCCCTGAGCCCTGGCCCCGGCGCCTTTGGTCCGCACCCGAGCAACACACCCTCGACCCGCCACCAGCGGGTTTTTCATTGTTTTGTGGAGAACACCCGATGTCGATTCTTACCCAAGGTACGCAAATCTTCGCCCTGGTCCCGCCTGTGAGCGGCAGCGGCCCCTACACCGTGCTGGAAGTCGAGCACGTCACTTCCTTCGAGCCCGGCGGCGCGCCTGCCGAGCAGATCGAGGACACCACCCTCGACGCCCAGGAGCGCAGCTACAAGAAAGGCCTGCGTACCCCTGGCACTGCCAGCCTGGGGCTCAACGCCGACCCGGCCAACGCCAGCCATGTGCGCCTGCACCAACTGTCCGAAGCCAATGGCGAGACCAGCATCAAGTGGGTCGTGGGTTGGTCCGACGGCAAGGGCGTCGCGCCGACCGTCAACGCCAAGGGCGATAACTTCGAGCTGCCGACCACCCGCACCTGGTTCGCCTTCGACGGCTATGTCTCGGACTTCCCGTTCAACTTCGCCCTCAACGCCGTGGTCACCACCACCGTGACCATCCAGCGTACCGGTGGCTCCACCTGGATCAAGAAGGCCTGAGCAACGCCATGAACCTCAAGCAACTCAAAGCCAAGGGCGGCATCGTCGATGCCCAGCCCGTGAAGAAGCAGGTGAGCTGGACTCACCTGGACAGCAAGACCGGCAAGGAGGTGACCGACACCTTCACCTTGCATATCCGCCGGCAGTCCTTCGGGGTCATCGAGCGGCTGTTCGCCGACAGCGACAACGAGCAGAGCCGCAACGCCCGCTACATCGCCGCTTCGGTGGCACTGGGCACCGATGGCGGCGAGGCCCTGAGCTACGAGGATGCCTACGGCCTGGAGCCGACCCTGGGGTTTTTGATCCTCAATGCGGTCAATGAGGTCAACGGCACCGGCGGTGCGGCAAAAAACTGACGGCCGCCGATGAGTTCTGGCACGAGTTGGTGCTGAACGGAGTCGGCGGCCGGACGATTGCCGAAGCCAAGGAACGCATGACCTACCACGAAGCCCTGGCATGGGGACGCTATATCGACCGATATGGCTCCTTGCATACCGGTAGGCGGCTGGAGGCGGGCAGCGCCCTGGTGGCGCTGCAGACCCACCGGCTGGGCGGGGGCGTGGCGGAGTTGTTGGACTTCATGCCCCATGAACAACGTTTGGGCCTGTCGCTCGAACGCGCGATGAACGAGTGGCGCTGATTCCAGGCCACTTTTCCCGAACCCGTTTCGACGGGTTTTCATGACCCGGAGAACCCCATGGCAACAGCTTCCCAAGGGCTGGACCTGAGCGGCCTGGAGCGGGCCCTGGACAAGGCCCAGCGCATCACCGACCAGGCCATGCGCAACATGCAGCGGCGCATCGACGAGGCCGGCAAGAAAATCGCCGAGTCCATGACCCTGTCGTCCGCCTCGGCGCTGGACGCCAGCGCCAGTGCCTTCGACGACCTGCGCAAGGCCTATGACCCGGCCACCGCCGCGGTCGACCAGTACCTCAAGAAACAGGGCAGCCTGGCGGCGTTGCTCAAGCAGAACAAAAGCGCTGAAACCGACTACGCGCAGACCCTGGAAAAGTCGGGGAAGAAACTCGCGACGTATTCCGACGAATTCGACAAGTTGCGCAGCGACGGCGCGCTGGCAGCGGCCCAGGTAGGCATGGGCGCGCGGCAGAAGGAGCGAGCCAAGCTCCTGAGCGACAACGACCTGCAATACGCCCAGGCCCGCAAGGCCCTGGACGCCCAGTTTCCAAAGGGAGCGACCCGGGCGCCGGCCACCTATGCCGACCAGGCCGGGATCAAGTTCCCCTCCGGCGATGCCTACGGCAAAGGCGGTGAACAGGGTGACGAATACGCCACCAGGCTCGAAGAGCTCAAGACCAAGCACAGCGAAACCGCACTGCAGATCCAGAGCAACTACCAGCAGATGACGGAGGCGATGCAGGACTGGAAGAACGGCGCCTCGGAAGCCTTCGACGACTACATGAACGCCTCCGACAACACCGCAGCCCAGTCGAAGGCCGTGTTCGCCAACGCTTTCGACAAGATGGGCGCGGGTATCGTGCAGTTCGCCACCACGGGCAAGTTTTCCTTTTCCGACTTTGCCAGTTCGGTACTCAAGGACATGGCGATGCTGGCGGCCAAGACGGCCGCATCGCGGGCGTTGAGCTCGCTGTTCAGCATGGCCGGCTCGGCCCTGATGAGCCTGTGGCCGGGTTCTGCTGCTGCGACTCCTGCTGCCCAGCAGTTCAAGGTGGGGGATGCCACCACTGTCTTCGACCCGAAGATCAACACTTCGAGCATGCAGATGCCGGTATTCGCTCATGCCAAGGGCGGGGTCTTCAGCAACACCGTGGCCAGCGCTCCGACCCTGGCGCCCATGGCCTTGTTCGGCGAAGCCGGGCCCGAGGCGATCATGCCCCTGAGCCGGGGCGCCGATGGTTCCCTGGGTGTGGTGGCGCTGGGGGGCGCACCGGCCGGCAGCACCAGCAACCAGCAGGTGGTGATCCAGCAGACCATCAACGTCGGCGAAGGCCAGGGCGCTGCCCAGGGAGCCGGCGCCAACCCGCAGAACCTCGCCAACGCCTATGCCAGCGCCGCCCGACAAGGCGCTGCCGAACAGATCGCCCGTGACCTGAAGCCGGGCGGCCAGATCTGGTCCGTCATCAACGGCCGCTGATACCCAGCGGCCGCGACGGCTCACGCCCGGAGAAAAGCATGACCATCGAAACCTTCGCCTGGGTACCCAAGGTGGAACCCGTGGGCACCGTCGAATTCCGCCTCAAGTCGGCCCGCTTCGGCGACGGCTACCAACAGGTGGTCCAGGACGGCATCAACAACAAGACCCAGTCCTGGCCGCTGACCTTCGTCGGCGACGAAAGCCGGATCAAGCCGATCATCGCCTTCATCGACGCCCACCGCGGCGCCACGCCGTTCTACTGGACCCCACCCCTGGGAGAACAGGGGCTGTACCGCTGCAAGACCTATCAACCCTCGCCGTTGGGCGCAGGGATGTACACCCTCAGCGCCACCTTCGAACAGGCCTTCCATCCATGACCCTCAAAACCATCAAGGCGGGCGCCCAGCCCAACGATGGCACCGGCGACAACCTGCGCACCGGTGCCCAGATCATCAATGAGAACTTTGCCGAGCTGGATCAGCGAGCGGCGCAGGCCAGTACTGAGATCGGTAAGCTCGATGCCCTGACCAAGGCGCTTGCTGACAAGACCGGACCTGGTCTCGACCCTGCTGTGCGAGCGATTCTTACACGCTGGGGGCTAGGAGATTCGGTAACGACTCTTGAAGAGCGCCTGCTTAGCTGGATCACGGTTTCCGCATTTGTGTTTGTGTTCCCTCAAAACGGGCAGAACTCCTTGCCTACCAGGGAGACGGGGTACTACGTCGTTCATTTGCAAAATGCCGACCCCAAATATGCGGCCCAATTGGCTTTTAACGGTTCTATTGGTGTCATGTTCCGCCGAGTCAAGGCCGGTGATGTATGGACGCCGTGGACTCGGCTGCTGCAACAAGGTGATTTTGGAGTCGGGTCCAAGGACGATGCGGCTTACGTAGGTAACAACCTGAACCCCAACGACTATCTCACCGGCGGTGACGTAGTGGGCCAGTTCAACATCGACGGTACGTTGAGAACCGGTGCCCTGATCGTACAGGCTGGTAGCAACGCCACGGCGTGCGCGCAGCAGTTTGTAGACTGGGCGTCGGGCCGCATGTACAGCCGTGGAAAGTCTGGGAGTGCTTGGACCAAGTGGCGCTTTACTGTTTCGGTCGGTGACTTCGGACTTGGAGCTAGAGCGCTAGAAGGTCCGGGAGCCCCAGATATGGACGCTCCCATCGGAGCCGGTATCTACGGATGGACAAAAAACTATAAGGGCGCGCCATCAACCATTGCCAATGGTGAATACATCCATTTGCCCGGTAATGATGACTACGCATCCCAGATAGCGGCCTCGCATGACTCCGACAACCTGTGGTACCGCCGCAAGACCGCGAGTTGGCAGACGTGGAAGCGGTTCATGATGGAGGGCACCCGCCTGCCTCGAAACTCCAACGTTGACTTGAACAACTTCACGTCAAGGACCGAGATCTGGTGCGACTCCAATTGCTTGAACCTTCCGCTGCCAGGGGACTGGATAGTCGAAGTCTTCTCTCTGGACGCCGGAATCGGCGATTACGTGCTGCAACGAGCAACATTCGCCGTCGGTTCGAATGCGCCTATTTTCCATCGCAGGCGCATAGCTGGTGTGTGGGGCGCGTGGTTCCAGGGTGAGGATTCATCCGTCGTAATGAACGACATGAACGCTTTCATTTCATCGGGTAAATACAGAATCACCGCTTCTACGCTCAATACACCGCTTTCAAACATGTGGGGCACAGTTGACGTAAGCATGTACGACCAAACCAACTGGACACAGGTCTTGATTACAACCGACAGCGCTTCCATGTGGATGCGCGGGTGTGCGGCTGGCCAGCTCAAGCCTTGGGTAAGATTGACCCCTGAATACATCGGTAATGCTAACGGCAGCGCGATCAAGTTTCCTGATGGGACCATGATCTGCTGGTTTGCAAGCCCCTCTCGAGTCAAGACATCAACTCAAACGGCGTCGGTATATATATCCGATCCGATCACTTATAACTTTGCGGCTTCCTTCGTTTACGAGCCAGTTGTTATATGGGGGGCATCGGCGCACCTGGAAGCTTATTGCTGGGCCACAGCAGATTGGTCCAACTCAAACCAGGCTACAGGAAGGGCCTTTTCGCCATCCGGGCAGGCTTCAACATTTCTTAGGTATGTAGCCATTGGGAGGTGGAAATAATGATTATTATCAAGTTTTCCCCGATGTACGCTCCGAGCTGGAAGCAACTGGACTCGGTCGAAGTTGATGGCTACGCCATCACCATCAACGGCGCAACGTTCGACTTCTCACCGCTTGAGAAGGGCTACGAACTTTCGCTCGAGGCCATCGACTCACCCCTGTTCGCCGACAAGGCCGTCATGTCCGCCGAAGGCGTCCTGTCGATCACGCTGCTCATGCCCTATGACGAAGCCACGGCCACCGAGGCCATCCGCTTCCCGGCACCCGTCACTGTCACCACAAACGGCCCGGTGGATATCCCCACCGATCACCCCGCACAGCCCCCCGTAACTCCAACCGTCGAGGACGACCATGGACTTCTCGCAGAGCAAGAAAACCTTCACTGAGCAGGACCGGAAAGCCAACGAGGCCCGGGAATACCTGCGCCAGACCGACTGGCTGGTGGTACGCAAGCTGGAAACCGGCCAGGACATCCCAGCCGATATCGCAGAGAAACGCGCAGAGGCTCGCAGCCTGATCTAGCCGCAGCCAGCGCCCACCCACCCGCCATCGCGCGGGTTTCTTTTTGCCTTGAGGAAACACGATGCCAATTACGGCCGATATCCAGACCCTGGAGCCTGGCGCGTGGGTGGAGCTTTTCGAGCTCGACGCCACCAGCCTCGGCGCCGAACTCTACCGTTTTCACGGTTACCCCCAGCAGTCGTCGATCTTCTGGCAGGGGCTCGAGTATTCCCCCTGGCCGATCCAGGCCGAGGGCTTCGAAATGACCGGCAAGGGCTCGCAGCCGACCCCGACCCTGTCGGTGGGCAACGTCGATGGTTTCATCACCGCCCTGGTGCTGTATTTCGAAGACCTGGTAGGGGCCCGGCTGATTCGTCACCGGACCCTGGGCAAGTACCTGGACGGCCAGCCCGAGGCCGACCCCGAGGAGGAGCTGCCGCCGGACATCTGGTACGTCGAGCGCAAGGTCGCCGAAGACAACGAGGTAGTGCAGTTCGAGCTATCCAGCGCCCTGGATTTCAACGGCGTGCAGCTTCCGCGCCGGCAGATCGTCGCCAACGTCTGCTGGTGGCTCAGCTGCGGCGGTTATCGCGGCCCTTACTGTGGCTACAACGGCGGCCCGGTGGCGGACGTCAACGACGTGATCGTCACCGATGCCGCCAAGGATAAATGCGGCGGGCGCCTGAGCAGCTGCAAGCTGCGTTTCGGCGAGAACAACCCGCTGCCCTACGGTTCGTTTCCTGCGGCGGGCCTGCTACGGAGCTGAACATGAACAAGGCGAACCTTGCGGCCATCGAGCGCCACGCCCTGGCCGAATACCCCCGCGAGTGCTGCGGGTTGCTGATTCGCGAGGGCCGGCGGCGGGTCTATGTGCCGTGTCGCAATACCGCCGCGACCCCCAGCGAGCACTTTCGCCTGGCTCCCGCGGACTATGCGGCAGCCGAGGAGCGCGGCGAGGTGCTGGCGGTGATCCACAGCCATCCGGATTACCCGGCCACGCCCAGCGAGGCGGACCGGGTGGCCTGCGAGGCCTCCGGGTTGCCCTGGCACATCGTCCAGGTGCTGGCGGACGACGCCGGCCAGCCGCGCATTGGCCAGTGGGCCCAGCTGGCGCCCAACGGCTACCAGGCACCCTTGGTTGGCCGGGCCTTCGCCCATGGCGTGCACGACTGCCTGAGCATCATCCTCGACTACTACCGGCGCGAGCTGGGTATAGAACTGGGCGACTACCAGCGCGAGGACGGCTGGTGGGACAAGGGCGGCAACCTCTACCTGGAGCACTTGCCCGAGGCCGGTTTCGAGCGGGTAGGGGACCTGCGCCAGGGCGACGTGGTGTTGATGCAGATCCGCTCGCCGGTGCCCAACCACGCGGCAATCTACCTGGCCGATGGCGTGCTCAAGAGCGAGCCTGCGCACTACCCGGCGCCGGGCTCCATCCTGCACCACCTCTATGGCCGCGACAGCAAGCGCGACACCTATGGCGGTTACTGGGACGAGGTCACGGTCAGCATCTGGCGCCATCGCCAGCTCATGGCGTCGGCTTGAGGCCGCTGCCTTTCCCGGCTGCCAACCGGGGATCTTTCTTCCTGGGAGTCATGTGATGAATCAGCAAAAAGTCCGGGTCGTGCGATTGTACGGCTCGCTGGGAGCCCGCTTCGGCCGGGTGCATCGGTTGGCGGTGGGCAGCGCTGCGGAGGCGATCCGCGCCTTGTGCGTGCTGGTGCCGGGATTCGAGGCCTTCCTGATGGAATCCAAGGATCGCGGGGTGACCTACTCGCTGTTCCTCGGGCGCGACAACCTGGGCCAGGATCGCCTGCATGCTCCTTGCGGCAGCAGCGATATCCGCATTGCCCCGCTGCTGATCGGCAGCAAGCGCTCGGGCGGGTTGCAGACCATCATTGGCGTCGCCCTGGTGGTGGCGGCCTCCTATTTCACCGGTGGCATAGCCGCCACTGGCAGTACTGCCTCAGGCCTGATCGGCACCGGCGCTTCCAGCGGCTGGACCTTCGCCGCCAGCATGGGCATTTCCCTGGCCATGGGCGGGGTGATGCAGATGATGTCGCCGCAGCTCAAGGGCCTGGGGGCCATGGACCGTCCCGACAACCGTGCCAACTACAGCTTCAACGGCCCGGTCAACACCACGGCCCAGGGCAACCCGGTGGGCCTGCTCTATGGCCAGTTGATCGTCGGCAGCTCGGTGATCAGCGCCGGCATCTACGCCCAGGACCAGCTCTGAAACAGCGGTCTGCGTTGTCCATCCCAACCCGCCGCGGCGGGTTTTTTATCGCCAGGAGAACCCCATGGGCTTGGCCGTAGAACCACAAAAGATGCAAACCGTGCTGCTGTCCGGCTCCCTGGCACGGCTGTTCGGGCGTGAACACCGGGTGGCCATCAGCGCAGGCTTCAAGGACGTGATGGGTTACTTCCGGCAGTTCCCGGGTTTTGAGCGCTACATGGTGCAAAGCGCCGACAAGGGCCTGCGCTTCGCCGTGTTCAACGGCCGGCGCAACCTGTCCGAGACCGATATCCACCAGCCCCTGGGCAAGCAGGTGATTCGCATCGCCCCGGTGCTCGGCGGCTCCAAGCGCGCTGGGGGCCTGCAGACCATCCTCGGCGCGGTGTTGATGGCCGTGGCCTACTACAACCCCTTCGGCTTTCTCACCGGCCCGGCAGTCACTGCCATGATGATGACCGGAGCGACCTTGGTGATGGGCGGCGTGACGCAGATGCTCGCGCCCATGCCCAAGGGCCTGGGCGCCCAGGAACGCCCGGAAAACCGCCCAAGCTACAGCTTCAACGGGCCACTCAACACCACGGCCCAGGGCAATCCGGTGGGCCTGCTCTATGGCCAGCTGACCATCGGCAGCACCGTGATCAGCTCCGGCATCTACGCCCAGGACCAACTCTAAGCATTCCCGTCTTCCACCTGCCTGCGATGCCGCGGGCCTCATTTCGCCTGAAGGAAAGCCATGACCGACCCCATTCTCGCCGGTAGCAAGGGCGGCGGCGCCAAGCCGCCCCGTCCCTCCGTGGAAGCCCCGGACAGCCTGCACAGCACGGCCTATGCCCGGATCCTCGATCTCGTCAGTGAAGGCGAGATCGTGGGCCTGAAGAACGGCAAGCGCTCGGTGTTCCTCAACGAGACGCCCCTGGCCAACGCCGACGGCAGCCTGAACTTCTCCGGGGTCAGCCTCGAGACCCGCAACGGCAGCCAGGACCAGACCTACATCCCGGGCTTTCCGGCGGTGGAGAACGAGTCCCAGGTGGCGGTGGAACTGCGCAGCGACCAACCCTGGACCCGCGCCATCACCAACCTGCAACTGTCGGCGGTGCGCATCCGCCTGGCGGTCTCGCGCCTGGCCCAGACCAACACCAGCAACGGCGACACCAACGGCTACACGGTGCGTTATGTCATCGAGCTGTCCACCGATGGCGGGGCGTTCGTCGAAGTGCTGCAATCGGCCTTCAGCGGCAAGAGCTCCAGCAAGTACGAGCGCTCCCACCGGGTCGACCTGCCA
Organism: Pseudomonas sp. FW507-12TSA; assembly: GCF_058781435.1. Lineage (NCBI taxonomy): Bacteria > Pseudomonadati > Pseudomonadota > Gammaproteobacteria > Pseudomonadales > Pseudomonadaceae > Pseudomonas > Pseudomonas sp. FW507-12TSA. Next base: position 166,708 of record NZ_JBYSWT010000004.1, read on the forward strand.
GCGGCCAAGGCCGGCTGGAGCGTGCGGGTGCGGCGGCTGACGACGAACTCCAGCAGCGGGGCGATCGCCGATACCACCAGCGTGGAGTCCATCACCGACGTGATCGACGCCAAGTTACGCTACCCGGGTTCGGCGATCATCGGCCTGCAGTTCGATGCCTCGCAGTTCCAGTCGATTCCCAACCGCTCCTTCGAATTGCAAGGACGGATCATCCGCGTGCCGAGCAACTACGATCCGGCCACCCGGACCTATAGCGGCGTGTGGGACGGCACCTTCAAGTCGGCCTGGACCGACAACCCGGCCTGGATCTACTACGACCTGCTGCTGCACCAGCGTTATGGCCTCGGGCACCTGCTCAACGCCGCCCAGGTGGACAAGTGGGAGCTGTACCGCATCGGCCAGTACTGCGACCAACCGGTGTCCGATGGCAAGGGCGGCACCGAGCCGCGCTTTACCTGCAACCTCTATCTCTCGGTGCGTGCCGATGCGCTGAAAGTGCTGCAGGACCTGGCCACCACCTTCCGCGGCATGGCCTATTGGGGCGCAGGCTCGGTGATGGCGGTGGCCGATATGCCGGAAGACCCGGTGTACACCTACAGCAACGCCAACGTGATCGACGGCAAGTTCGTCTACGGCGGCTCGGCGAAAAAGACCCGCTACAGCGTGGCCCTGGTGAGCTGGAACGACCCGGCGGACTTCTACCGGCAGAAGGTGCAGTACGTCGACGATCCGGAAGGCATCGCCCGTTATGGCGTGCAGCAGACCGAGATCACCGCCACCGGCTGCACCTCCCAGGCCCAGGCCCAGCGCATCGGCAAATGGGCGCTGCTGACCAACCGCCTGGAAACCGAAAGCGTGAGTTTTTCCGTGGGCCTGGACGGCACCCTGGTGCGTCCGGGGCAGGTGATCCGCGTGGCGGACAACGACCGGGCCGGCCGGCGGATCGGCGGGCGCCTGCGCTCGGCGACCCTGGACGCCCTGGTGCTGGATGCCGACGTCAAGGCCTACCCCGGCGATACCCTGACCTTGATCATGCCCACCGGCAAGGCGATCTCCCGGGTGATCAAGTCCGTGGGTTATCCACTGACCTGGGACAGCACCGGCATCACCTGGGACAGCGGCGCCACCACCCTCGACACCACCGGCTTTCCCGCTGAAGTGCAGCGGGTGGTGCTGGAGAAAAAACTCGAGGAGCTGCCACCGGTGCACTCGATGTGGGCCATCGATTCGCCGACCCTGGCGGTCCAGCAGTTTCGCGTGTTGTCGGTGGCCGAGGATTTTTCCGGCTCGGCGATCAAGTACAGCATCAGCGCGGTCAAGCATGTCGCCGCCAAGTTCGCGGCGATCGACAACGGCGCGCGCATCGACCAGCCACCGGTGACGGTGATCCCGCCGAGCGTGCAGAACCCACCGAAGAACGTGCGGGTGCGCAACGAGCATTTCGTCGACCAGGGCAGCGCGGTCGGGGTCATGACCATCGACTGGGAGCGCCCGGACAACGCCATCGCCTACGAGGTGCACTGGCGCAAGAACGACGGGGACTGGGTGTTCGCCGGACGTACCGGGGGCAACGCCTTCGAGGTCAGCGGTATCTATGCCGGGCGCTACGTGGCCAAGGTCCGGGCGATCAACGCCCTGGACATCGGCTCGGTGTTCGCCACCTCGGTCGAGACCGTGCTCAACGGCAAGACCACACCGCCGCCGATGGTGGCTTCCTTCAACGCCGAGTCGATCGTGTTCGGCATCAAGCTCAAGTGGAGCATCCCGGCCGGGCTGAGCACCGCCGACCTGCAACGGACCGAGATCTGGTACAGCCAGGGCAGCGACGTAGCCACGGCCACCAAGTTCGGCGACTACGCCTACCCGCAGACCGACCTGACCATCATGGGCCTGGCATCAGGAGCAACATTTTTCTTCTGGGCAAGATTGGTGGACCGGATAGGAAATGTTGGCGCTTATTCAAAATCGGTGATTGGACAGGCCAGCAATGACGCTGGGCCGATTCTTGAGTACTTGAGTGACAAGATATCTTCCTCTCAATTGAGTAAGACACTGTTGGAGAAGATTGAGTCTGGGGGCGGCTCTGCTGTAGAGATCAAAGCCCTAAAGGACGAGCTTAATGCAATGTATACCATCAAGACTCAAATGATGAAGGATGGACGCCCTTATGTTGCAGGCATTGGTGTGGGAGTTGAGGACACACCTGGAGGAATGGTCAGCCAAGTGCTTATTGCTGCCAGCACTTTTGCTGTGGTTGACCCTAACTCCAATGAGGTCAAATACCCGTTCGTTGTTGAAAATAACAAGGTGTATATAGATTCTTTATTTATTAAAGACGGCGCTATTGATAATGCAAAAATCAAAGGGACCATTCAGTCCGACGTGAAAGATAGTTTGGGGCGACCTTTGTGGATGCTTGATAAAAACGGAGGGTTCTCGACTAATAGTGCTGGCGTCGGGGGAAGAATAGAACAGCGGGCAGATGTGATTAAAGTCTACGATGAGAATAATAAACTAAGAGTTAAAATTGGAAATCTTTCGTTGTGAATATGGTTTCTAATTTTTGTGATGGCTTTTGGCTGGTTGTAAGTCTTGCCTGAAGTGTTCGGAGGGAGGATGTACGGAATACGTTTTTTTGATGAGAATGACGCGACAAATTTAGATCTGAATTCCTTTTCTATGCGTACTGTTTGCTTGTATGAAAGAACAGGGTTTTCAATCAAGGGTGAAACAATAGCTCTTGCTGGGTTTGATCCGAGTAAGGGAGTGGTTGTCGTTACGGCTAACTCTACGGGAGATAACTATCTTCCAATATACGAGGTTGTTGGGGATTACCCTAATGCCGCGGTCAAGTTTCCAGCTATTGATCCTGAGCTTTATGCCTACTTTGGAGTGTCCACGCAAACTTATTTGATATTGGCGGTACATTACAAATGAACTACGGGATCATCTGCACTGGAGCCCAAGGGCAAACAATCATTGATGATGAGAACTCTGTTCTTCATGTTATGGCGTTTGGTGCCTACTCAGTTGAGAGTGTTGATCAGCACTATGGAGGATGGGTAAAGGTTACTTATGATTCACCTATAGAGACTGACTGTCCACCTCTTGTTTTTATTTCTCCAGATGGCGTTGGTATAAACATTGGCTTTCAAAATATCGGATCTTCTAGAAAATGGACTGGCTTCACTTTCTATATTGTGGGACGGTATCCAGCTAATAATCTGAATTTTTCAGGGAAGTTTCGTGCTTGTGGAGTAAATCCACCTGAATCCAGTGGCTTCGGAATGCAAGTTAAAGATTCGCAGAATCGAATAGTGTTCGATAGTAATTATAAGATCATGCGATTTATGGGAGGGGCGCAGGCTTGGGTTCCAATTGAGTTTGTGAACATGAGCTTTGCTTTTGGGGTATGGCTTTACAGCCTGCCGTGGGATTATGGAGTGGATAGTTATTTTTTGATTAATCCATTTGGCCAGAAATCTTTTGCGGATCGTTGGTTTGGCAGTCCAGAAATTGGGTTTCCTGATTACTCAAGGAAAACGATTCAATTGAGTATCGCTACTTTGAAAATACCTGCGCCAATAATAAATATGCCACTACTTGCGGCCGGTATGTGATATCTCGCTTTATATTTTTTGTTGTTCGAATGTTAGTTCAGTCTTGGTGCTCTATGAGTGATTAGGGAGGTTTATGGATGTCGGATCTATAGTTGCCCAGATTTCAAGTGATCTTTCAGTGTCGGCGGCGGTCGGATTTATAGGAGATTCCGAAGCCTTAAGTAAAGCTCCTATATCAATTCTTCCTGCGTTTTATGTTTCTCCGCGATCGAATCGAGTCACCCAAGGCCCGTCGAAAGACTCAAATAACATAGTTGTCGACTTCTTCGAAGTTCTCTTGGTACTCAAATCGCCCCCTGGAAAAGAATTGTTGGCCCAGACGCAGGCTTACAACCTGCGCGCCGATCTCTGGCGCGCGCTGGTGGGTTTCAAGCCCGGGGCCGAGTACAGCCCGATCCAGTACGAGGGCGGTGAGCTGGTGCCGGTGGGCAATGAGCGGTTGCTCTATCGCCTGCGCTTTTTCGCCGAGTTCCAGTTGGGGCGCAATCGTTCCGGGCAGCCGGCGGAAACCTGGCATGAACGTGAACTCGACGGCTTGCCGTCCTTTACCGGGGTCACGGTGCGGGTCGATGCCATCGATCCGGCGGATCCCAATTTGAAAAGCCCGGGCCCCGATGGGCGCCTGGAGCTGACTTTCTCAGGAGAGCTGAAGCAATGAGCAAACGCATCACCGTGCTGCCGGCCGCTGGCCGCGCCGTACCCGATCCGGAAGCGGGCGACCTGCTGCCGGCCGCCGGCCGCGAAGTCACGGACAACGCCTGGTGGCGTCGCCGTCTGGCCGATGGCGATATCACCATCAACGCCGTGCAAGCGGCACAACCGAAGGGAGCCCAATAATGGCGATCGGATTCAGCAATATCCCCGCGGACATTCGTGTTCCGCTGTTCTATGCCGAGATGGACAATTCGGCGGCCAATAGCGCCTCGTCGGCCATGCGCCGGCTGATCGTCGCCCAGGTCAACGACAATGTGCCCGCCAGCGAGGTGGGCAAGCTGGTGCTGGTGTCCAGCGTGGCCTTGGCCAAGAGCATCGGCGGCCAGGGTTCGATGCTGGCCTCCATGTACGAGACCTTCCGCAAGACCGACCCGGTCGGCGAGATCTGGTGCCTGCCGCTGCACAACAGCGAGGGCAGCGTGGCCAAGGGCACTTTGACCCTGACCGGCAGCGCCACCGAGAGCGGCGTGCTCAACCTCTATGTGGGCGGCGTGCGGGTCCAGGCCGCCATCGCCAAGGGCGCCACCGCAGCCCAGGCGGCCACCGCCCTGGTGCAGAAGATCAACACCTCGGCCGACCTGCCGCTGAGTGCCAGCGCCGCCGAAGGCGTGGTGACCCTGAACGCCAAGTGGACCGGCGACAGCGGCAACGACATCAGCCTGCAGCTCAATCGCCTGGGCAAGAGCAATGGCGAGAGCACCCCGGAAGGCCTGGCCATCGTCATCGGCAAGATGGCCGGTGGTGCCGGCGTGCCTGACCAGGTCGCCGCGGTCGCCGCCCTGGGCGATGAACCGTTCGAGTTCATCTGCATGCCCTGGACCGACGTCGCCAGCCTCAACACCTGGCAAGCGGTCATGGATGACAGCGTGGGTCGCTGGTCCTGGGCCAAGCAGCTGTTCGGCCATGTCTACACCGCCAAGCGCGGCACCGTGGGCACCCTGGTCGCCGCCGGGCAGGCGCGCAACGACCAGCACATGACCATCCAGGCCCTGGAACCGGGCGTTCCGCAACCGGCCTGGGTCCAGGCTGCGGCACTGGCCGCGCGCACCGCGGTGTTCATCTCCGCCGATGCCAGCCGTCCGACCCAGAGCGGCAGCCTGCCGGGCCTGGACCCGGCCGCGGCCAGCGAGCGCTTCACCCTGACCGAGCGCCAGTCGCTGCTCAACTACGGCATCGCCACCGCCTACTACGAAGGCGGCTACGTGCGCATCCAGCGTTCGATCACCACCTACCAGAAGAACGCTTTCGGCCAGGCGGACAACTCCTACCTGGACAGCGAGACCCTGCACCAGTCGGCCTACATCGTGCGCCGCCTGCAAAGCGTGATCACCAGCAAGTACGGGCGCCACAAGCTGGCCGCCGACGGCACCCGCTTCGGCGCCGGCCAGCCGATCGTCACCCCGAGCACCATTCGCGGCGAGCTGATCGCCCAGTACGCCAAGCTGGAGCTGGAAGGCCATGTGGAAAACGCCGAGCTGTTCGCCGAGCACCTGGTGGTGGAACGCGATGCCCGGGACCCGAACCGCATCAACGTGCTGTTCCCGCCGGACTACATCAACGGCCTGCGAGTGTTCGCGCTGCTCAACCAGTTCCGCCTGCAGTACGACAACGTCGCCTGAACGCGCGTTCGACTGTGAATCCAGCCCACCTTGCGTGGGCTTTTTATTGAAGGGAGAAACACCATGGGTCAAGTGATTGCGGGCACCTGCTACGTCAAGGTCGACGGTGCTCAACTGACGATCAACGGCGGCTGCGAGGCGCCGCTGATGTCCACCAAGCGTGAAACCGTCGTGCCGGGTTTCTACAAGGAAGTCGAGGTCACCCCGACGTTCAAGGTCACGGCGCTGCACACCCCGGACTTCCCGCTCAAGCAGCTGGTGGCCGGTACCGACATGACCGTCACCTGCGAATTCAACAACGGCAAGGTCTTCGTCCTGGCCGGCGCCTACCTGGTGGACGAGCCGGTATCCAAGGGCGACGACGCCAGCATCGCGCTGGTGTTCAACGGCGTGAAGGGGACCTGGCAATGACTCAAGTCGTGAAGCTGCAAGTGGCCATCGAGGCCCACGGCGAAACGCTCGACGAACTGACCCTGCGCCGCCCGACGGTGCAAGAGGTGCGCAACATCAAGGCGCTGCCGTACCGGATCGACAAGAGCGAGGAAGTGAGCCTGGACATGGATGTCGCGGCCAAGTACATCGCGGTCTGCGCCGGTATCCCACCGTCCTCGGTGAACCAGCTGGACCTGGCCGACCTCAACGGCCTGAGCTGGGCCGTCGCGAGTTTTTTCATGAGTGCGGCGTCGCAGCCATCGGCGACCTGATCGCGGCCGCCTATGACCTGGCCTGGTTCTGGAAGGTTGACCCCGAACAGATGATGGCCAGGCCATTGGATGTGCTCCGCGAGTCACTGGAGCACGCACAACGGATCAATGCGATGCAGCAGGTGCAGTGATGGCCAATATTCAACAAAGCATGAGCCTGACGAACATCCAGACCACGGTGCACATGTCCGTGGTGGTGCTCGGCGCACAGAAACTCGAAGCCCAGATGTCGGGGATCCGCGCCAGGATCGGCGCCTTCAAGAAGAGCATCGAGGACAGTGGCCTCGGCTCCCTCGACCTGGGCGGCTTCATCAAGGGTGGAGGTTTGCTGGAGCCGTTCATCCATGGCATCAAGCAGGCGATCAAGGCCGAGGACGACCTGCAAGCCAGCAGCCAGCAACTCACCCAGCTCAAGGCACCGCAAGTGCCCCTGGGTGAAACCTCGGCTCACCTCAAGCAGTTCGACGACGCCTTGCAAGGGGTGTCGCTGAAGATGGGCCAGGCACTGCTGCCGGCGGTCAACCAGCTGATCACCGGGCTCACGCCGCTGATCAGCAGCATCGGCAGCTTCATCGCCGACAACCCGGCCCTGGTGGAAGGCTTGGCCGCTGCGGCCGTGGCCTTCACCGTGGTTACCACTGGGGCCATGGGCCTGGCGGCGGTGGTCGGCCTCTTGGCCTCGCCGGTGGGCATCGTGGCGGCGGCGATCGCCGTGGCCGCTGGTTTGATCGTGGCCTACTGGGAGCCGATATCCGGGTTCTTCAGCGGGATCTGGAACAGCCTGCAGCAGGCGGCGCAGGTGGCCTTCGCCACCTTCAAGAGCCTGTTCGGCTGGAGCCCGTTGCAGGCCCTGGCCGGCGCCTGGGGCTCGCTCACGGGGTTCTTCTCCGGGCTCTGGAGCTCGGTGGTCGGCGAGGCGACCCAGGCCTGGGCACCGCTCAGCGAGTTCTTCAGTGGCTTGTGGCAGGGCATCCAGGCCCTGGCGTTGCCGCTGTTGGACTTCTTCAAGACCTTGTTTTCCTGGAGCCCGCTGGGGCTGGTGATCGATAACTGGCAGCCATTGACCGGGTTGTTCTCGGCGCTGTGGGAGCTGTTGCGGGCACTGTCGGTGCCGGTGATGAGCTTCTTCAAGACCCTGTTCGACTGGTCGCCCCTGGGCCTGGTGATCAACAACTGGCAGCCGCTGCTGGGCTTTTTCGGGCGCTGCTGGGATGGCCTGCGGGCGCTGTCGGAACCGGTGAAGGGCTTCTTCAAGACCCTGTTCGACTGGTCGCCCCTGGGCCTGGTGATCAATAACTGGCAGCCGCTGCTGGGCTTTTTCGGACGCTGTTGGGATGGCCTGCGGGCCCAGGCGGAACCGGTGTTGGGGTTCTTCAAGACCCTGTTCGACTGGTCGCCCCTGGGCCTGGTGATCAATAACTGGCAACCGCTGATGGACTTCTTTTCGGCCACCTGGGACCAGTTGCTGGCGCTGAGCGCGCCGGTGGGCGAGTTCTTTCGGGCGCTGTTCGATTGGTCGCCGATGCCGCTGGTCAATGCGGCCTGGGAGCCCGTGGCCGGGTTCTTCAGTGGCTTGTGGGACTCACTGCTGGCGGTCACGGCGCCGGTCCAGGGGTTCTTGCAGGAGCTGTTCAACTGGTCGCCCATGGACATGGTCACGGCCAACTGGCAGCCCATCGCCGACTGGTTCTCGGCGTTCTGGGACAAGCTCAAGGGCACCCTGGGTGGTATCCGGGAAATGCTCGGCGGCAGCTTTGGCGGCTTCATCGCCAAGATCACCGGCAAGGTCGAAGGCCTGACCGAGGCCCAGCAGCGCACCAACGCCGAAGGCAAGGGCCAGTTGGCCCCGGCATTCTTCGGTGCCGAGGCTTCGCCGGCGGCGCGCAACCTGAACCAGGGCTCCGGCGCGTTGGTGCAGCAGAGTGCAGCCAACAATCGCACGCAACTCGAAGGCGGCCTGACGGTGCGCTTCGAAAACGCCCCGGCGGGCATGCGCACCAGCCAGCCGCAGACCAACCAGCCGGGCCTGGCGGTGACTCCGCGCATCGGCTATCGCTCACTTTCCCTAGGAGGTTCCAATGAGCTGGCGTGATCGGTTGTTGCCGGCGTCGTTTCGCGGCGTCGGTTTCTGGGTCGACCAGGCCAAGACCCCGGTGGGCCAGAAGGGCCAGTTGCATGAGTACCCCCAGCGCGACCAGCCCTTCTATGAAGGGCTCGGCCAGCAGGCCAAGGTCCACGACCTGACGGCCTTCATCGTGGGCGAGAACTGCCTGGAGCAGCGCGACCAATTGCTCCAGGCCCTGGAGCAGGGGGCCGGGGAACTGGTCCACCCTTGGCTGGGACGGATGCAGGTCAAGGTCGGCGAGTGCGAAATGACCCATACCCGCCAGGACGGCGGCCTGGTGACGTTCGCCCTCAAGTTCCACCCCGACCAGCCGCTGCTGTTCCCCACGGCGGTGGTCAACTCCCGCGAGCAATTGCTGGTGGCCGCCGACAGCCTGCTGGGTTCGGCGGTGCGGCGCTTCGAGGAGGTCATCAGCCTGATCAAGGCCGCACGGATCGCGGTCAAGGAACTGCGCGATTGCCTCAAGGACGTCTACGCGGTGATCGAGCATGAGTTCAAGGAGCTGATCGACACCTACAAGGACCTGCGCCAGCTGGTGCTGGCGCTCAAGGAGCTGCCCAGGGAGGTCAGCGCCGAGTTCAAGGGCTTGCTCAAGGACATCCGCGAGCTCAAGGACTTCGCCCGCGAGGGTTATCGAGGGGTGCTGGCCAACGCTTCGCAACAGGTCGAGGCGGCGAAGAAGATCGATACGCCCAAGCTCACCACCGGCAAGGACACGGTGGCCGCGGCCCAGGCCATGGCCAACCTGGTGCAGGACATGCTGCTGGTGAAGCTCGGCTACCAGGTCGCGCAGATGCCGGCGGCAGCGCCGGTGGTCAAGCTCAACTCCACGCCTTCGGTGGCCCAGCAGGCGGTCCAGCCGGTACGCCGCCTGGATGTACCGGTGGCCGAGGATGTGCTGAGCCTGCGCGATGCCCTCAATGAGGTGATCTGGCAGGCCGCGCTCAAGGCCGATGCCCTGCATTACCAGGCTCTTAACAGCCTGCGCCAGCAGCTGTTCGGCCATCTCACGGCGGTGTCGTCCACCGGAGTGCGGCTGCTGACCCTGTCGCCCAAGCAGAGCCTGCCGGCCCTGGTGGTGGCCTACCAGCGCTTTGGCGATGCCACTCGAGTGGGGGAGGTGAGCCAGCGCAACAAGGCGGTGCATCCTGGCTTCCTGCCGCCGGCCGATCTGAAAATCGCCGAGGTGTAGGCCATGAACCCAGCACAAGATGCCGTCACCCTGACCGTTGACGGCCTGGACTACGGCGGCTGGAAAAGCGTCGAGATCAGCGCGGACCTGGAGCGCCAGTTCCGCAGCTTCAGCCTCAACATCACCTGGCAGTGGCCGGGGCAACTGGAAGTCAAGCCGATCAAGCCCGGCTCGCGTTGCCAGGTGCGTATCGGCAGCGACCTGGTGCTCACCGGCTACGTGTACAAGGCGCCGGTCAGCTATGACGCGCACCAGGTCAGCCTGAGCATCGAAGGCAGTTCGTTGACCCAGGACCTGGCCGACTGCGCGGCCATCAACCGCCCGAGCCAGTGGCAGGAGCAGAGCCTGTTGAGCATCGTCCAGGCCCTGGCGGGCGCCTATGGCGTGGGCGTGGTCAGCGAGATCCCGCAGACCGCCAAGCTTGGCAAGCACAGCATCGTGCCCGGGGAGACGGTGTTCCAGTCCATCGACCGCTTGCTGACCCTGTACCGGGTGTTCTCCACCGATGACGCCGAGGGCCGCGTGCTGCTGGCCAAGCCCGGCAGTAGCGGGCGGGCCAGCGATGCCCTGGAGCTGGGCAAGAACATCCTGTCGGCCAATGCGCCGATGGATTTCAGCCAGGTGTTCTCCGAGTACCGGGTCATTGGCCAGCACAAGGGCAGCGACCAGAAAAGCGGCGCTGCGGTCGCCGAGGTCTCGGGCCAGGCCCGGGACCCGAGCATGGCGCGCAAGCGGGTCACGGTGATCAGCGAAAGCGCGCAGCTGACCCCCGAACTGGCCCAGCAGCGGGCCGACTGGGAGAGCGCCACCCGCATGGGCAAGGCGCTGACCACCAGCTATCGGATCCAGGGCTGGCGCCAGGGCAACGGCGATTTGTGGCGGCACAACACCCTGGTGCGGGTGATCGACAAGGTCCTGGGCTTCGACCAGGACATGCTGATCTCCAAGGTCACCTATTCGCTCTCCGAGCAGGGTTCGATCACCACCTTGCAAGTGGCGCCGCCACACACCTTCGACGCCAACCCCGTCCCCGCGAAAACCTGAGCCGCCCCCGGCGGCGTACAGGCCACCGGGGCCCGCCATTGCCTGCCCGATGCGTCGGGCCCGGGCCAGCCAAGGAATCCACCATGAGCCTACTGACACGCCTGTTGGCGCGCGGCACCGTCGTGCTCGCCAACTCGGCCAACAAATTGCAATCGCTCCAGATGCGCCTGACCGCCGGCGAGGTGAATGACGACATGGAGCATTTCGAGCCCTACGGTTTCACCAGCAATCCGCTGGCCGGAGCCGAAGGCATCGCCACCTTCCTCGGTGGCGACCGCTCCCACGCCGTGGTGCTGGTGGTCGCTGATCGCCGCTATCGCCTCCAGGCCCTGGCACCCGGCGAGGTAGCCATCTACACCGACGAAGGCGACAAGGTGCACTTCAAGCGTGGCCGGGTGATCGATATCCAGACCGGCACCCTGAACATCCGGGCGGACACGGCGGTGAACATCGATACGCCGACCCTGACCCAGACCGGCAAGATCGTCTCCCAGGGCGACCAGGTGGCCGGTGGCATCAGCCAGATGCGCCACCAGCATGCCGGCGTGCAGCCGGGCCCCGGCCAGACCGGCGCACCGGTGGGAGGCCCATGATGTTCCTCAGCCACGACCTCAAGACCGCGCTGACCCGCGCGGTGCTGATCAGCCTCTACACCTGGCGCCGCGCCGCCGACGATGACGTGCTCGACGATGACGAACGTTTCGGCTGGTGGGGCGACAGTTTTCCCACGGTGGCCGACGACCGCATCGGCTCGCGGCTGTGGTTGCTGCGCCGGGTCAAGCTGACCCGCCAGACCCAGCTCGACGCCGAGTTCTACGCCCGCGAAGCCCTGCAATGGCTGATCGACGATGGCCATTGCAGCGCCGTGGACATCAGCAGCGAACGCCTCGACGCCCAACGCCTGAACCTGCGCATCGTGCTGGTACTGGCCGGTGGCGAGCGCCTGGACATCAACCCCGAACACAGTTGGCAGGTGACCTATGCCGTTTGAAACGCCTTCGCTGCCGGTGCTGATCAAGCGCACCCAAAGCGACCTGGCCAGCGATTCGCTGCGCCAGTCCGATGCCCAAGTCCTGGCCCGAACCCTCAGCGGCGCCGCCTTTGGCCTGTATGGCTACCTGGATTGGATCGCCGAGCAGATCCTGCCGGACAAGGCCGATGAGTCGACCCTGGAACGGATCGCCGCCCTGCGCTTGAACCAGCCACGCAAGGCCGCCCAGGCGGCCAGCGGCAACGTCAGCTTCATGGCGTCGGCCGGGGCGGTGCTGGATGTCGATACGCTGCTGCAGTCCAGCGATGGCCGCAGCTACAAGGTGACCGCCGCGCGGACCACCAGCAGCGGCCTGAACAGCACCAGCATCGCTGCCCTGGATGCCGGTTCCCTGGGCAATGCCGAGGCCGGCCTGAGCCTGATCCCGGTGCAGCCGATCCAGGGCATCAGCGGCAGCTTCACGGTGCTGGCACCAGGGCTGGTGGGCGGCGTCGCGCGCGAAAGCCTGGAGTCGCTGCGCTCGCGGGTGATCCGTTCGTACCGGGTCATTCCCCACGGCGGCTCGGCCCAGGACTACGAGACCTGGGCCCTGGAGTGCCCCGGCGTGACCCGCGCCTGGTGCCGCGGCAGCTACCTCGGGCCGGGCACCGTGGGCCTGTTCGTGATGCGTGACGATGATCCGCACCCGGTGCCGGATGCCGCGCAACTGGCCGAGGTGCAAGCGCATATCGAGCCGCTGCGGCCGGTGACCGCCGAGGTCCACGTGCTGGCCCCAGTGCAGCAGCCGGTGACCTATCGCCTGCGCCTGAGCCCGGACACCAGCGCCGTGCGCGCCGCGGTGCAAGCCCAGTTGCGCGACCTGCACCACCGTGAAGCCGGTCTCGGCGAAACCTTGCTGCTGACCCATATCGCCGAAGCCATCAGCAGTGCCACCGGCGAGAACGACCACAAGCTGATGGCGCCCAGCGCCGACGTACCGGCCGCCAACAACCAGCTGCTGACCTTCGGAGGTTGCGTATGGCTGGAATGAGAAGCGCGGCCCAGTACCAGGAACAACTGCGCAGCTTGCTGCCCAGCGGCCCGGCCTGGGACCCGGAGCAAGTGCCTGAACTGGAGCAGGTGCTCGAAGGCATCGCCCAGGAACTGGCGCGCCTGGATGCCCGGGCCGCCGACTTGCTCAACGAGATGGACCCGGCCGGGGTCAGCGAGCTGGTGCCGGACTGGGAGCGGGTGATGGAGCTGCCCGACCCCTGCCTGGGGGCCACGCCGCTGTTCGACGACCGCCGCCTGGCGGTGCGCCGGCGCTTGCTGGCGGTGGGTAGCCAGGCGCTGAGCTACTACGTGGAAATCGCCCGCAGCCAGGGTTACCCCAACGCCACCATTACCGAGCTGGAGACTCCGCGCATGGGTCGCGCCCGCTTCGGCTCGGCGCACTTCGGCACCTGGCAGGCGCAGTTCATGTGGACGCTCAACACCGGCGGCCGGTTGCTGCTCGGCCGGCGCTACGGTGCCAGCTACTGGGGCGAACGCTTCGGCATGAACCCCGGATCGGCCCTGGAGTGCCTGATCCACCGCAGCGCCCCGGCCCATACCCGGGTGCATATCAATTACGACTAGAGGGCAGGTGATGGACTTTCCCAGAAGTGTACCCAGTGCGGGCCTGGTCAATGGCCGCTTCGTCGATGAAAACCCGCTGACCGGCTCGCCGGGATCGCTGATTCCCGCTGACTGGGGCAATGGCGTGACCGAGGAGATCCTCAACGTCATCAAGGCGGCCGGCCTGGTGCCGGATGAACGCAAGACTGACCAGCTGACCCAGGCCATTGGCGAGTTGCTCGACTTCAAGCGCTTGAAGAACACCCCCACCACCCTGGGCGGCTACGGCATCAGCGATGCCAGCGGGCGGCTGTTGGCGGTGAAGCAGTTCGAAACCGTGGGCATCACCCTGTATCGGCCCGATCCCAGGGCCAAGCGCATTCGCGTACGCCTGGTGGGCGCCGGTGGTTCCGGCGGCGGCTGCCAGCCGGTGCCCGCAGGTAGTTTCACCGTGGGCGGTGGCGGTGGTTCCGGTGCCTATGCCGAGGGCTTGTTCGACGTGAACCCACAGATGCTCTCGGGGGTGCCCATTACCCTGGGGGCCGGTGGCGAGGCGCGTGCGGTCGCGGGCACCACGGGAGGCAGTAGTTCCTTCGGTAGCCACATGAGCGCAACCGGAGGTCAGGGTGGGCAGGTGCTTACCCTAGCCTCGAGCACTATTAACTTTGTGCATGGGGGCATGGGGGGCAATTCTGTAACTGGCGGCAATCTTGCCAGCGCACGAGGTACGCAGGGTGGATATGCCATGAGCAATCCGAACTGGGGAACAGCGGCAGGTTTTGGTGGGGCTAGTCCGTTCGACGGTGGCGCTCCCCTTACGGGTCTTAATACTCCGGGGTTTGCAGGAAGTCGCGGTTCGGGTGGGGGTGGTAGTTGCTCGTCCAACACCACTGCCGCCTGCTTGAGCGGCGCCGGTGGCAATGGCTTTTGTGAAATCTGGGAGTACGCGTGATGGCCCGTTATGTCCGTGTGGAAGAGGGCGTGGTGGTCGAGTTGATCGAGACCGGCGACTACGCCATCGCTGATTTGTTCGCCCCGCAGTTCCTCGCAGCCATCCACCCTGCGCCCACGGGGCGCGAAGTGCGGGTGGGCATGGAGTTGCAGGCCAGCCCAGTGCCGCCTTCGGCGGCTGAGGTAACCGAACCGGTGGTTGCGCCGCTGGCGACACCGCCGGGCGACAAGCTGGAAACCATGGCCCGGGCCCACGTGGCCGAAGTGGTGGCCCAGGGGGCGGAAGCCCGGGAGCGACAATGGCGCAGCGACAGCCTGGAAGCCAGCCAGTGGCTGGCGGCCCGGCACCGCGATGAACAGGACCTGGGCCGTGGCACCCGCCTTAGCGCGCAGCAGTACCTGGAATTGCTGGAGTACCGCCAGGCCTTGCGCGAATGGCCCGATTGCCAGGGGTTTCCGGCCGTGGCGGCGCGCCCGCAGGCCCCCCAATGGTTGCCAGGCAACCTGCCTGGCCAATGATCGGCGCGAATCCTTCGAGCCGTTTTCAATCATCTCAAGACGCCTGCCCGCCATCCCGGGTGCCGACGTTGCCTGGCCGCTGGCCGAGCCGCGTCGCACTCGGGGCGTAGCGGTGGGCGTCCTCTTCAGGACATCACCTGTGGACTATCCAAAAAGCGTGCCCAGCTCCGGGCTGGTCAATGGCCGGTTCATCGATGAAAACCCGGTTGCCGGCACGCCGGGGTCGCTGATCCCGGCCAGCTGGGGCAACGCGATCACCGATGAAATCCTCAATGTGCTGTCGGCGGCGGGCATCGCTCCGCTGGAAGGCAGCAACAACCAGCTGATCACCGCGCTGCGCAGCGGCGCGCTGTTCCAGACCAAGCCGCAGTTCGACAACGGCAAGTCGGCAGCCACCACCGAGTTCGTGCAACGCGCCCTGGGCTCGCTGCGCGATGTGGCGGTCTACAACGCGGCCACCACCCTGACCGCCGCCGATATCGGTCGTTGCGTGCGCTTCGGTTATGGCGGCTACAGCATCACCTTGCCTGCGGCCGGACCGGCCATCGCCAATGGCAGCGCCCTGTACCTGATGAACACCGGCACCGGGGCCATGACCGTGGTGGTCAATGGTGGCGACAAGATCGCCGTCGGCAACGGCTATCTCGGCAGCTTCGAGTTCGGCGTGGGCGATTCGGTGGTGCTGGTCAAGCATCTCAATGGCGAGTGGACGGCGCTGCTGGGCAGCGTACCGATGCGCTACATGCCGGGTTTTGCGTGCTCGATGGGAGGTACTGGCTACCAGAAATTGCCCAGTGGCTTGATCGTGCAGTGGATCGCCGGTGGCTCCGACAGCAACGGCAACATGATCGTGTCACTGCCTATCCAGTTTCCCAACGCGGTGCTGGGCGGCATTGCCAACGAACTCAATCCCCTGGGCTGGGGTGCCACAGGCCGGACCACGGTCTGGGCCTTCGACCTGCCCAGCAGCAACAAGGCGGTGGTGGTAGCCAAGGCCCGGGACATCATCGGCAACAACGTACCGGTGCCCAATCCCATCGGCGGCCGCATCCTGGTTTGGGGGTATTGAATGAGCAAGTATTTTCTAGCGCAGACCCTGGGTTTCCTGTGCTCCGACGAGCATGAACCGGCGCTGCTGGAGCAGGCGGTGAAGATCACCGACCTGGAGTACCAGAAGCTGTTCGAGGGTCAGGCCCAGGGCCGGGCCATCGCCGCCGACGAGTTGGGCCGGCCGATCCTGGTGGAGCGCCCCGGGCCTTCGGCCGAGACCTTGGCGCTGATCGAGCGGGCCTGGCGCGACGGTCAATTGCAGGCGACCGACGGCGTGGTGGCACGCCATCGCGATGAGCTGGACGCCGGTGGCGCCACCAGCTTGTCGGCGACTCAATTCCAGAGCCTGCAGGATTATCGGCGACTGTTGCGCCAATGGCCGGCCCAGGACGACTTCCCCGCTAGCGACAAGCGCCCCGTACAAGTGATGCCGGCACCGGCAGCGGCTCCCGCGGTGAAGCGCACCCAGGCCAGAAAGCCCGCGCAACCGGCACCGGATGCAGCGTCCTGATGTGGGCCAGCAGGCGTCGTGAGGCCGATGGGGCGGCATGCCCAGGCCTTGTTCATTGGAAAAAACATGCAGGAGTAGAACAGTGGATTATCCCAAAAGCGTTCCTGGCATAGGCCTGCTCAACGGCAAGTTCGTCGATGAGAATCCTGTGGCCGGAACTCCCGGGTCGCTGATCCCCGCCGCCTGGGGCAACAGCATTACCCAGGAGCTGTTGACGGTGATTGGCCGCGCCGGACTTGTACCTGACGAAGCGGATACCGCTCAGTTGCTCAAGGCGTTGCAGGTCATGTTGGCCAACGCCAGTCCCATGCTTTCGCGCGTGCTCCAGATCAACCATTCCAGAAGCCTGGCCGCGCAGGACCTGGGTCTGGTGATGGTCAACGGCGCACAGGAACCGATCACGCTGACGCTACCGGCGGCGGACTCGGTACTGGGTGTGCGCGACGTGATCGTGCGGCGGCTCGACAACGGTGGCAACCGGATACTGGTGCAATGCACGGGGGCTGACACCATCAAGTTCCACACCCATCTGCGTGCCGCAGGGTACGGTTTCCTGGTGTTGATGGGCGCTGGTGATTTTTGGCATCTGCGCAGTGATGGGGCGGGAGGCTGGTGGCCGGTTGGGCGCTATGACAACGCCGCCCTTGGGCGAATGTTCTTCGAGACCACGACCCAGTTCAGCCCGGGTGGATATGGCGCCTTGAACGGCAAGTTGCTGAACCGCGCCGACTGGCCCTGGCTGTGGGATCACGCGAAGCAATCGGGCATGTTGCGTCCCGACAACGATCGTGCGGGGGGCTGGAGCTACGGTGATGGTGTATCGACTTTTCGCCTGCCCGAGGCCCAGGGTGAATTCCTGCGGGTACTCGACGAGGATCGTGGGGTCGATGTCGGGCGTGGGGCGGGCAGCTGGCAAACCGGGACCAATATCACCGGCGACAACGGCCAGGCCCCGGCGGTGCACGGTATTGGCGAGATGGCCAAGGTAGGGGTCGATCCGACCTCGTTCAATGGAATGATCTACTACAACTTTGCGGCCAATACAGAAGTGATCTCAAGTGTTTTCTGGGGCATGGTGCGTCCGCGAAACATCGCCTATCCCGGCCGTATCAAACTTATCTGAGGTTCTCATGCCTGAATATCTTGTGAGCCCTGCCGGAGCGTTGATCGGGCCGGTGGTATTTCCTGTGGTTCCCGGGCTGGGTGTGCAGTTGCCGGCCAATGCCGTGGAATTGCCCAGCGAGTTGAGTCCGCCCGAAAAGGGATTTGCCTGGGCCTGGGTCGATGGTGCTCCCCAACTGTTGCCTGATCATCGCGGCCAGGTATTCCAGATCCATGGTGGCGCGGCAAGTACCTGGGAGCGCCTGGGTGATCTGCCCGAGGGACTGACCACCCAGCCCCGCCCCGATCCCTATCACGTTTGGCTCGATGATCGCTGGCAGCTTGACCGGGAGGCCCGGGAGTCCGCGACTCTGGAAAAGCTGCTGTTGGAGCGGGACAACCGTTTGCGTGAGGCGGCTATCCGCCTGGCCCCCCTGCAATACGCCGTCGACCTTGGAGAGGCCTCTACCGAGGAGAAAAACGCCTTGCTCGATTGGAAGCGCTATTGCATCGCCTTGAATCGTATCGAACAGCAGCCCGGATATCCGTCCGAGATCGAGTGGCCGGTACTGGCGCCTTCCGTATTGAAGGCTCCATCCAACCCACTGTTCGCGCTGTTTCGTGGGAAGAACAAATGAAAGGAATCCTCTATGTCGATCACTGAAGAGCAGTTGCTCAAGATCATGCCGAACGCCCGCCGCCAAGCGGGCGTTTTCGTATCCCCGCTCAACGCTGCCATGGCTCGCCGGCAGATCGATACGCCCAAGCGCCAGGCGGCGTTCCTGGCGCAGATCGGCCATGAATCGGGGCAGTTGCAGTACGTGCGCGAGCTGGGCAACGACCAGTACCTGAGCAAGTACGACACCGGCACCCTGGCCGCGCGGCTGGGCAATACCCTCGAGGCCGATGGCGACGGCCAGCGCTATCGCGGGCGTGGGCTGATCCAGGTCACCGGGCGCAGCAACTATCGCCAGTGCAGCCTTGGCCTGTTCGGCGACGAGCGCCTGCTGGAGTTGCCCGAGCTGCTGGAGCAGGCGCAATGGGCCGCCGAATCCGCAGCCTGGTTCTGGGAGCGGGCGGGGCTCAATGCCCTGGCCGATCGTGACGAATTCAACGCCATCACCCGGCGCATCAATGGCGGCCTGAACGGCCTGGAAGATCGCCGCCAGCTCTGGGGCCGGGCGCGCTCGGTACTGGGCCTGCCGGCCGCCTGAGGCTGCCGGCGTGCGCCAAGGAGAATCAGCATGAACATTCGCAGTTGGCTGGCCGTGGCGGTCATGGCCGGGCTGCTCTATGCCCTGGGCTACATCACCGGGGTCGGCAGCGAGCGTAGCCGCAACCACGTCCTGGACGAGGCGCGCCTGCGCCAGTCCTTCGAACAGGGCCAGGCCCTGGGGACGGTCAAGGAGAAGGTGGTGGTCGAGTACGTCGACCGCATCGTCAAGGTCCACCAGGCGGGCGCCACTATTACCAAGGAGGTCCCTATCTATGTTTCCCAAGCCGCTGATAGTGCTTGCGTGGTGCCTGCCGGTTTTGTCCGGGTGCACGACGCCGGTGCCCGCAACCTGCCGGTGGCCGCAGGCCCCCGCAGCACTGATGGCGCCGCCTCGGGCCTTGCACTCTCTACCGTCGCCGCCAGCGTCGTCGACAACTACAACCAGTGCCACGCCAACGCCGAGCAACTGAAGGCGTTGCAGCAGTGGGTGCGCGAGTCCCAGGCCCTGCTGCAGGGCGCCCCAGCGGTGGCCCGGCATCCCTGAGGGGAACAGGAGACTTTCATGTCCGTACCGGATATTCGTAAACCTTCCGAACTGCTGCAGGCCATCGAGCGTGGCTTGTGCCAGGCCGAACCAGGGCTGCAGGTGGGCACGCGCCAGGACTTCGACAACACCTCGGGGCAGCCCTGGTTTTTGCTGGATATCGAGCGCAACCAGCAGGCTCCGCGTTCCTTCCAGGGGCGCCAGGCGCAGTTGCTGCGCATCGTCCTGCAGCTGCGTGTGCCGCGCCAGGCGGGTTCGACCCAGGCCGCCTGGGACCTGGCCAGCCGGCTGCTGACGGTGCTGGTGGATAACCGCTGGGGCTGGTCGGCCGAGCAGTGCGGTGCGGCGGGCAACATCGTCGCGCAGCCTTTGCCGGTGACCGATCCGCAGCCGACCCATGACGCCTGGAGCTTAAGTTTCGAGCAGGCCATCTACCTGGGCCCGGCGCTGCTGGATGACCCTGTGGGCAAGCCGCTGTTCGCCCGCACCTGGGAAGTCTCCAGCATCGACGATCCGAGCCAATACCGAGCCCTGGAGGACTGAACCATGTTCGATGCCTTCCTTAGGGTGCAACTGGCCCCGATCATCGAGCGCCTGGCCGAGATGGAAACCGAGCTGGACGACCTGCATCGGCGTGCCGAGAGTTTCTGCCGGATCGGCGTTTGCCATTCGGTGGACGCCGCCAGCAATACCTGCCGGGTCAGCCATGGCGACCTGCTGACCCCGGCCATCCGTTTCTTCAACCCCAGCGCCGGGGAGCAGAGCGAGTCGCGCATTCCTTCGGTGGGCGAGCAATGCCTGTTGCTCAACCACGGCGCGGGGGAGGGCGGGGGCCAGTCGGTGGCTTTGTTCGGCCTCAACAGCCAGCGCTTTCCCCCGGCCGCCACGGTCGCCGGCCTGACCCGTCGGCAATACCGCGACGGCAGCCAGAGCAGCTACGACGACACCAGCCACACCCTGAACTGGAGCAACGGCCCGGCGGCATTCAGCGGCAGCCGTGAAGCGCTGGAGTTGAGCCTGGGCAATGCCCGCCTGGTGATGACCGCCGATGCCGTGGACCTGAGCCTGGGCGCCAGCGGCCTGCGGCTGGACGCCGGGGGCGTGCACTTGCGCGGCCCGCTGGTGGAGCACCAGGGCCGAGTCATCAGTACCGCATAAGGAGTTCGCCATGATCGGCGTTGATAGACACACCGGGGCAGCGGTCGATGACTGGCTGCAATTCGTCCAGCGTGCCACCCGAGCGCTGACCACCCCTTTGGGCACCCGGCAGAAGCGGCCGCTGTACGGTTCGCTGATTCCCCAGTTGCTGGGGCGCAATCTCGGCGACGACCTGCTGGTCCTGGCCCAGAGCCACGCCGCCGAGGCGTTCTACAACAAGGCCAACGGCATCGCCGACTTCGAGCCCGAGGTCATAGTCGCCAGCCGCCAGGGCGCGGGCTTGCTACTGCGCTTCGCCGGGACCTGGAACAACCGCCGGCAATCCTTCGAGGTGGTGACATGAGCATGCTGATTCCCGGGCAGAACCAGCTCGAAGAACCGGAGATCGTCAAGGTCGATGAGTTCGAGCCGTTGCTGGCCGAGTTCAAGACCTTCGTCCTTGACTATGTGGCCGCCCGTTCCCCGGAGCAGGCGGCCAAGTTGCGCACCAGCCTGGACAACGAAAGCGAACTGCTGACCATGGCCCTGGAGGCCTTCTGCGTGCGCTTGCAGACCCACGAACGCAGGTACAACGCGCGGATCCGCCAGATGCTGGCGTGGTGGGCCACCGGCAGCAACCTGGACGCGCGCCTGGCCGACATGGGCCTGGAGCGCCAGCTGCTGGTGCCGGGCGACGACCAGGCCTTTCCGCCGGTGCCGCCGGTATACGAAAGCGACGACGATGCGCGGCTGCGCTACTACCTGGCGCCCCACGCGCCAGCGGCCGGTTCGCGCATGCAGTATCGACGGGAGATCTTCACCCTGGGGGAGCGGCCGGTGGTCAAGGTCGACTCCGGCGCCGCCGGGGTGGTGACGGTCACCTACACCTTCGACCCGGATGGCTTCGCCGCCCAGGTCAAGGATGGCAACGCTCGGCGCACGGCGCCGGGGGAGGTGATGGTGACGGTGCTGTCGCGCTCGGGGGATGGCGCGCCGTCGGCAGAGCTTCTGGAGGCTACTCGCAAGCATTTCGCTCGTGATGACGTATGCCCGGAAACCGATAAGGTCAGGGTGCAGGGCGCGCAGGTCAAAGACTACAAGATCCGCGTGATAGCCAAGATACATGCAGGCCCTGATTCCGGACTGACCAAGACGGCCGTTGAGCAGCAGCTACGTCGATATGCCGAGTCATGCCATCGGCTTGAGGGACGGGTCGATCCCAGTTGGATCGATTACACCCTGCATGCCGCGGGCGCGGTGCAACTGGAAATTCTCGAGCCGCAGCAGCCGGTGGTCACCACAGCGTTTCAGGCTCCCTATTGCACTGAGGTGCAGGTGGAGGTTCGTACGTTATGACTGGCTTGTCGATCTTGCCCGGCCTGCTTCCTGCCAACAGCTCACCCTTGGAAAAGGCATTGGACCTTGGCTTCTGCAGTCTGCTGGAGCGGGTGGCACCACCGTTTCCCGAACTGATGAACCCCAAAGCCACGCCTGTCGAGTTCCTGCCATACCTGGCGGCGGATCGTGGCGTCGGGGAGTGGAGCTCCGAGGCCCGGGAATCCGAAAAACGCCTGACTGTCGAATTGGCCTGGCCCACGAAGCGCCAGGCTGGTACCCGGCGCGCCTTGGAAAACGCCGTACGTGGCCTGGAGTTGATGCCTGAAGTGGTTGCCTGGCATGAGCGAGAACCGGCTGGAGCACCCTACAGCTTTTCTGTACGGGCCTATTCCCAGCAGCCCTACAGCGAAGCAATCAATAACCGCCTGGATCGGCGCCTGGCCGAGGCCAAGAGTGAGAGGGACATCCTCTCTGTCTCGGTAGGCCTGGGTACCAGCGGCCAGCATTATCTTGCCGCAACCACGATATGCGGTGAGATGTCGACCATCTATCCACTGGCCCTCGATGGCCTGCAGAGCTCCGGGATGGCCTTCATGGCTGCCGGGACTTACATCCTCGAGAGCGCCACCATTTATCCTCAGGGGGCATGAATGTCCGACTATTACACCCTGCTGACGCAGGCAGGGATTGCCTATGAAACCGCCTGCAAGGCAGCGGGTACGCCGATTCGCTTGTCCAAATTTTCCGTGGGGGATGGCAATGGCGCCGTCTACAACCCCGACGCCACTGCCACGGCGCTGCGTCGGGAGGTCTGGCGGGGCGACTTGAACGCGTTGTACCAGGATCCGAAGAACCCCAGTTGGCTGATGGCCGAAGCGACCATCCCCGATGATGTGGGCGGGTGGTATGTCCGAGAAGCGGGAATCTGGACCGACACGGGCATTTTGTATGCGGTTATCAAGTATGCGGAGTCCTACAAGCCGGTCCTGGCTACATCCGGGCAAGGCAAGGAATTCTACCTGCGGGCGATTTTCCAGACCAGCAACGCGGCTCAGGTCACGTTGCTGGTGGACGACACCATCGTCAAGGCTACTCGTTCCTGGGTAGCCGGGTACGTTGCCGGCGAACTGGCCAAGCTCGACCAGAAACAGTCCGTGCGTGCAGCCAGCATTGCCAACATCACACTTTCCGGTGCTCAGAAGATCGATGGTATCGCTGTCGTCGAGGGAGATCGGGTTTTGGTCAAGTCCCAGGTGTCGGCCAAAGACAATGGGATCTATATCGTGGCCAACGGCCCTTGGCTGCGAGCCTCGGATGCGAACTCCAACGCCAAGGTCACACCAGCCTTGAGTGTGTCGGTAGAAGAGGGTGCGACGCTTGCCGACACCATCTGGCAGTTGGTCACGGACGGTGTGATCGTACTGGGGACTACAGCCCTGACATTCCAGAACATCAGTCAGGGATTCGCACCTTTAAATGCTCCGGCGCTGCTTAACCCAACAGCCAACACCGCTGTGCAATTCAGTAACAGCAAGGCATTGGCTACGACTGAGTTCGTGCAGCGAGCCTTGGGCAGTCGCAGTGGATATACGGACTACCAGGCGGCAAGTGGCGTCATTCCTGTCACGGATGCCGGTAAATACATTGGCTTCAATCGGGGGAGTGCCCAAGCCTATGCACTGCCTGATGCCAATACGCTGCCGCTGGGAACCAGCTTTTATCTTGAGGCGGTCGGGGGCGATGTTTCCCTGACGGCAGCCAATTCAAGATTCGCCGGCCCCGCCGCCCAGGTTGTTTCGCCTACCTATGTGTTGAGGAATGGCACGGCCTGCGAGTTCATCGTCATGTCGAGTGCTTCGGTCGGTGAGCCTGGTTTGTCCTATCGAGTGGTGGGCGGGGTCGGTAAAGCGCTGCTTGCCCGCAACGGTTTCGAACGTATGCCAAACGGGCTTATCCGCATGTGGGGCGATGGTGTGGCTGGGGGCGATCCCAGCCACTTGTCCTTCGGTAGTTCGATTGTAAAGACGGCTTACAACCCTTTCCCGATGGCCTTTCCGAACGAGTTGTTCGGAGTGCTCGTCACACATCGTTCCGCGGGCGGAGTGGCGATTCCAGTGGTGACAACGGGTGAAACGGTCAATGGGTTCAAATCTGCGGCATCTTGGGCAAATGACATTGCAATTCACTGGCAGGCCATTGGCCGTTGAGGAGACCTGATGAAATTCAGTCCCAGTAACAATCAGTTTTTCCCCGAGGACTTCGGCTATCAGGATCACGCTATTCCCGATGATGCAGTCGAGGTTCCTGAAGAGGATTTCATCGCTGCCATGCAGCGAGCGCCGGGAGCCACGCTGGCGCTGGAGCATGGTCGGGTGGTGATACTGCCAGCTTCCACTGAAGAACCGGCCGAACACTCTGCCGCGCTGGAGCGTTTCTGGCGGTCGCAGCAGCTTATGCGCACCGACAACCTGGTTGCTCGTCATCGTGACGAGCTTGAGAGAGCGGATAAGACCACGCTGTCCGCCGAGCGCTATTCAGCATTGCAGAATTATCGGCAAGCCCTTCGCCAATGGCCCCAGTCGGGAAGGTTTCCGTTGAGCGAGCATCGTCCCCCCGCTCCGTCCTGGTTGGCTGACGCCATTCAATAAACGCCCCGCTTGCCCCGGGGCGTTTTTTTTCCTCTTTGCTGCACCCACTCACTGCCCCGCTTACCCCGGGGCTTTTTCATGTATGGAGACATTCACATGGCTATCCGCCAGAAATACACCGTGCTCGTGCCATTCCCCACTGGTGGTGGGCACTGGTCGAGCGTCGGCGAAGAACTCGACCTGCTCGATGTCCAGGCCAGCGCGCTGCGCAGTGCCGGGCGCCTGGAACTGACCAGCGTCCTTGCGGCGCAGACCCCATCCACCAAGGCCGCCAAGGCCGCGACCAAGAAGGCTGACTGACCATGGCTGAGGTTTTGAACTTCGAGCACAACGGCATCACCGTCAATGCCAGCGAATCCCCCGAGGCCATGGGTGGCCTGGGCGACAACGTCATCGGCCTGGTGGGCACCGCGCCCAACGCCCATGCCTCGCTGGCCAAGAACACGCCGATCCGCATCAGCAACTTCAGCACCCAGGCGTTGCTGGACCCCACCGGCGCCGAGGCCGGCACGCTGTTCCAGGCGGTGCTGCAGATCCTCAAGGTGGTCAAGGTGCCGGTCTACGTGGTGATCGTCGACGAGGGCGCGACCCCGGCCGACACCCTGAACAACGTGATCGGCGGCGACGAGGCGGTGACCGGGCGCAAGCTGGGCCTGGCGGCCCTGAGCAGCGTGCCCGAGGACCTGACCATCATCGGCGCCCCGGGCTTCACCGGCAGCAAGGCGGTGGCCGGTGAGTTCGCCGCGTTCGGCAAGCGCATCAAGGCGCGGGTGGTCCTCGATGGCAAGGATGCCTCGGTGGCCGACCAGGTGGCGTACAGCAAGGAACTGGGCGGCGCCGACCTGGGCTTCGACCGTTGCCTGGTGGTGCACAACCTGCCGGCGGTGTACTCCAAGGCGGCCAAGGCCAATGTGTTCCTGGCCCCGTCGAGCCTGGCCATCGCGGCCCTGGCCAAGGTCAAGCAGTGGGAGAGCCCGGGTAACCAGGTGACCTTCGCCGAAGATGTTTCGCGCAGCGTGGAATACAACATCCTCGACACCTCCACCGAGGGCGACCTGCTCAACCGCTACGGCATCAGCTACTACGCACGCACCGTGCTGGGCGGCTTCTCGCTGCTGGGCAACCGCTCCATCACCGGCAAGTTCATCAGCTACGTCGGCCTGGAGGACGCCATCAGCCGCAAGCTGGTCAAGGCCGGGCAGAAGGCCATGGCCAAGAACCTGACCAAGTCGTTCATGGACCAGGAGGTCAAGCGCATCAACGACTGGCTGCAAACCCTGGTGGCCGACGAGACCATCCCGGGCGGCAAGGTCTACCTGCACCCCGAGCTCAACAGCGTCGAGAAGTACAAGAACGGCACCTGGTACGTGGTCATCGACTACGGCCGCTACGCGCCGAACGAGCACATGATTTATCAACTCAATGCCCGCGATGAAATCATCGAGCAGTTCCTGGAGGACGTTCTCTAATGTTTACCAACCGAGTCAGACAGGCCATCGCGGCCACCCTGCAAGGCCTGCCGCTGTCGGCGACGGTGGAGGAGTTCACGCCACCGAAGATCGAGTTCGAGATGCAGGAAATGCGTGGTGGGCGTTTCATCGGCGAGGAAATGGCCAAGGGCGGCAAGGTCCTGGGGGCCAAGCTGGTGCTGCAGGGCGCAGGTCCGGAAGTCATGCTGGCCCTGGGTGTCAGCGTGGGTGACGACATCCTGCTCAACGTCCGGGAAGCCGGGCAGGACCAGGACGGCAACACCTACTTCGTCTACCACACCGTGGGCGGCAAGCTGAAGTCGCTGGAAGAGGCCCCGCTGAAGATGGGCGACCAGCCCAAGACCACCCTGGACTTGAGCTGCCGTACCTATAACCGCCTGGAAAACGGCGTGCCGGTGATCGACGTCGATGTGCGCACCCAGAAGTTCATGCTCAACGGGGTCGACATCCTCGGTGCGGCGCGGCGTGCGGTGTTGCTGCCCTAGAAGGCGCGACCCTTCCTTGCCAATGCCGGTCAGTCAAGCGCGGTGATCCCCTGTAGGAGCAGCCGGTCGACGCTCGATTGCTCGCGAGGGGCGTTAAAGCCAGTGGATGAACCCAGCGCCCTGGAGTCCATCGCGGGCCAGCCTCGCTCCTGCAAGTTCCCCAACTGACCAGCATTAGCCCTTCCATGTCGCCGGTGCCTGACGTGTTCTGCGGCCGGCGGCGTTTTTGTTTTTCCAAGGAATTGATCTCATGTCCTGGACACCTCCGGTCCATGTGCTGCTGGCGCCGATTACCGGCGACGATGGCAGCACCCTTGAGCGGATCGCGCTCAAGCCTTTGTTCTACGCTGCGCAAAAAGATGCCCTGGCCCGTGCCGGGGATGATGAAGACGATCAGTTCTTCGCCCTGGCCAAGCTCGCCACGGGGCTGTCCGACAAGGAGCTGGACCAGCTCAAGCGTCCGGACTACGTGAGCATTGCCCAGTACGTACACGATATGTCGACCCGTCCGACTTCCTACTTCCTGGAGCAGGACGAGCAGGCCGACCCGGACCAGGTACCGCTGCTGTTGCCGCTGGACCTGGCCGGCCAGGGCCGGACGTCGCTGACCCTGGAAATGCCAGCGCTGCGCGCGACCAAGGTGATGAAGAAACTCGCGACGCCCAAGGAACGGGCCGAGTTCATCACCGCCCATTGCACCGGCCTGATGATCCCGGACCTGGCCATGCTGACCGTGCCGGACTGGACCCAGTTGCAGGTGCGCATCGACGATTTTTTAAACAAACCGGCGGACTTCTTTCGCAGCGCGACATCGAAGTGATCCTCGATGTGGTGCCGCTGATCTACTCGGTGACCGAGGCCGAGATCCTGGAGTGGGACGCCGGCAAGGCAATGCGTCGCTACGACATAGCGATGACCCGCCTGGGCCTGAACAAGGAGTAGCGTGCGATGGCACAAGGTAACTTTTCCCTGAGGTTCGCCGCGGTGCAGCAGGCAGGCGGATTGTCCGCCGATGTTGCAGCGACGTTGCAGTGGTCGGCCCCTTTGCCGGAGCGCGATGGCGCCCTTGGCGGCGGGCTCAGGCAGCTGGTTCGCGGGCAGGAACGACTGCTGGCGGTGGTCGAATCCCTAAGGGCCGTGCTGGTCTCCCAGCGTTCGTTGCTGATGACCCTCAATGACCGCCAGGTCCTGGCCGCACCTGCTGCGACGCAGCCAGCCAAGGCCTCGGTGCTGGACAACAAGCCCCTAAGCCATCTCAAGCCGGCCATCGGCCTGGATACCGCGATGGTGGAGCTCAAGCGGGTGCTGCCGCTGACCGCCGAGCAGCAGCGGCAGATGGTGGAGCAGCACATCAAGCTGGCCAACGAACCCCTGGTGGCGCCCACCGGTGCCACGGCTACCGACCTGGTGCGGGTCGGGCTGGCGGCGGCCAAGGCCGGGGTCGGCGTCGAGGGTTCGGGCGCTTCGGCCCACTACCAGCCGCAGCAGGTGCTGGACTTTGCCCGGGATGCGGCGCTGGTCGGCTCCGGCCTGGAGTTGAAGGTCAAGCAGGCGGGGGACTTGCTGTTGGGCTGGCGCAGTGCGATGCAGCTCGACCGCGGCCAACGCCTGGACCTGGCCGATGCCACCCAGCACTTGGGCAGCGGGCTCAAGGTCTCGGCGGCGGACATCGGTTCGATCCTCGGCCGTTATGGCGGCAACGCCATGGCCGCGGGCATGAGCCCGGAACAAGCGGCCGCGCTGCTGGCCGCCTTGCTCAAGGCGGGGGCTGACCAGGCCAGTGCCGGAGTGGCATTGGCCCAGTTCAGCCAGGCCCTGGGCCAGGGTGGCAAGGTCTCGCCGGAGCAGCTTGCGGCCTGGCGTGAGCTCAAGCTCGATCCCCGAGCCGTGGCTCGCGATATGCAGACCCAGGCGCCGCAGACGATCCAGGCGGTGCTCGCGGCGTTGCAGGCACGACCGGCCGAACGCCAGGGCGCCATCGCCGCGCAGCTGTTCGCCGACAATGGCGCGTTGCAGGCGCTGTTGCCACGCCTGGACGGGCTGGCCCAGGCCTTTGCCCTGATGGCGGACAAGCCGCAGTACGCCAGCTCGCTGCGCGATGGCCAGGGGGCGGTGGCCAAGGCGGCCCAGGAGGCTGCGCAAACGCCCCAGGCCCAGTGGAACCGCCTCGATGCCCAGGTCGATGGCTTCAAGAGCTCCGTGGGTTCGTCGGTGCTGGCCGACTACGGCGGTTCGTTGACCGGCGCTGGTGCGGTGCTGCAGAAGTTCGGTGAGCTGGCGCAGCTGTTCCCTCATTTCGCTGCTGCCCTGGCGGTCTCGGTGGCTGCGGTTTCGGCGCTGGTGAAGCTCAAGGGCCTCTACACCGATGTCAGTGACCTGTTCTCGTTGGGCAAGAAGCCTCGCGGGCCCCAACCTCCGGCGGGAGGGGCGGGTGGCGGTGGTATTCGCTCACGGCTGGGCCCGGTGTTCTCGCGCTTGGCCGGCACGGTTGCGAACCTGGCCGGCAGGAGCGCGGCCGCCGTGCAAGCGGCGGGCAGGGGGCTGGGCGCGGCGGTGTCTGGCCTCGGGACCCGGTTGGCCGCGATGACCCGGCACGCCTCTGCCAGGGTGGCTGCCAGTGCTGGCCAGCTGTCATCGCGGTTGGGAGCCGCGATGTCCGGGTTGACCACCCGAGCGGCGGCCATGGCGCGCCTGGCCGCTGAGCGAGTGGGTTCCACGGTGGGCCGGCGTTTGTCCGGCAAGGCGCCGCGACTTCCAGGAGGGGCCGGGGGCAAGCTGATGGGCAAGTTGTTCCGGCCCTTGAGCCTGATCGAGGCTGGAGTCGACCTGGTACAAGGCTGGCGCGAGGGTGACTCCGGCAAGGTCGGGGCCGCCGTGGGTTCGGTCGGCGGTGGCCTGGCAGGCACGTATGCCGGGGCCAGCGCCGGAGCGGCGATCGGCACGCTGATCTTCCCGGGTGTCGGTACTGCCATCGGTGGCCTGTTGGGTGGCGCCCTGGGCAGCCTGGCCGGCGGCGAAGCTGGTGCCTGGCTCGGTGACAAGCTTGGGCGCCAGGCGGACCGCCTGGCCGCGCCGGCCGCGGTCAGCCAGAACCTGGCGGCAGCGCAGGCGGAGAACCGGCAGATCAACTTTGCCCCGGTGGTGCATATCCACGGCCAGGACCAGGCCAGCGCCCAGCAACTGGCCGACCGGGTGGTGCAGCAACTGCAAGCGCAGTGGCTGCCGCTGGCGGGCGATTCACTGGCCGTGCGGCGTGGCGCGGCGTTGACCGATGGAGTGGCGTGATGAAACAACAGATGGCATTGGGAGATTTCATCTTCGGCCTGTCCCGCAGCTTTGCCTATGACTCCCTGGTGCGTACCACCGACGGAGGCTGGAAGCCCCTGAACATCCTGGTGAGCAAACCCCGGACCAACCAGGGCGGGCAGGGCCTGGAAACCTTGAAGATCACCGGCAAGGCCATGTACGGCGTGGCCATGGCGCGCCTCGACGAGTTGCGCGCCTTGCAGGCCCGCCGCGTGCCGCTGCCGTTGATCGACGGCGTGGGGCGCAACTGGGGGCGCTGGGTGATCAAGAGCGTCACGGAAACCCAGAGTTCGGTCATCGACGACGGTACGGCGATGCTGATCGATTGGGTGCTGGATCTGGAGGAGTTCGCCAATGCGTAGGGCTCGAAGCATCGCCGGCGATTCGGCGAACCTGTTGCTGTACCGCGAATTGGCCCGCAGCGACGACGAGGTCGAGGAGGCGTTCTGGCGTCTCAATCCCGGGCTCGCGGAGTTGGGACCGGTGTTGCCGGCCGGAGTCTGGGTGCTGCTGCCGGAAGTGGAAGCGCGGCCGCGGGCGCTGGCGCCGGTTTCGGCCTGGGATTGAGGAGGCCGCATGACACTTGGATTTACACCCGTGGTGGAGATCTACGGCGCCAACTCGGAGCTGATCATGCAGCGCTTGCTGGATTGGCAGCATGTGGATGCCGCGGGCATCGAGTCCGACCAGCTCAAGCTGACCCTGGACATCGAGGGCCTGGAGGGCCTGCCGAGCCTGGGCGGGAAGATCGGCTTGCGGGTCGGCTATCGGGAAACCGGGTTGGTGGACAAGGGCTTGTTCGTGGTGAACCAGCGCACCCCGTTGCTGTTCCCCATGCGCTTGAAGCTGGTGGCCACTGCCGCGCCATTCGGCGCGGCCGATGAGAGTGGTTTCCGCCAGCGCCGCAGCGCCAGCCACGGACCAACGACCCTGGGCGCGCTGTTTCGCCAACTGGTCAGCCGCCATGGTTTTTCGCCCCGGGTGGCCCCGGAGCTCGAAGACAAGGCCATCGAGCACATCGACCAGTCCAACGAGACCGACATGGGCTTCCTGACGCGCCTGGCTCGGCGCTACGACGCGGTCACCAAGCCGATCAACGGGCTCTATGTGCTGGCCCGCAGCGGCCAGGTCAAGTCCCTCTCGGGCAAGCCGCTGGAAGATGTGACGCTGAGCGTGACCCGTGACAACCGACCGGGGGACCGGGCCTTCATCACCGCCTCACTCGATGAGGAGGCGCGGATGAAGTACAGCGGGTGCATCACCGCCTGGTGGGATGGCGCCGCAGGCCAGGAGCGGCGGGTGAGCCTGGGGATCAAGCCGTTCAAGACCTTGCGCCAGCGGTATCAGAGCGAGGCCGAGGCGCGGGCAGCGGCGGAAGGCGAGATACGCAAGCTGGAGCGGGCGGCGCGCAAGGTCAACATCGACTGCCCGGGCAATCCCGCCCTGGCGGCCGAAGGCTTGCTGCTGCTGGACTCAAGCTGGCCGGGGTTCATGCAGGGGCGCTGGTCGATCGACAAGGTGACGGCCAGCGGCAGCCACGAGCAGAGCTATCGCTGCCTGGTGCATGCCAGTTGCATTGGCGCCTAGGTGGCTTTTAGCCCGGGCCTGGTGGGCTGGGCGGTTGAAATCAAAGGAATTGCAAGATGCTCAAAGAGTGCAGATGCGGTAGTTGCAAACGACTGCTCGCCCGTGTGGGCGAGTTCACGGAGCTCCAGATCAAGTGTTCGCGTTGCGGCACCTTGAATCATGTGAAGGGCTTGAACCTCGGGCGATCGACTGGCGTGGATACGACGGCTACCACGGAGTCTGGTTCGTAAGAGCCCGGTTGAGTCTTCTCTCGTCATCACCATGGACCTTGGCGCTGCCGCGCCAGGGTGGGTGGCGAATGCTGCTTCCCAAGACCTGCCGGTGGGGGAGTAGCTAGCTCTTTTGCACCGTAAACGGTCGGCAGGGCAGAGTCCTGCCGGGTGGTTGGCCGGGTGCAAAAACTTCCCGGACAAGGGTGTCCGGGCAGACATTCAAATCGCAAGGAGAAACAAAAATGGCTGAGAAATACATTTCGGTGACCGCGGTGAACGGTCAGGCGGCGCTGGTCTCCGTAGGCAGCGTTTCCAAGGTGATCGACCAGGGCAACTACCGGGTGATCTACCAGGGCTCGGACACCAACAACTACCAGGTCACCAATACCCTGGCTTCATTGAAAGTGGCGCTGAACGCAGTGTAGGTGCTGTGGCGAGCCAGAGAAGGTGAGCGCTGTTCGCTCCGGATCCGATGTCTTCGAGGCCAGACACTGGATGTTGTGAAGGCCTGGAGCCTCGAGCGATTCATGCGGCATTCGCCGCTTTTTAATCAAACAACTCCAGGAACATTACCTATGGAACCCATTCGAGTCGGCACTAAATTCATCAATCACAAAGGTTATGGCGATTCTCTGCATACTTTTATCGAGCCTGCCCAGAATGTTTCTGGTGCAGTCATCCGGACCTGTTCCGTCAATGGTGGAACGCTTTATTGCAGTAGCGTCAAGCCAACGGCTTATTCCTTGAATGCGACGCCCGCGTTCTTCTCCAACCCTCTTGGCGCCCACACCATGCCCTATGAAGTGCTGATTCCTGCAGGCCAGGGAGTGTGGTGGGCTCCGGTCAATTCAAACTCCAGCGCCATGCTGACCTACGATCTTCTCCCGTGAGTGCCGTAATCCGGCAGGGCTAGTCCAGCGAGCAGCTCCTTTGAGAGTCCAAGTGTAGTGTCGTGCCGGTTGACCAGAGGTGCGAGCTCTTTGCCGGGCCGGGCTCGCTGCCCTTGGGGCAGCGTGTCGCTTGCAAGCCATGGGGCCTGGTGTAGGTTAGGCACATGCCCGCCTCATCAGGAGATCAACGTGAAAGAAATCACCCAGCTTGCCGCGGAACTTGGCCGTCGCCTGCAGGTTCTCAATGCCCACGTCAGTACGGCGGAGTCTTGTACGGGCGGCGGGATCGCCGAGGCCATCACCCGTGTGCCGGGCAGCTCGGCCTGGTTCGAGGCTGGCTACGTGACCTATTCCAATCGCCAGAAGACCGAGCAATTGGGAGTGCCCACGGGGCTTTTCGAGTCGGTGGGGGCGGTTAGCCACGAAGTGGTGGAGGCCATGGTCCGTGGCGCCCAGGCTCGCAGCCATGCGCGTTTCGCCGTGGCGGTCAGTGGCATCGCCGGACCGGATGGCGGTTCGCCGCAAAAGCCGGTGGGCACCGTATGGCTGGCCTGGGGCGTGGGCGAGCGGCTGGTGACCGAATGCCGGCACTTCACCGGCAACCGCGATGAGGTCCGCCGACAAACGGTGAAGGCCGCCCTAGAGGGGCTGCTGCAACATGCGGCGGCAGAAATCGCAAATCAGGGGTAGGCGATCTGCGAACGCTGTGGAATAATACTGGCTACTTATACAGGTGTTGGCCGTCAGGCCTTATTGATTACGTGAGGA
This sequence comes from Pseudomonas sp. FW507-12TSA, assembly GCF_058781435.1. Classification (NCBI taxonomy): domain Bacteria; kingdom Pseudomonadati; phylum Pseudomonadota; class Gammaproteobacteria; order Pseudomonadales; family Pseudomonadaceae; genus Pseudomonas; species Pseudomonas sp. FW507-12TSA. The sequence continues at coordinate 200,066 of NZ_JBYSWT010000004.1, forward strand.
CTTTAATGGACGACAACAAGAAGAAAGCCTTGGCTGCGGCCCTGGGTCAGATCGAACGTCAATTCGGCAAGGGTGCCGTAATGCGTATGGGCGATCATGACCGCCAGGCCATCCCAGCCATTTCCACTGGCTCTCTGGGTCTGGACATCGCTCTGGGCATTGGCGGCTTGCCTAAAGGCCGTATCGTTGAAATCTACGGTCCTGAGTCGTCCGGTAAGACTACCCTGACCCTGTCGGTCATCGCCCAGGCACAGAAAGCCGGCGCTACCTGCGCGTTCGTCGACGCCGAGCATGCCCTGGACCCAGAGTACGCTGGCAAGCTGGGCGTCAATGTCGACGACCTGCTGGTTTCCCAGCCGGATACCGGCGAGCAGGCCCTGGAAATCACCGACATGCTGGTGCGTTCCAACGCAGTTGACGTGATCATCGTCGACTCCGTGGCAGCCCTGGTACCCAAGGCCGAGATCGAAGGCGAGATGGGCGACATGCACGTGGGCCTGCAAGCCCGCCTGATGTCCCAGGCGCTGCGCAAGATCACCGGTAACATCAAGAACGCCAACTGCCTGGTTATCTTCATCAACCAGATCCGTATGAAGATCGGCGTGATGTTCGGTAGCCCGGAAACCACCACCGGTGGTAACGCCCTGAAGTTCTACGCTTCCGTTCGTCTCGACATCCGCCGTACCGGCGCGGTGAAGGAAGGCGACGAGGTGGTGGGCAGCGAGACTCGGGTCAAGATCGTCAAGAACAAGGTGGCTCCACCTTTCCGCCAGGCCGAGTTCCAGATCCTCTACGGCAAGGGCATCTACCTCAACGGCGAGATCATCGACCTGGGTGTACTGCATGGCTTCCTGGAGAAATCCGGCGCCTGGTACAGCTACCAAGGCAACAAGATCGGCCAGGGCAAGGCCAACTCGGCCAAGTTCCTGCAGGACAACCCGGAAATCGGCAACGCGCTGGAGAAGCAGATCCGCGACAAGCTGTTGAGCGGTTCTCCAGATACCAAGTCTGCTCCGGTCAAAGAAACCGAAGACGATATGGCTGACGCTGACTTCTGATTGAGCCGATGATCGCCGTACTCGATACCCTCGTCGCGGTGCGGCGAGCTGCAATGGACCTGCTCGCGCGACGCGAGCATGGTCGAGTCGAGCTGACGCGCAAGTTGCGTCAGCGCGGCGCCTCTCCTGAAATGATCGACACCGCCCTCGACCGCTTGACGGAAGAGGGTTTGTTGTCCGAATCCCGCTATCTCGAAAGCTTCATTTCCTACCGTGCCCGCTCGGGCTACGGGCCTATGCGCATCCGCGAAGAGCTTGGCCAGCGTGGTTTGCAACGCAGTGATATCGAACTTGCCTTGCGTGAGTGCGGAATCGACTGGCAGGAGCAACTACGGGATGTCTGGCAGCGCAAGTTCGCCGGGCAGCTACCAGCCGATGCTCGGGAACGTGCCCGACAAGGGCGTTTCCTGGCATACCGTGGGTACCCCATGGAAATGATCAATCGCGTGTTTAGTCGTCGCGGCCTGGATGATTGAGACGCTGCCCGCCGCATGAAGCAGCGGGCGATGGTGTTGCTCAGTTGGCCTGGCTGGTTTCCCTTTCTCGTGGTGCGGCCTTGGCTTGTTGCCTGGACCAGTTTTCCGGCAGGTTGATGAAGTCGATCAGCTCGCGCAGGCGGCCATTGTCTCGGGCATTGAAAGCGAACGACAACCGCGCCAGATGGCTGAATTGCACGTCGTCCTGCTCTTCGGTGCTGTAGGCATGCTGGTGGAACTGGCCGCTCAGGCACAGGTCGGCGAATTCCTCGTGCATCCTCTGCAATGCCTGCTCATTGAGGTTGTGGTTCATGCGGATGACGAATTGCTGCTTGAGCCAGCGACTGGAGTGGAAGTTGGCATAGAACTGCTGGATTTCCTGCACCGCTTCTTCGGTGCTGTGCACCAGGCGCATCAACTTCATGTCGCTGGGCAGGATGTAGCGATTGGCTTCCAGTTGGTTGTGGATGAAATCCAGGGCGCCTTGCCAGAACTGCCCACCGGGAGTGTCCAGCAACACCACGGGTACCAGTGGGCTCTTGCCGGTCTGGATCAGGGTCAGCACTTCGAGTGCCTCATCGAGGGTGCCGAAGCCGCCGGGGCACAGCACCAGGGCGTCGGCTTCCTTGACGAAGAACAGCTTGCGGGTGAAGAAGAAGTGGAATGACAGCAAGTTTTCGGTACCACCAACGGTTGGGTTGGCGTGTTGTTCGAAGGGCAGGGTGATGTTGAAGCCCAGGCTGTGCTCCAGTCCGGCGCCATCGTGGGCCGCGGCCATGATGCCGCCGCCGGCTCCGGTAATGACCATCAGGTCCGAGCGAGCCAGGGCTGCCCCCAGTTCCCTGGCCATGGCATATAGCGGATGTTCGCTGGGAGTGCGGGCCGAGCCGAACACCGTTACCTTGCGCCGGCCCTTGAATTGCTCGAGCACCCTGAAAGCGTGCTCCAGTTCCCGTAGGGCCTGCAAGGTGATCTTGGCGTTCCAGCGGTTGAGGTCCTCCTCGGCCATGCGCAGGACGGTAAGGACCATATCGCGATAAAGAGGGATGTTCGGACTGTTGGGGGCGATCAGGGTAAGTTGCTCTTCGACCTGGCTGGTGAGATCGATGCCATTGCTTTGAAAGTGGCGGGCCAGCAGGTCGTTCGTTTGGTAGGGCATTCAGCTTCTCCTTCTGCACAGAACCTGATGCACGCCCGGCACGTGCCAGCGCGCCACGACACTGCCTGTGTCGCTGCCTGCCTGGCTTGGCGGCCTGGGCAGTTCTTCGATCCGGCCACGACTGGCGATTGTGGGGCGTGGCCGGCTCGTCCTCAGAGGTCCTGCTTTCCTTTATTTGAGAAAAAACTCGCACTGCAAGACGCGGTTGGCGGCCTCCTGAACCGCCGTGGGCAATCATCGGGAATCTCTGGACATGGCTCGATCATGTGCCCATGCAGTCTTGGCTGGCAACCGCTTCTTGCTGATTTTTCAGCTGTGCGCGCCGCTTATCAGAAGGGGCGGCAGCGCTTGCAAGCTCTGATTTACTAAGTGGTAGCGCATGACCTGGAAGCGAGTCCAGGACGAGGTTTGCGTGGTTTCGTCGGCATCGGCCAGGGGCATGGAGGCAATGGATGACCACGGTCACGCTGGATATCGATCAGCAACTCTACCAGCTGTTACAGGAAGCCGCGGCGGCCCATGGATTGAGCCTGGAGGAGGAGTGTCGCAGCCGTTTGGCGGGAAAGGAACGAGCTTCGCCTTATTTACAGGCGCTGGTAGCGGAGTTGCGCGCCGACGATCAACAGCGACGCGCAACCCACGATTGATCATTTCTTCTTTGAGGCGCCTTGCGCTGGGCAGTCCGATTCCTGGAAGCGCGCGGAGGCCACAGGGCGGTTGGTCCGGTTTTCGGTGAACTCGTAGCGCATGACCGCGCCCTTGGCCATCAGCTTGCGATAGTTGGGGTTGCGGCAGACGCTAGCTCCCAGTTGCAGGTAGACGGCCTTGGGGTTGGCGCGCATTTGCGCGGCGTGGGCAGCCTGAACGCTCAAGTGGTTGATCAGTTCCTTGCCGTCAACGGTGTAGCCCTGGTCGAGGATGTTCTCGTTGATTTCCCGGGGAGTGCCGATGTTGCTCTCCGCTGCGACCTTCTCCAGCATCTTGCTCAATTCGAATTCTTGCAGCGACGCCGCCTGGGCACCCAGGGGCAGGGCCAGCAGAAGGGCGACGGTAGGAATGGTAAAGCGCAACATGAAACTCTCCTGGTGCAGTGACTGATGCTTCGACCAGTCACTCGACTGTGCGTTCAGTGGCGTCGGATTATAGGTGCAGAGTCGGGAAGGCGGTACAGGTTTGCATGGAGAGCTCTGATAAACTTGCGCGACTTTTCCCCTTCGAGTCATTTTCGTGTCGATTCTCTCCTCTTGCCGGTGTGGCCAGCGATGAGCCATGCGGTTTCCCGTCTACGCGACCAGCGTATGGCTCGCGTGCTCAAGCCTTTTGTCGCCCGTGGTTCCCGGGCTGAACGCTGCCCGCGTTGCCGGGTGATCCCCAGCCATTGCCTGTGTGCCTGGCGCCCCAAGGTCACGGCCGACTCGGCCATGTGCCTGGTGATGCACGATGTCGAGCCGCTCAAACCGAGCAATACCGGCTGGCTGATCGCCGACGTGGTTGCCGATACTTCGGCGTTTCACTGGTCGCGCACCGAGGTGGATCCACAGTTGCTGGCGCTTCTGGCCGATCCGCAATGGCAGCCGTATATCGTGTTTCCGGGGGAGTTCGTGGCACCGGAGCGGGTGGTTACCGAGGTCCGGCGCCAGGAGGGCAAGCGTCCGCTGTTCATCCTGCTGGACGCCACCTGGAGTGAAGCTCGCAAGATGTTCCGCAAGAGCCCGTATCTGGAGCATCTGCCGGTGCTGAGTCTTTCGTCCGAGCGGCTTTCACGTTACAAGCTGCGCCGTTCCAAACGTGACGATCACTTTTGTACGGCGCAGGTGGCGGCGTTATGCCTGGAACTGGCCGGGGACGACCAGGTCAGCCAGGTACTGGATGCCTACCTCGATGTGTTCAGCACCCACTACCTGTCGGCGAAATTCCAGAAGGCGATCGATCCGGATGACGAAGTCCATGCCCGGCTCAAGCCTTTTGTCTAGCCTCGGCGTTTAGTCGTGGGGCCTGGGGCCAGAGTTGCGCCACCAGCATTCCCGTAAGCATCAAGGCGCAGCCGATGTAGCCGCGCATTTGCAGTGATTCATCCAGCAGCCAGGCTCCGGCAATGGCTGCGAACACCGCTTCCAGGGACAGGATGATCGCCGCATGGGAAGCGATGGCGTCTTTCTGGGCGATCACCTGCAGGGTGTAGCCGATGCCGACGGCAACCACGCCGCCATAAAGAATGGCTGGCCAGGCGTCGACTATGGCAGGCCAGTCGATGGGTTCCAGGCACAAGGCAAGGGCCAGGCTCACCACCGAGCAGGTGGCGAATTGCAGGAAGGCCAGGCGAATCGGATCGTGACGGCTGGCAAAGAGGCCCACCAGGATTACATGGCCGCCCCAGACGAAGGCGCCAATTAGTTGCAGCCAGTCGCCCGGCGCGACATGGAAATGGGCGCCGACACTCAACAGGAACATGCCCACCACGGCCAGTACCGCGCCAAGCCAAGTACCCAGCCCGGTTCGGTGGCCGATCAGCAAGCCCAGCAGCGGCACTACAATGACATACAGGCCGGTGATGAATCCGGCATTGGTGACGCTGGTGAACATCAACCCGACTTGTTGCAGGTTGATCCCCAGGGCGAGCGCCAGGCCCATGAGCGCGCCCCCCAGCAGCAGGCCTTGGGTGAGCATGGGTTCGGACGGCCGGTCGCTGGCCGGGCGGCGCAGCACCAGTGGTAGCAGGCACAGCGATCCAAGGGCGAAACGCAGGCCGGAATAGAGGAAGGGGCCGATATGGTTCATGCCGGAGGTTTGTGCGACGAAGGCCGAGCCCCAGATCACTGCGGTGACCAGCATCAAGGCGTCGGCACGCAAGGCTTGGCTGCGCATGATGGCTCTCTTATTAGTTAGCTGGCCAAGATGCCGCAAAGCTTCGAACTTGACCACCCCGGCTTCGCTGGGCATGCTTGGCGCCGGTTAGGGCGCCAGCGCTGTTTGAACCGCCGTTTTACTCAGGCTTTTCGCGGCGTTCGTGCTCTTTGGGTGCCGCATTCTGGCGAGCCCCGTGCTTTGGTGAGGATTGAATGCATCAGTCCTGCCATGAAAACAGGATCATCTGAAAAATGGCCACATACGAAATCCTGATTGCCGATGACCACCCGCTTTTTCGCAGTGCGCTGCACCAGGCCGTTACCTTGGGCCTGGGTTCCGACGTGCGCCTGGTTGAAGTGGCGAGCATCGCCGAACTGGAAACCCGCCTTACCGAGAAAGCCGACTGGGACCTGGTCCTCCTGGACCTGAACATGCCCGGCGCCTACGGCTTTTCCGGGCTGGTGCTGTTGCGCGGCCAGTATCCACAGATTCCCGTGGTAATGGTTTCGGCTCAGGAAGAAGCATCCGTGATGGTGCGCTCCCGCGAGTTCGGGGCCAGCGGTTTCATTCCCAAGTCCAGTTCCCTGGAAGTCATCCAGCAGGCCGTGCGCAGTGTGCTCGACGGTGATGTCTGGTGGCCGCCGCAGGCCTTCGAGCAGGTCAGCGTCTCGGACGAGGCCAAGGCCGCCAGCGAGGGCCTGGCAAGCTTGACGCCGCAGCAGTTCCGAGTGCTGACCATGGTGTGCGAAGGGTTGCTGAACAAGCAGATCGCTTATGAGCTGAACGTGTCGGAGGCGACGATCAAGGCCCACGTGACTGCGATCTTCCGCAAATTGGGTGTTCGTACCCGGACCCAGGCGGCGTTGCTCTTGCAACAACTTGAGTCAATTTCCGGCCATTGATCGACTTTTCGTTCACGCTTTTTTGACCTTGGTTGAACTAGCTTCCCCACACCTTTTCTTGCAGTTGCCCAGCTTATGTCGCCTTTCAAAGGTCAAACCGGTCTCAAACGCATCCTCAACGCCACTGGCTATTCCTTCGATGGCCTGCGCGCGGCCTTCACCGGTGAAGCGGCTTTCCGCCAATTGGTGCTGCTCAATGTGATCCTCGTGCCCCTGAGCTTCCTGCTCGATGTCAGCCGGGTCGAGCGTGCATTGTTGATCGCCGTCTGCCTGTTGGCGCTGATCGTCGAGTTGCTCAACTCGGCGGTGGAGGCGGCCATCGACCGGATCTCCCTGGATCGCCACCCGTTGTCGAAGAACGCCAAGGACATGGGCAGCGCGGCGCAGTTCATCGCCCTGAGCATGATCACCATCGTCTGGGCGGTGATCCTGATCTAGGGAATGCTCGGTAGCACTATCTCGTCGCTGCGCCGTACACCGGAAGTGAAGGCGCGGCAAAGCTCGAGGAACTCGCGCATCGCCGAGGTCTGGTACTTCTGCTTGTGCCAGATGAAATAGAACTGCCGGGCCAGGTCCAGGCCCGGTGTTTCCACCGGTACCAGGCTGCCGCGGCGAAATGCGTCGCGCAGGGCCAGCCTGGAGATGCAGCCAATGCCCAATCCCGATTCCACGGCGCGCTTGATGGCCTCCGTATGCTCCAGCTCCAGGCGAATGTTCAGGGCGCTGCGGTGATGACGCATGGCCTGGTCGAAGGTCAGCCGCGTGCCCGAGCCTTGTTCCCGCAGGATCCACGCCTCGCGGGTCAGGTCCTCCATGGTGGCGTGGCCACGCTTGGCCAGCGGGTGCTGGGGGGCGCAGAACACCACCAGTTCGTCCTCGACCCAGCTTTGCACTTCTATATCCGGATGGTTGCAGTCGCCTTCGATTAGACCCAGATCAATTTCGTAGTGGGCGACCTGTTGCACGATATGCGCAGTGTTCTGCACATGGAGCTTGACCTGGCTTTCAGGGTGCACCTGCATGAAGCTGCCGATCAGCAAGGTCGCCAGGTAATTGCCGATGGTCAGGGTCGCGCCCACCGACAGCGAGCCGAAACCGGACTTGCCATTGAGCAGGTCTTCGATTTCCTTGGCCTGGTCCAGCAGTGCCACGGCTTGAGGCAGCAATTGCTTACCCAGGGCATTGAGGCTCAGGCGTTTGCCGGCCCGATCGAACAGCTGGCAACTGGACTGGCGCTCGAGTTCGGTGATCGAGGTGCTCGCTGCCGACTGCGACAGGGCCAGGAGCCCAGCGGCCCGGGAGACGCTCTCTTGCTGGGCGACGGCGACGAAAACCTGGAGTTGACGGAGAGTGAATCGCATATCGATATAACCGATAACCCTTATCTTAATAATCCAGTTAACAGATATTGTCGCTGCCATTAGAATGCTGTGCAATTGCGCTCATGGTCAGCGCAGGCAATTTCTAGGAGTCCCCGTACATGAGCAACATGAACCACGAGCGTGTCCTCAGTGTTCATCACTGGAACGACACTCTGTTCAGCTTCAAGTGCACCCGCGACCCGGGCCTGCGCTTCGAGAACGGTCAGTTCGTGATGATCGGCCTGCAACAGCCCAACGGCCGTCCGCTTATGCGTGCTTACTCCATTGCCAGCCCGAACTGGGAAGAGCATCTCGAATTCTTCAGCATCAAGGTTCCTGACGGTCCGCTGACCTCCCAGCTGCAGCACCTGAAGGAAGGCGATGAGATCATCATCAGCAAGAAACCAACCGGTACCCTGGTTCTGGATGACCTGAAGCCTGGCAAGCACCTCTATCTGCTCAGCACCGGCACTGGCCTGGCGCCGTTCATGAGCGTGATCCAGGATCCTGAAACCTACGAGCGGTTCGAGAAAGTGATCCTGTGCCACGGCGTTCGCTACGTCAATGAAGTCGCCTATCGCGAGTTCATCACCGAGCACCTGCCGCAGAACGAGTTCTTCGGTGAGGCCCTGCGCGAGAAGCTGATCTACTACCCCACCGTGACTCGCGAGCCATTCGAGAACGAAGGCCGCCTGACCGACCTGATGCGCAGCGGCAAGCTGTTCCGCGACATCGGCCTACCGCCGATCAACCCGCAGGACGATCGCGCCATGCTGTGCGGCAGCCCGAGCATGCTGGACGAGACCAGTGAAGTGCTCAACAGCTTCGGCCTGACCGTCTCGCCGCGCATGCGCGAGCCGGGTGACTACCTGATCGAGCGCGCCTTCGTCGAGAAGTAAGCGCCTCGCATCGAGCAAAAAGCCCGCGTTGCCTTCACAGGCAACGCGGGCTTTTTTGTTTGTGCAGGATCAGTTGGCCGGCACCACTGCCAATACCCGGATCAGTCCGGGCTCGGGGTAATGCCAGCGCACGTCCAGGTCCCAGAACTGGGCACCGTACTCGCGCTCCGGACTGGGTACCTGATAGGCCGGACGAGGGTCCTGGGCCAGGCACTGCTCGATCAGTTCCAGCAATGGCTCCTGCAGGCGCAAGGCGTGCAGCTGCGCTTGTTCCAGGGCCTGGGGTTGCCATTGCACCGGAATGAGCAGCGGCGCGCTGCTGGCGATTTCATTGCTGGCCCCGGCGATGCTGTCGGCATAGGGCACGTAGGGCTTGACGTCGAGGATCGGCGTGCCATCCAGCAGGTCGATGCCGGAGATCCACAGGCGATTCGCCTCCACCCGGTCCAGCTTGACCACCGACTGGCCTATGCCGTTGGGCCTGTGGGTGGCCCGGGTGGCGAAGACGCCCATGGACTTGTTGCCCCCCAGGCGTGGTGGGCGCACCTTGAGTCGTGGCTTGTCCTCCAGGGCCTGGTGGAACAGGAACAGCAGCCAGACATGGCTGACCTGCTCCAGCCCCTGGACCGCGTCGCCCTGGTCGAAGGGCGGTATCAGCTCCAGCACACCACGGGCGGCTGGTGCCAATTGCGGCTGGCGCGGGATGGCGAACTTCTCCTTGAAACAGGAGCGCACGAAGCCGATGGGGGAGACGCTGTAGGCCATGGTCGCCAGGCTTAGCCGCGCACGCGCAGGGTCAGGCCCTTGAGGAAGTTGCGCAGCAGCTGGTCACCGCAAGGCCGGTAGTTGTTGTGCCCGGACTTGCGGAACAGGGCGCTCAACTCTGGCTTGGACACCGGGAAGTTGGCCGCCTTGAGCACGGCATGCATGTCGTCTTCCTTCAATTCGAAGGCTACGCGCAATTTCTTCAGGATGATGTTGTTGGTCACCGGCAGTTCGATCGGCAGCGGCGGGCGGCTGTCATCCTTGCCGCGCTTGAAGATCACCAGGCCATCGAGGAAGTACGCCATGGTCTGGTCCGGGCAGCGCACGAAGCCTTCTTCCTCGTCCTTCTTCAGGTAGCTGACGATTTCTTCCAGGCTGGCGCTGAAACCGGTGAGCTTGATGATATCGACCATCTTCTGGTCGCTGATGTCGAGCATGTAGCGCACGCTGCGCAGTACATCGTTGTGGATCATGTTGAGGTCCTGGTCTGTGCACCTGTCCCGAACGAGGGCAGGGGCTGGGGAATTCAGAATTTCTCTTTGGCCGACAGGTAGCGCCATTGGCCCAGCGGCACCTTGCCGATCGATACGCCGCCGATGCGGATTCGGCGAATGGCGATGACCTGCAGGCCGACAGCCTGGCAGAACAGCGCGATCATCCCGGGTTGTGGATTCTTCAAGGCGAAGCGCAGGCGGTTCTCGCTCTGCCAGCTGGCCTTCACCGGCGGCAGCTCGCGGCCCTTGTAGGTCACGCCGTGGTTCAGGCGGTTGAAGCCGTGCTCGATCATCTGCCCGGAAACCTCGACCAGGTATTCCTGTTCGATCTTGGAGGCATCGGCACTGAGCTTGCGCTGAACCCGCCAGTCCTGGGTGAACACCAACAGGCCGCTGGCGCCGGGTTGCAGGTCGTCGCTGGCATTGAGGCGGGCAAAATGCCCGCGCAGAGGACGTTTGCCGAAGCGATGCTCATCCGACAGGCTGGCAGCACTGATCGACAGCCGGGCGCTTTCCACGTCCTGGCCGGCGGGCACGTTGAGCAGGATGGTCACAGGCTCCGGAGCGGTGGCCTTGGCCTCGGGGTCGAGGACCACCTTCTGGGCGCCGACCTTGAACTGTGGCTCGTCGATGACTTCGCCATCCACGGTGACCCAGCCGCCTTCGATGAACAGCTCGGCTTCCCGGCGGGAGCAGCCGACCAGTTCGATGAGGCGTTTGGAGAGACGAATCGGGTCGGTCATGACAGGGGCCGTTGTAAAAGAGGGCAGCTATTGTACCTGCCTGGCGCCGGTTAATCGCGGGTCCATTTACCGGCTGTGGCCATTAGCCGCTTCGCGCCTGCGCCTGTGGTTGCTTCAGGCGCATGTGCAGCAGAGGGTAGGGCTGGCCCATGCCATCCTGTTCCGAGCGACCGACGATCTCGAACCCTTGCTTGAAGTAGAACCCCAGGGCCTGGGGGTTCTGTTCGTTGACGTCCAGCTGGATGGCATTCATGTGTTCCACGGCGTAGTGCAGCAACTGCCGCCCCAGGCCCTGGCCGCGGTGGTCCGGATGGATGAACAGCATCTCTACCTTGCCCGCCGCGACCCCGGCGAAACCACTGATGCGCTGGCGCTGGTCGCGGGTACAGATCAGCATCACCGCATCCAGGTAGCGGGTCAGCACCAGGTTCCTCAGCAGTTCGATATAGCTATCCGGGAGAAAATCGTGGGTGGCGCGTACCGAGGCTTCCCAGACCTGGGTCAGTTCCGGGTAGTCGCTGAATTTCGGGGTATGGATGACTGGATGTTGGCGCATGCCGCCTGCTCCTTGGGCCTGGGTTGAAGCACATTCCAGAGCAAACGATAGACCTAAAAAAGCCCCGCATCTCGTTGCGAGAGCGGGGCTTGGCAGTTTTTTTACGCCTTACAGGATCTCGGCCCAGAGATCGTACTCGTCGGCGTCGGTCACCCGGCAGCGGACCTTGTCGCCCGGCTTCAGATGGCTGGCATTGTCGATGAAGACGTTGCCGTCGATCTCCGGGGCATCGAAGAAGCAGCGGCCCACGGCGCCTTGCTCGTCGACTTCGTCGATCAGTACTTCGATTTCCTTGCCGACGCGCTGTTGCAGGCGTGCCGAGCTGATTTCCTGCTGGTGCGCCATGAAGCGCTCCCAACGATCCTGCTTGACGTCATCCGGCACCACTTCCAGGTCCAGGTCGTTGGCCGGAGCGCCTTCGACCGGGGAATACTGGAAGCAGCCGACGCGGTCCAGCTGGGCTTCGGTGAGCCAGTCCAGCAGGTACTGGAAGTCTTCCTCGGTTTCGCCGGGGAAACCGACGATGAAGGTGGAGCGGATGATCAGCTCGGGGCAGATTTCGCGCCAGTTCTTGATCCGGGCCAGGGTCTTGTCCTCGAAGGCCGGGCGCTTCATGGCCTTGAGCACTTTCGGGCTGGCGTGCTGGAACGGGATGTCCAAGTACGGCAGGATCTTGCCGGCGGCCATCAGCGGGATCAGCTCGTCGACGTGCGGATACGGGTAGACGTAGTGCAGGCGGACCCAGACGCCCAGGGTGCTCAGGGCTTCGCAGAGTTCGGTCATGCGGGTCTTGACCGGCGCGCCATTCCAGAAGCCGGTGCGGTACTTGACGTCGACGCCATAGGCGCTGGTGTCCTGGGAGATTACCAGCAGTTCCTTGACCCCGGACTTGACCAGGCGCTGGGCTTCGTCGAGCACGTCGCCCACCGGGCGGCTGACCAGCTTGCCACGCATCGACGGGATGATGCAGAAGCTGCAGCTGTGGTTGCAGCCTTCGGAAATCTTCAGGTAGGCGTAGTGCCGTGGGGTCAGCTTGACGCCCTGTGGCGGCACCAGGTCGATCAGCGGATTGTGGTCCTGCTTCGGTGGCACCACTTCATGCACCGCGCTGACTACTTGCTCGTACTGCTGTGGGCCGGTCACCGCCAGCACGCTAGGGTGCACATCGCGGATGTTGCCTTCTTCCACGCCCATGCAGCCGGTCACGATGACCTTGCCGTTTTCCTTGATGGCTTCGCCGATCACTTCCAGGGATTCGGCCTTGGCCGAGTCGATGAAGCCACAGGTATTGACCACCACGACATCGGCGTCCTGGTAGGTGGACACCACGTCATAGCCTTCCATGCGCAGTTGGGTGAGGATGCGCTCGGAGTCGACCAGAGCCTTGGGGCAACCCAGGGAAACGAAGCCGACCTTGGGGTTGGCTGGCGCGGTAGGGGTGGACATGTCTAACCTCGGTATAGGTGTCTGGCCGCTCGGCGATCTGGATGGATGCGCTGGCGGTGAACGGGCGCTTTGGGCGCCTCTGATCAAAAAGTGCGCAATTCTAGCGATGAGCAGCCCACTTGACCAGCTTTATGCAGGGAAATACGACGAGTGCTGCGCTATGCTTCGCGCCGTTGCGCATAGGCGAATTCTTGTAGTCAATCAAACGTCTGTAACAACAAGTAAAGCCGCACATGCTGCAATACCAAAGCATAGCGTTTCATTCTAAGAAGCCGGGTCTGGAATCAGGAGTATTGGATGGGTCAGGCAAGTAGTCAGGCGGCGGGCGCCGAGCATTCGGTCGCGCGGCCTTTGAGCATGCTGGTCGCCGCGGTAGGGGTGGTTTATGGCGACATCGGTACCAGCCCGCTCTATACCCTCAAAGAAGTCTTTTCCGGCAGTTATGGCGTCCAGGTCAACCATGATGGGGTGTTCGGCATCCTGGCGCTGATCTTCTGGTCGCTGGTCTGGGTCGTCTCGATCAAGTACGTATTGTTCATCCTGCGTGCCGACAACCAGGGCGAGGGCGGGATCATGGCCCTGACCGCCCTGGCCCGGCGCGCATCGGCCTCCTACCCGCGCTTGCGCTCGGTGCTGGTGATCCTTGGCCTGATCGGCGCCTCGCTGTTCTATGGCGACAGCATGATCACCCCGGCAATCTCGGTACTTTCGGCGGTCGAAGGCCTGGAGCTGGCGTTCAGTGGCCTGGAGCACTGGGTGGTACCGCTGGCGCTGGTAGTGCTGGTGGCGCTGTTTCTGATCCAGAAGCACGGCACCGATCGCATCGGCAAGCTGTTCGGCCCAGTGATGGTGGCCTGGTTCCTGGTCCTCGCAGGCTTGGGCATCCACGGCATCGCCCAGCATCCTGAAGTGCTGCAGGCATTGAACCCGGTGTGGGCCGTGCGCTTCTTCATCTCCCATCCGGGCATGGGCGTGGCTATCCTGGGGGCCGTGGTACTGGCCCTGACCGGTGCCGAGGCGCTGTATGCCGACATGGGCCACTTCGGGCGCAAGCCCATCGCCCGGGCCTGGTTCGCCCTGGTGTTGCCGGCCCTGGTGCTGAACTACTTCGGTCAGGGTGCGTTGTTGCTGGAGAACCCCGAGGCGGCACGCAACCCGTTCTACCTGCTGGCACCGAGCTGGGCCCTGATCCCGCTGGTGGGGCTGGCGACCCTGGCCACGGTGATCGCTTCCCAGGCGGTGATTTCCGGCGCCTTTTCCCTGACCCGCCAGGCCATCCAGCTGGGGTACATCCCGCGGATGTACATCCAGCACACTTCCAGCGCCGAACAAGGGCAGATCTACATCGGCGCGGTGAACTGGTCGCTGATGGTCGGGGTGATCCTGCTGGTGCTGGGCTTCGAGTCCTCCGGGGCCCTGGCGTCGGCCTATGGCGTGGCGGTGACCGGCACCATGCTGATCACCAGCATCCTGGTGTCGGCGGTGATGCTGTTGCTGTGGAAGTGGTCGCCGGTACTGATCATGCCGATCCTGCTGGGCTTCCTGCTGGTGGATGGGCTGTTCTTCGCCGCCAACGTACCGAAGATCGTCCAGGGCGGTGCCTTCCCGGTGCTGGCGGGGATCGTGTTGTTCGTCCTGATGACCACCTGGAAGCGTGGCAAGGAGCTGTTGGTGGATCGCCTGGACGAAGGGGGGCTGCCGTTGCCGATCTTCATCGGCAGCATCCGCGTGCAGCCACCGCACCGAGTGCAGGGCACCGCGGTGTTTCTTACCGCTCGCCCGGATGCCGTGCCCCACGCCTTGCTGCATAACCTGCTGCACAACCAGGTGCTGCATGAGCAAGTGGTGTTGCTGACGGTGGTCTACGAGGACATTCCACGGGTGCCGGCCCAGCGCCGGTTCGAGGTGGACTCCTACGGCGAAGGCTTCTTCCGGGTGATCCTGCACTTTGGCTTCACCGACGAGCCGGACGTGCCCGAGGCCCTGAAGCTGTGTCACCTGGACGAGCTGGACTTCAGCCCGATGCGTACCACCTACTTCCTCAGCCGCGAGACGGTGATCGCCTCCAAGCTGGTGGGCATGGCCCGCTGGCGCGAAGTGCTGTTCGCCTTCATGTTGAAGAACGCCAACGGCAACCTGCGCTTCTTCAAGCTGCCGGTGAACCGGGTGATCGAGCTGGGAACCCAGGTCGAGATCTGAGGCCGCCCAAACAAAAAGCTCCCGCCTGGCGGTTCAAGGAAATGGTAGGAGCGAGGCCTGCCCGCGATGGACTTCAGAGCGCTGTGTTTGCCCACTAGACGCACGCTACGACCATCGCGAGCAATCGAGCGTCGACCGGCTGCTCCTACAGGGATCACTTCGCTTGAGTGAACAGCAAAACCGCCGCAGGGGCTTTGCCGGGATTGTGTTGCGCCAGGCAAAAAAAAGCCCTCGCTGGGAGGGCTTCTATTTCTCGGGTGTCAGCGTGGCCGATGACCCTGGTACCGTTCAGTTGCTGGCGTTTTCCTTGCCCTGGCGCTTCTCGATGATCTCCACCAGACGCTTGGCCAGGGCTGGGTAGTTCTCGTCGAAGTGATGGCCGCCTGGCAGTTTCATCGCTTCGCCAACCGCGGTCTTGTCGGTGCAGCCACTCTCGTTGACCTCTTCAACGCCGTAGATGCACACCACCTTGGGCGCTGGCAGCTTGGCCATTTCCGGCCCGGTGGCGGCTTCCTTGCCAGCGTTGCCCAGCCAGCCCTCGACTTCGATCTCGAAGCTGCCGGTGCGGGCGAAGGCCAGCAGGATAATGGCGTCGACCCGCTGCTGCTCGGCTTCCGGCAGGCGGTTGTAGATGGCCGGCAGGACGTCGGCGCCGAAGGAGTAGCCGGTCAGGACGAAACGCTTGGTGCCCCACTTCTGCCGGTAGTGCTGCATCAGTTCGGTGAGGTCGGTGGCGCTTTGCTCCGGGGTCTTGTGCTGCCAGTAGTAGCGAAGGGTGTCGATACCCACCACCGGATAACCGAGCTTGGCCATTTCCCCGGCCACGTCGCGGTCCAGGTCGCGCCAGCCGCCATCGCCCGAGAGGAACAGGGTCACGGTGTCCTTGGCCTGGCCGGCCGGGACTTCCACCACGGGAATGTTCAGGCCGCCGTTGTCCGAACCCACCAGCAGCTTGCGCAGTTCGTTGTTCAGCACCTGGGGCAGGTGGACGTCGTAGTCGCTGATGCTGGTGGTGGCATTGGGGGTGTCGCGTACGAAGCCGGCGCTTTCGTCATCCGGGTTGTCGTTCCAGGCCACCAGCCAATGGCCATGGCTCATGGTCTTGGGCAGCGGGTCGGTGCAACCTGGCGCCGGGTCGATGGTGAAACCCACCGATACGGCCTGGGCCTTGTCGTCGTTTTGCGCGGCGATCCAGCGCCAGGCCAGGGCGGCACCCGGGCCGATGCCGCTGACCAGGGTCGCGGGCCCGGCCAACTGTGGCAGGGCGTTTTGCAGGGCCTGTTCCTGCAGCTTGCAGTCGTCCTTGGGCAGGATCACCTGGACGATCTGCGCTGCGCCGCCGCGGCTCAGGGCCAGCAGTTGCTTGTCGCTCAGGGTCGAATCCGGCAGTACGGCGACCAGTACGCGGGCCTTGGCCTTGGTGCCGGGGGTTATACGGGTCAGGGTCGAGCCATCGGCCTGGGGCAATTGCTCCAGGGTCGGTTCGGGCGCGGGGCGATTCCACCACCAATAGCCACCACCTGCGATCAGTGCCAGAACCACCAGGGTGGCCAGCAGATACCGCCAAGTACGTCGAATCATCAGCGTTTCACCAATCCAGTCAGGCCGCCCGCGATCAGGGCGGCGGTGTCGGCCAGTGCTACCAGCGGGTCCAGCCCTGCCGGCACGGCCATGTAACGGGGTTCCCAGTCAGGCTGGAACTTGTCTTTGAAGCGGCGCAGGCCCTGGAAGTTGTAGAGCTGCTCGCCGCGGCGGAACACCATCGAGCCCAGGCGTTGGGTCAGCGGTGCTCCACGGCGCGGTTGCAGGCCGGAAAGGGGCACCATCCCCAGGCTGAAGCGGGCATATCCATGATTTTTATAATGCTGGATCAGGCCGACCATCATGAACTCCATGGTCAGCTTCGGAGCATCCGGGTGCGCGCGCATCAGGTCGAGGCTGGCCAGGTCGTGGCTGTAGGTCTCGAGCAGGTTGGCGAAGGCCACCGGGCGCCCTTCAAAACGAATGATCGCGATGCGGAAGTACTTGAGGTAGTCGTCGCTGAAGCGGCCCAGGGAGAAACCCTTCTCCCGGACGTTCTTGCCGGTCAGCCAGGCGTCGGAGATCACCTTCAATTCGTCCATCGGCGCTTGCCCGGGCTCGTGGATCTCCAGCGACAGGCCGTCGCGGGTACCACGGTTCCAGGTGTAGCGCAAGTCCTTCATCTCCTTGCCCTTGGCTTCCAGGTCGAAGCGCTTGAGATCGACCCGGGCCTCTTCGCCGAGCTTGATCGCGGTCAGGCCGATGTCCATGTAGTAGGGCAGGTTCTCCGCCCGTACCTGGTAGAACACCGGGCGCGCGTGGTGCACATCGCACAGGTCGCGGAACTGCCAGATCATCTCGGCACGTTGCTGGGTCGGGCCGATGGGGTCATACAGCGCCACCAGGCTGCGACCGCGACGGGCATACATCAGGAATGCATCGTCGTTGGGGTGGAACAGCAGCGCCTTGTCGCCGGTCAGCGCCAGGCCGCCGTCGGGCTGGGAGGAGGCCATGAGGATCTTCGCCGCCTTGTCCAGTTCTTCGCCGGTGGGCAGGTGGATCACCGGGCGCGCGGTGCGCAGCAGCCAGGTCAGGGATACCACCAGCAACAGGACCGCGGCGCCCAGCAGCGAGCGCAGGCCCCGTGGGGCATCGGCGTCGAGGGTGAACTGCCACCACAATTGGTGGCTGTAGGGCACATCCTGGTAGGCGAACAGCAGCAGCCAGATCGACGCCCCGAGCACGCAGACGCTGGCCACCAGGTACAGCGGCGAGAACGGCAATTCGGTGAGGCGGCTAGGACGATAGAACGAGCGACGGAAGACGGCCAGCAGACTGGCGGTCAAGGTCATCAGGCAGGCTTCTTCCCAGTCGAAACCCTTGAGCAGGGACAGCACGGCGCCCACCAGCAGCAGGATGGTGGTGAGCATCCAGGCCGCCGACAGGCGCCGGCGCAGGCCCTGGGCCAGCAGCAGGCAGAGCACGCCGATCAGGCTGGCGCCGAAGTGCGAAGCGTCCACCAGGCGATGGGGAATCAGGAAGCCGATGTGCTGCAGGCGGGTATCGATTTCCGGGGTGGCGCCGGAGAACAGCAGCACCACGCCGGAGAGGAACACCAGCACCGCGAGGACCGGAGCCGCCAGGCCCGATGCCGCGCGCAGCGTTTGGCGAGTCTGGAACAGGCGCTGGGCTTCGTTGATCAGCAGCAGCACGCAGGCCACCAGCATCGGCAGTACGACGTAGATCAGTCGATACAGCAGCAGTGCCGCCGCCAGTGGCGCGGCTCCCAGCTTGTCGGCGAAGGCCGCCAGCAGGATCGCCTCGAACACCCCGACGCCGCCTGGTACATGGCTGAGCACCCCGGCGGCCAGGGCCAGCAGGTAGACCAGCAGGAATGCGCCGAATGGCGGAGCCTCGGGCAGTAGCAGGTACAGCACGGTGGCGGCCGCGGCCACGTCCAGGGCGGTGATGATCAGTTGCAGGAAGGTCAGGCGGCGCCCGGGCAGGCGCAGGGTACGACGACCGATCCGCACCAGCAGGTTGTCGCGCAGGGGCTGTTCCGGCAGGCGGCGGCGATAAAGCCCCATGGCCAGCACCGCGCCGAGCAGCAGTACGGCAATGGCGATGCCGGCCAGCAGGCCCTCGGGCAGGCGCAGTGCCGTCGAGGCGGCGGGCAGGTTGCTCAGGGTCGCCAGGGCGGCCAGGGGCGGCAGGGCACAGCCCAGGGACAGGCTGGCGAACAGGGTCATGTGGGCGACGTCGGCAGCCCCCAGCCCGTGCCGTGCATAAAGCCGGTAGCGCACCGAGCCCCCGGAGAGCAGCGACAGGCCGATGGCGTTGCCGATGGCGAAAGCGGTGAACCCGCCCAGGGCCAGGGTGCGTCCGGAAAGATCGATCCCGGCATAACGGCTGGCAGACCACTCATAGCCCAGCAGGATGATGAAGCCGACGATGGTCGCGCCCAGTGCGCCGAGCAGAGCCGGTTTGGGTACTTCCAGGATCGAGTCGTGCAGGGCGTAGAAATCCAGCTCGCTGAGCAGATGGCGGCAGGCGACCAGGGCAATGGCGAACAGCAGCAAGGTCACCACCAGGCCGAGCGGCTGGCGGTATTTGCTCAGCAGTTCCAGCCAGCGCAAACGAGTGACTGTGATGGGTTGTGTAGCGGTATCGGTGTCTTGTGAATCAGACGTGTTGGCGCGCATCAATCACCTCGTGGATTGTGCGCGACAGGATGGGGGTATCCGGCCAAGTTACCAATCCCTGTGGAAAAATAATTTCAAATATTAACGCGTCTCGGCGTGGCCCGACGACCCGGCGTGGGTGGCGCAAGGACAGGCTTGAGACAGAGCATAGCTTGCATATTGAAGAGTCGAAGCATCGCCAAAGGTTCGCAATACTTTGCCAGGTCTTTGTTGCGAAAGGATTTTTTCTACAGGTACAAAAAAGGCCACTCTTTCGAGCAGCCTTTTTTGATATTTGGTTGCGGGAGCCGGATTTGAACCGACGACCTTCGGGTTATGAGCCCGACGAGCTACCAGACTGCTCCATCCCGCGTCTGTGGGGCGGCATTCTACAGGTGAACGACCGAGTGTCAACCGTTAATGTCCATCAGGGTCAAATAAGCGTCGATTTTTCTACTTCGATGCTTAACCCATGGCCACTCAAGGAGTTTTTCCAAAGTGCCCGGGGAGATTAAAAATCGACGCGCACAAAAAAGGCCACTTCAAAGAAGTGGCCTTTTTCTATATCTGGTTGCGGGAGCCGGATTTGAACCGACGACCTTCGGGTTATGAGCCCGACGAGCTACCAGGCTGCTCCATCCCGCGTCTGATGTGGCGGAATTCTACAGGGAGTTGAGAGGCTGTCAATCATTAATTTTAAAAAATTGCTTTCGTCTCAACCGGTTAGCCGCTTGCGACGAGCTTTGAAAACCGCTTGGAGGTAGATGGCACGGGGCTTTCAGCTCTATTGCCGAGGGACTATCCATTGAGCGGATAAATCCTCGGGTGGCTCTCGTGCACCCGCAGGATGATGCAAGGTACTGGTGCTATATACAGGTGTCGTTAGATACTGGGCGCCTGTCCATTCCGGCGGTCTTCCATGATCTCTGCCTTCCCATGATGCAGCGCAAAATCATCCATATCGATTGCGACTGTTTCTACGCTGCCATCGAAATGCGCGACGATCCGCAATTGGCCCGCAAGCCCCTGGCCGTTGGTGGCTCTGCCGAGCGGCGAGGGGTGATCGCTACTTGCAACTACGAGGCCCGTGCCTACGGGGTGCGTTCTGCCATGTCCTCCCGGCATGCGCTGGCGCTATGCCCGGACCTGGTCATCGTCAAGCCGCGCATGGATGCCTACCGCGAGGCCTCCAGGGAGATCCACACGATCTTTCGCGACTACACCGACCTGATCGAGCCGCTATCGCTGGACGAGGCCTACCTGGATGTCTCCGACAGCCCGAACTTCTCCGGCAGCGCCACGCGTATTGCCCAGGACATCCGCCGGCGCGTATCCAACCAATTGCACATCACGGTGTCGGCTGGCGTTGCGCCGAACAAGTTCCTGGCCAAGATCGCCAGTGACTGGAAGAAGCCCAATGGGCTATTCGTGATCACTCCGGACCAGGTCGAGGATTTCGTCTCCGAGCTGCCAGTGAGCAAGCTGCATGGAGTGGGCAAGGTCACCGCGGACAAGCTCAGCCGGCTGGGCATAACCAGCTGTATGCAGTTGCGCGACTGGAGCAAGTTGGCGCTGGTGCGTGAGTTCGGCAGTTTCGGCGAGCGCCTATGGAGCCTGGCGCGCGGGATCGATAAGCGGCCAGTGCAGAATGACAGCCGGCGGCAATCCATCAGCGTGGAGAACACCTACGATACCGATCTGCCGGACCTGGACAGCTGCCTGCAGAAGTTGCCGGAGCTGATGGAAACCCTGGCCGGACGCATGGCGCGCATCGACAGCAGCTACCGACCGGGCAAGCCGTTCGTCAAGGTGAAGTTCCATGACTTTACCCAGACCACCCTGGAACAGGCAGGGGCCGGTCGTGACCTGGAGAGTTATCGGCAGTTGCTGAGCCAGGCCTTCAAGCGTGGCGGCAAGCCGGTGCGGCTGCTGGGTATAGGCGTACGCCTGCACGACCTGCGTGGTGGTCACGAACAGTTGGAGTTGTTCAGGGAGTCATAGGAGAGGAGGGCGAGCCAGGCGCCAGGAGCATGAGCCCATGGTGCCGGTCGGGACAATCAGTTGCTGCCAGGATCCGCCACCAGGCGGCCGGCGTTCTTGGTCAGGGCCTTGAGAAACTCTTTCTGCAATTCCGGATCGTTGCGGGTGAGCTCGATCAGGCTCTGCTCCAGTTCGCTGGCTTCTTCTTCGAGGCCCAGTTGCGACAGGCGCTTGACCCGGTGCACCCACTCACTGACTTCGTCGTCCTCGAGGTCGTCGTAGATCAGCGCGTGGGCCTCCACCAGTTTGCTGCGCAGGCCGGGACTGATGCTCAGGGATGAATCGGAGTGCACCTCGTCCTGGGCATCCTCGACACTGATCTGCAGCTTGCCGATGTGCTTGAGGTCCTGCTCGGAAAACGGGTCGTTCAGGAGATTCAAGCTCAGCACGCCGTTGCGATCGGTACTCAGCTCGTAGGTCTGCTTGCCAGCCTTGACCTGCACCGGGCGTTCGCTCCAGGGCAGGCTCGAATATTCCACGCGCTTGTCGCGCTGAACCTCGTCGATTGCCGCCAGGTTCTGCTGGGCTCGACCATGGGATGGCATGTTCATGAACGGGTTGACCCCGGAGACGCCGTAGCTGAGCCAATCCTTGGTGACGCTATCCGGCAGGTTGCCCAGGGCGAACACATTGACCACGTTGGCGCCGACACCGGCCACCAGGGCCACCGCGCCCAGCGGAATCTCGTAGATCTCCCGCCAGGGTTGGTAGGGGGTATAGCGGTCGTAGCGGCGTGTAACCTCGAACTCGGTGACCTCGAAGGTTTTCTGCTCGTGGATACGTACTCGTCGTTGCGGCAGCTCAAGCACCTTGGGCTCGCCGACATCGATCTGCAGGCTGTGGTCGAGCAGCTTGCGCTCGACCCGCTCCTCGTGCTCGCTGCGTTGCGACATCTGGTTGGCGCAGCCACTGACCAAGAGGGCGCCGCACAAGGCGGCGCCACCGAGGCTTAGGGTGTTTCGCTTGAACATGACTTCTCTATCTGGTTTCAGCGACGGATACGGGCTTGGAGGAAGGACAGCACGTCGGCCACTGGCAGCGCTTGCGCCTCGGCTTCGGTACGGCTCTTGTATTCCAGGTTGCCATCGGCCAGGCCACGGTCACTGACCACGATGCGGTGCGGAATGCCGATCAGCTCCATGTCCGCGAACTTGATGCCCGGGCTGGTCTTCTTGTCGCGATCGTCCAGCAGGACCTCGAAACCGGCAGCGGTGAGCTGCTCGTAGAGCTTGTCGGTGGCTTCGCGAACCTGTTCGGTTTCATAGCGCAGCGGTACCAGGGCAATCTGGAACGGAGCCAGGGTGTCGCTCCAGATGATGCCTCTCTCGTCGTTGTTCTGCTCGATGGCGGCAGCCACCACGCGAGATACGCCGATACCGTAGCAGCCCATCTCCAGGGTGACCGGCTTGCCGTTCTCGCCCAGCACTTCGCACTTCATCGCCTGGCTGTACTTGCTGCCCAATTGGAAGATGTGCCCGACTTCGATGCCGCGCTTGATCTCCAGCACGCCCTTGCCGTCCGGGCTCGGGTCGCCGGCGACCACGTTGCGCAGGTCGGCCACGGCTGGAACCGGCAGGTCGCGCTCCCAGTTCACGCCGAAGTAATGCTTGTCGTCGATGTTGGCGCCGACGCCGAAGTCGCTCATCAGGGCCACGGAGCGGTCGATGATGACCGGCAGCGGCAGGTTCACCGGGCCCAGGGAGCCAGCGCCAGCGCCGATGGCTGCACGCAGTTCGGCTTCGGAGGCCATGACCAGTGGGTCGGCGACGCCTGGCTGCTTGGCAGCCTTGATTTCGTTGAGCTCGTGGTCGCCACGGATGATCAGGGCGATCAGCTTGCCCGGCTCTTCGGCGTGCACCACCAGGGTCTTGACGGTCTTTTCGATTGGCAGGCCGTAGCCTTCCACCAGCTGGGCGATGGTCTTGGCGTCAGGGGTATCCACCAGGCGCATGGTTTCGGTCGGCGCCGGGCGTGAGGTTTCGCGAGGCACGGCCTCGGCCTTCTCGATGTTCGCCGCGTAGTCGGAGCCGTTGCTGAAGATGATGTCGTCTTCGCCGGATTCGGCCAGTACGTGGAACTCATGGGAGCCGGCGCCGCCGATGGAGCCGTTATCCGCTTCCACTGGGCGGAACTTCAGGCCCAGGCGGGTGAAGATGTTGCAGTACGCCTGGTGCATGCGGTCATAGGTGACCTGCAGCGACGCCTGGTCGGCGTGGAAGGAATAGGCGTCCTTCATGATGAACTCGCGACCGCGCATCAGGCCGAAGCGTGGGCGGATCTCATCACGGAACTTGGTCTGGATCTGGTACAGGTTCAGCGGCAGCTGCTTGTAGCTGCTCAGCTCGTTGCGGACCAGGTCGGTGATCACTTCTTCGTGGGTCGGGCCTGCGCAGAAGTCGCGATTGTGGCGGTCCTTCAGGCGCAGCAGCTCGGGGCCGTACTGTTCCCAGCGACCGGATTCCTGCCACAGCTCGGCCGGTTGGATGCCCGGCATCAACACTTCAAGCGCGCCAGCGGCGTTCATTTCTTCGCGAACGATGGCCTCGACCTTGCGCATCACCCGCAGGCCCATCGGCAGCCAGGTGTACAGGCCGGAAGCCAGTTTGCGGATCATGCCGGCGCGCAGCATCAGCTGGTGGCTGATCACGACCGCGTCGGAAGGCGTTTCTTTTTGTGTGGCGAGCAGATATTGACTGGTACGCATGGTAGGCCGTTATCGGTTGCTTAAGACTGGAAGTGACGGAGCATTGTACGGGCGCGTGCCGCTGGCGTACAGGATTGCGCTCGGCAGGGACAGGGGCGGTCTGGAAAAGCCCGCAACCCCTGGGAAACGTTAGGATTCTTCGCCGACGGCGTTGTTGCTGGCCGAGGTTTGTTCCTCGGCTTTAGGGCCGGCGCGATGGCTTTCCTGGAACCAGTGCAGGGCGATCAGGATCAGGGTCGGGACTCCGAGGATCGCGGTGATGAGGAAGAAGTCGTGATAGCCGAATTTTTCCACCATGACCCCCGAATAGCCGCCGATCAGGCGCGGCAGCAACAGCATGATGGAACTGAGCAGCGCGTATTGGGTGGCCGAGAACTTCAGGTTGGTCAGGCTCGACAGGTAGGCGACGAACGCCGAGGTGGCCATTCCGGAGCTGAAGTTGTCCAGGGAAATGGTGACGATCAGCATCTTCAGGTTCGGCCCCATGTCGGACAGCATGAGGAACAGCAGGTTGGTGCCGGCGGATGCGGCGCCACCGATGAACAGGATCGGCAGGATGCCGAAACGCACGATCAGCAGGCCGCCCATGCCGGCGCCGATCAGCGTCATTATCAGGCCGAAGATCTTGCTGACTCCGGCGATCTGGTCCTTGGTGAAGCCCTGGTCGATGTAGAACACGTTGGCCATGACCCCCATGACCGTGTCCGACATGCGGTAGGTGGCAATTAGCCCCAACAGCAGGAAGGCCTGCCAGCGATAGCGCAGGATGAAGTCGTTGACCGGCGTCAGTACCGGCGCCAGGCCACGGCGGCCCATGGCCGACAGGCACAGCGTGGTGAGGGTGATATAGAGGATGGCACGCAGGAAGGCCCGATCCTCCAGTAGCAGGTCCAGCAAGCTGACGCCGTGGAAGATCACGCTGGCGAAGTCGGTGTTGTAGAGCTGGGTGAAGGTGGCTGGCACCGAGACCAGCAACACGATCAGCACGAATACCGAGATCAGTTGGTGGGCGAAGCTGTAGCGCCCCGCCGACAGCTGGGTGCGCAGGGGCACTGCGGGTTCGCGCATGAGCAAGGTGGTGATCAAGGCCGGGATCATCAGCACCCCGAACAGCACGTAGGTGCCGGTCCAGGCCGAATGCTTGTAGCTGAAGCCGGTGGAGCCGAAACCTTCGGCGAAAAACAGCGCGCCGGCGGTGGCCAGCAGTACCGCCACGCGGTAGCCGGACATATAGCTGGCAGCCAGGGCGGCCTGGCGGCTGTCGTCGGCGATCTCCAGGCGGTAGGCGTCGATGGCGATATCCTGGGTAGCCGAGGCGAAGGCCACAATCACGGCAATGGCGATCAGCCAGGACAGGTGTTTCTGTGGATCACAGAAACCCATGCCGATCAGGCCCAGGATCACCAGCGCCTGGGCCAGCACCAGCCAGGATCGTCGTCGACCCAGCTTGCCCAGCAGCGGCAGGCGCCATTGGTCGAGCAGGGGCGACCACACCCATTTGAAGGCATAGGCCAGGCCGATCAGGCTGGCATAACCGATGGTTTCGCGGGCCACTCCGGCCTCGCGCAACCACACCGAAAGCGTTGAGAACACCAGCATGTAAGGCATGCCGGCAGCGAAACCAAGCAGCAACAGCACGAGCGTCGAGGGGCTGGCATAGGCGGCAAGTGCGGCGCGCCAGGTTTTACGGGGCATGGGCTGGAGTCTGCCTCAAGGATTACGGAAACAAAGCGCGCACTCTAACCGCTGTGCTCTACCGGACGCCAGCCATGGCGCTGAATATCCACCCTGTTGTTCAGGACACTGACACCTTCGTCGCGCAGCCGTGCCCGTTGTTCATCCCCCGATGGGCTGCCTGCGGGCAGGCTGATGCGACCGCCGGCACCCAGCACTCGGTGCCAGGGCAGGCTGGTGTCGGCAGGCAGCTGGCTGAGGGTACGTCCGACCCAGCGCGCTGCTCGTCCCAGGCCGGCCATTTCCGCCAGTTGGCCGTAGCTGACCACCTTGCCTTCAGGAACCTGGGCCAGGGTCAGGTATAGCGCCGTGCGTCGGATTTGCGCGGGCGCCTGTGGCTCTTCGCTGTGTTCGGTCACATTCGCGGATCCAGATATAGGTGTTCGTGGTGACTGAAGGCCGATGAGGATTGAACTCATTCGTAATAGTCGGGTCATTCGTGATCAGGGCCTATTCCAACTGGAATAATGCCGTTTTTTTCGCAAGTCCGAGTTTTGTATTTAGCTATGTTGCCTAGAATTCTCGTGTGTTTCGCCATGCTTGGCGCTTCCTTGCCCGTGCTGGCCGATGTCGTGTGGTTGAAGAACGGTGACCGCGTTAGCGGCAAGATCAAGGTATTCGACGGTGGCAAGCTGCTGATCCAGACCGATTATGGCGGGGCTATCTCCATCGACTGGAAGCAGGTCAAGACCCTGGAAAGCGACCAGGAGCTGCTGGTCAAGGAGGATGCCTATTCGGGGGAGAGGGCCAAGTCGCTGCGAGCGTCGGAGGACGGCAAGGTCGTCCTGGCCAATGGCGAGGCGCCCAGGACGGTGGAACTGGCCAGTATCCAGCAGATCATGAAGCCTAAGCCGCTGGTGGAAGACATCGTGTGGAAGGGCAATGTCGATGTGGCCATGGACTACAAGCGGGCCGAGAAGGACACCGACCGCTATGACATAGACCTCAAGACCTCCGCGCGCCATGGCGCCTGGCGACACAACGCCGAGGCCGAATACAACCGCGAGTTCCAGAACAAGGCGGTGACCACCGATAACTGGCAGGCCGAATACGCCCTGGACCGCTTCATTACCCAGCAGTGGTTCTGGCAGGGCCGCTTGACCTACAAGCGTGACAAGGTCGAGGATCTCGAGCAGCAACGGGTGGTAGGTACTGGTCCGGGCTATCAGTTCTGGGACGACGAACTGGGAGCCTTCTCCCTGGGTTCGCTGCTCAACCGTACGGACTACCGGTATGCCGATGGCGGCAAGGACAATTTCTATTCACTGGCCATGAAGTGGGACTACAACCGTTACCTGATCGGCAAGCGGGTCGAGTTCTTCACTGCTGGCGAAGTGAGCAGGCCGCTGTCCGGGGTGGCTGATTACGCCCTGGATGCCGAGCTGGGCTTGCGCTACAAGGTCACCGATTGGGCTTCGCTGAACCTCAAGGCGGAAAAGGACATGATCCGTGGTACCGAAAACAGCGACCTGGACAAGACTCGCTATACCGTAGGTTTCGGCGTGACCTGGTAACCCCGGGCGCGCTCCAGCGGAAGTTGCGGGAAAAACCTTCGGGCACAAAAAAGCCCCGCTGTTGAGGGCGGGGCTTTTTACTGGATCAGTGCAAGTTAGATAACTTGTACTTCTTCAGCTTGCATGCCTTTCTGGCCGCGAGTAGCGACGAAAGAAACCTGCTGGCCTTCTTTCAGGGTTTTGAAGCCGTCAGCCTGGATGGCTTTGAAGTGTACGAACAGGTCGTCACCGGATTGTGGGGTGATGAAGCCGAAGCCTTTCTCATCGTTGAACCACTTAACGGTACCGGTTTGGCGATTAGACATGGTGTATCTCCTTGGACAAAGTTAACTGCGACTCGGGAAAAGCCCGGGCCGAGACTGAGTGCAAAGAGCAGGAAAAATTCTTGAAGATGGTTGGATCGAAATTCAACATCGTGTAGAGATTCTCAGTGACACAAGCAGCACAGTGGCGCCACCTTAAACCTTTTTCCCGAACGTGCCAATGGCCATTGCGAAGGTTTCTCGGTTTTCGTGATCGGTGACCGGCCATCTGTCTTGTAGCCCTTTAAAAACGCGGGATGGAGCGAGAAAAGCAGCCTGGACTTTGAACCCTGCCCCGCGCCCCGGTAAGATGCCGCACAGAATTTTTCACCTCGTTATTTCAGGACTTCCGCCATGAGCATCAAATCGGACAAGTGGATTCGCCGCATGGCGCAAGAGCACGGCATGATCGAACCGTTCGTCGAGCGCCAGGTGCGCGGCGAACAGGACAGCCGGGTCATCTCCTTCGGCGTCTCCAGCTACGGCTACGACGTGCGCTGCGCCGACGAATTCAAGGTGTTCACCAACATCAATTCGGCCACCGTCGACCCGAAGAACTTCGATGCCGGCAGCTTCGTCGACATCAAGAGCGACGTGTGCATCATTCCGCCAAACTCGTTCGCCCTGGCCCGTACCGTCGAGTACTTCCGCATTCCGCGTGACGTGCTGACCATTTGCCTGGGCAAGAGCACCTACGCCCGTTGCGGCATCATCGTCAACGTCACCCCACTGGAACCCGAGTGGGAGGGCCACGTGACCCTGGAGTTCTCCAACACCACCACCTTGCCGGCGAAGATCTACGCCAACGAAGGCGTGGCGCAGATGCTCTTCCTGCAGTCCGACGAAGAATGCGAAGTGTCCTACAAGGACCGTGGCGGCAAATACCAGGGCCAGCGCGGCGTCACCCTGCCGCGTACCTGATCCCGTTCGTCTGACGAACAGCGGGAATTCCTCGGCGGGCGGACACTCTATTGCAGTGTCCGCCGGCACGCGCAAAGCGTGCCGGATACAGTCCAGGAGTGCCCCCATGAAGATCGATCCCCGAATAAGCGCCACCTTGGCAAGGCTCGAACCCAATCAGGTTGGGGTATTGGCCTGGAGCCTGCTGGCGCATCCTCCTGTCGACATGGCCGGGGGCATCCCCGGCCAGCCAGATCCCGATACCCCTCAGCCCGCCGAGCCCAGCGAACCTGGCGAGCCGACCCTGCCGGACGAGCCGCCACCCGCGCCTGTGGCTTGAGCCGCAGGGCGCCTGGCACCCGCGCCCGCTGAAGCGGCGCGGGCGACGGGCTACTTCAGGTTGCCACTGAGGAACTGCTTCAGGCGCTCGCTCCTGGGGTTGCCCAGGACCTCTTCGGGCGCACCTTCTTCTTCCACCAGGCCCTTATGCAGGAACAGCACCTGGCTTGAGACCTTGCGCGCAAAGCTCATCTCGTGGGTCACCATGATCATGGTCCGGCCTTCCTCCGCCAGCCCCTGGATCACCTTGAGCACCTCGCCCACCAGTTCCGGGTCCAGGGCCGAGGTGGGCTCGTCGAACAGCATCACCTCCGGTTCCATGGCCAGCGCCCGGGCGATGGCCACCCGTTGCTGCTGGCCGCCGGAGAGGAAGGCCGGGTACTGGCTGGCGACCCGGGCCGGCAGGCCGACCTTGTCCAGGTAGCGTCGGGCCCGCTCCTCGGCGTCCCTGGTGCTGACCCCGAGTACCCGGCGCGGAGCCATGGTGATGTTCTCCAGTACGGTCATGTGGCTCCACAGGTTGAAATGCTGGAACACCATCGCCAGCCGGGTACGAATGCGCTGCAGCTGCGCGGGGTCGGCCACATGCATGCCGTGGCGGTCCTTGACCATGCGGATCTGCTGGCCATCCAGGCTCATGGCCCCGTCATCCGGGGTCTCGAGGAAGTTGATGCAACGCAGGAAGGTGCTCTTGCCCGAGCCGCTGGCGCCGATCAGGCTGATCACGTCGCCCGTTCTGGCCTTGAGGGAAACACCCTTGAGCACTTCATTGTCGCCATAGCATTTATGCAGGCCTTCAACGGTCAATTTGTACATGGGGCATGCATCCTCAAGGCGAAAGTAGATAGCCGCTGCGATAGGCTTCGCGACCGGCGACATGGGCTACCACCATGCCGGCGGTAGCCATGCGGCGCAGCGAGCGGGCATACATCAGCCCGGCGTTGCGGCAATGGATGGGGGTGACTCGGTCGGTGATCGGGTCGATGATCTCGGCCACTTGCTGTCCGGCCTCCAGGTAATGTCCCGGCAGGGTGGTGAACACCAGCAGCCCGCCCAACGGCGTCGCCACCGGCTCCACTGCGGCCAGTGGCGTGGCTGGAAACGCCAGTTCCGGCAGCGGCGGTGCCTCGCCAGCGATGGCGCCATAGTGGGTCAGGTAGTCCAGCAGGGCCTGGCAATCGCGGCTGGCCAGCGGGTGATTGACGTCGCCCTGGCCGCGCAGCTCGACGGTGACCGCCAAGGTGCCGGTGGGGATCGTGAAGCGCTCGCCAAAACGTTGCTGCAGTTGCCACCAGGGCAGGGTGAAGCACTCATCGAACGACAAACCGCCCGAGTCGGTGGCCAGCAGGCTCGCCTGGGAGCCGATGTACCGGGCGAGCGGTTCGATCCGTGGCCAGGCCTCGGGGGTGGTGTACAAATGCGCCACGGCCTCGAAGTCGCAATGCAGGTCCAGTACCAGGTCGGCATCGCAGGCCAGCCGTTGCAGGGTCAGGCGCAGGGACTGCAACTGGGTCTCGGGCCGCTGGCGCGCCAGGGAATCGGCCAGGTGTCGGCGGATCAAGTCGAGATTGTGCTGGGGATCCTCGTCGAGCAGGTCCTGGATGGCATCGCCCACCTGCAGGCCGAGGTCGGCGAAGCTGCGATTGAAGTTCTGCCCGCTCTCCAGTTCGTAGCGCCCCAGGGGGACGTCCATCAATACCTGCTCCAGGCCGATGGGGTTGGCCACCGGTACCAGGACGATTTCGTGGCGCAGGCGGCCGGCGGCCTCCAGTTGCCCCAGGCGTTGCTTGAGGTGCCAGGCCACCAGCATGCCGGGCATTTCATCGGCGTGCAGCGAAGCCTGGATGTAGATCTTGCGAGCGGCCTGGGCGGGGCCGAAGTGAAAGCTGTGGACCTGCCGCGCGGTGCCCGGCAACGGTGCGAGCAGGTCGTGGATCTCATGGCGCATTGGGTGTTTTTCCTGCTGCAAGTCCTAGTGGGTCGGGCCAAGGAAGGCCAGCCAGCGGCGTTCGGCCAGGCGGAACAGGCCCACCAGGGTGAAGGTCACGCACAGATAGATGAGCGCGGCGATGCCGAACGACTGGAACGTCAGGAAGGTTGCCGAGTTGGCATCACGGGCGATTTTCAGGATGTCGGGAACGGTCGCGGTGAAGGCCACGGTGGTCGAATGCAGCATCAGGATGACTTCGTTGCTGTAGTACGGCAGCGAACGGCGCAGGGCCGAGGGCATGATCACGTAGGCATAGAGCTTCCACCCGCTCAAACCGTAGGCCTTGGCGGCCTCGACCTCGCCATGGGCCATGCTGCGGATCGCCCCGGCGAAGATCTCCGTGGTGTAGGCGCAGGTGTTCAGGGCGAAGGCCAGGATGGTGCAGTTCATCGCATCGCGAAAGAACGCATCCAGCACCGGCTGGGCGCGGACGGCGGCGATGCTGTAGATCCCGGTGTAGCAGATCAGCAACTGGATATAGAGCGGCGTGCCGCGGAACAGGTAGGTGTAGAACTGCACCGGCCAGCGTACCAGGCGCCTGGGCGAGACCCGGGCGAT
The DNA here is from genome assembly GCF_058781435.1 of Pseudomonas sp. FW507-12TSA. Taxonomy (NCBI): domain Bacteria; kingdom Pseudomonadati; phylum Pseudomonadota; class Gammaproteobacteria; order Pseudomonadales; family Pseudomonadaceae; genus Pseudomonas; species Pseudomonas sp. FW507-12TSA. The sequence continues at coordinate 231,254 of NZ_JBYSWT010000004.1, forward strand.
GGACAGCGGGATCGATACCACGAAGCCGATGGCGATCGAGGCCGTGAGCAGCCACATGGTCATGGCCAGGCCGGTGATGTGGTAGCCGTCGCTGTAGAGGAACGGGCGCCAATATTCCTGCAGGAGTTCGATCATCGCACGGCCTCCCGGGCACCCGCGGCATAGCGCCGTTCAAGCCGACGCAGGACGAAATTGGAAGCGCTGGTGATCAGCAGGTAGATCAGCGCCGCCAGAACCAGGAAATAGAACAGCTGGTAGGTGCTCTTGCCGGCATCCTGGGCGGCCTTGACCAGATCGGCCAGGCCGATGATCGACACCAGGGCCGTGGCCTTGAGCATCACCATCCAGTTGTTGCCGATGCCCGGCAGGGCGAAGCGCATCATCTGCGGGAAGACCACGAAGCGAAAGCGCTGGCCGCGCTTGAGGCCATAGGCGGTGGCCGCTTCCACCTGGCCCCGGGGCACGGCGAGGATCGCGCCACGGAAGGTCTCGGTGAAATAGGCGCCATAGATGAAGCCCAGGGTGATCACCCCGGCGCTGAAGGGATTGATCTCGATGTATTCCCACTCCATGAAATCGGTGAAGGAGGTCAGCCAGGTTTGCAGGCTGTAGAAGATCAGCAGCATCAGCACCAGGTCCGGCACGCCGCGAATCAAGGTGGTGTAGAGCTGGGCAGGTATGCGTAGCAAGGCAAGGCTGGAGAGTTTGGCGCTGGCGCCGATCAGGCCCAGCAGCACGCTGACCAGCAGCGATAGCACCGACAATTTGACGGTCATCCAGGTACCTTCCAGCAGCAAGGGGCCGAAACCCTTCAAGCTGAACGCGGAAAGCCCCAGGTTCGTTAGGAGTTGTTCGAACATCGATCAGTGACCCGTGACGATAAAAAAGGCGCCCATCGAGGATGGGCGCCGGCAGGTTATTTACCGCTGTAGAGGTTCAGGTCACCGAAGTGTTTTTTCTGGATGGTGGCGTAGGTGCCATCATCGTGTAACGCTTTGATACCTTTATCCAGGAGCGCTTTCAGCTCTTTGTTACCTTTGGAGATACCCACCGCGGTCTTGGCTGGCAGCAGGGGGTCGTCCACGGGTTTGCTGATCTCATAGTCGGCGCCCTGGGGCGACTTGAGGAAGCCCAGCTCGGCTTGCAGCATGTCCTGGATCGAGGCATCCAGGCGCCCGGAAGTCAGGTCGGCATAGACCTGGTCCTGGTTCTGGTAGGCCTGGGTCTTGATCCCGGCCTTGTCCAGCACGGCCTTGGCGTAGGCTTCCTGGATGGTGCCCTGCTCGTAACCGATGGTCTTGCCCTTGAGCGAGGCGGTGTCTTCGCTCAGCCCCGAGCCTTTCTTGAATACGAAGGCGGTGGGGCCGGAGAACAGCTCGTTGGAGAAGTCGATCACTTTTTCCCGGGCCGCAGTCACGGTCATGGACGAGATCACGCCATCGAACTTGTTGGCCTTGAGGCCAGGGATCATGCCGTCGAAGTCGCTTTCGACCCATTTGCACTTGACCTTCAGCTCGGCACAGATGGCGTTGCCCAGGTCGATGTCGAAGCCCACCAGGCTGCCGTCGGCGGCCTTGGATTCGAAAGGCGCATACGAAGGATCGACGCCGAAGCGCAGCTCCTTGTATTCCTTGGCCAGCGCCGAGCCGGCGGCCATGCACAGAGCCAGTGCAGAAAGGGTCAGCAATGCTTTTTTCATTATTCAATCCCTAAGAGCCGATATGAGCGCTTGTGGCGCATGAGTGCTGTTACTGCAACGCATAAGACTTAATGAAAGTAGCAATTTCCGAACCAGAGTCCCGAACAGCTGTTTTAAAAGCCAGGGGAGCCTTGGTGAGGCAGCGTTCGCGCTGAAAGAGGGCGGGTGCTCAGCTGGCGCTGAAGGAACGGCGGTGCCAGCCGGGGGATGGTTGCGTACAGGGTGCACGTTGTGGGGGCAGGCCCCGCTCGTACTGGGTGCACGAGCGGGGCGCAAGGGCGGGGGAGTTACTTGCCCGGGACCAGGGTCAGGCGGGTCTTGCCGTAGCTGCGCTCGAAGTTCTGCGGCTGCATCGGGAAGCTCAGGTACTGGGCCTTGAACCAGCCATCGATGCCATTGGCGTAGTGGGGGCTGGCCGGGTTGCCGGACTGGCCGCTGCTGTTGAGCCCCATCAAGGGCTCGCTGAGGCCGAAGTCGACGATCATGCGCAAGGCCGGGGCGGCGCTGACGGCAAAGTCCTGGCCCCAGCGGTACGGCGCGGCGTTGATGGTGTTGTGGTCGCCGCCGGCCTGCGATGGCCCGCGGATGGCCTTGCCGTCGTCGCCGATCCAGCTGTAGCTGTGCAGCTTGCCCCATTGCCAGGCCTTGCGATCGTTGCCCAGCAGTTGCTCGCCGGACTTGACCGCGGCGGCCAGGCTGCGGGCCAGGATCGCCGGCTTGTCTTCCTTCTGTGGCGTGCGCGGGTCGTCCCAGAACGGGCTGTCTTCCTGGCCCAGCAGGTGGTCGGCCTGGGCCGAGTAGGACAGGCTGCCGTTGGCGACGAAGGCCTGCCAGGGCGCGGCGGATTCCGGACCCAGCTTGTCGACGAAGATCTGCCGGGCGCTTTCCTGCAGGAACAGCTCGTACAGTGCCGCATCCGCCGAGCCGGCGCTGAGCTTGCCATCGAACGCCATCAGGCGGCTGTAGGCCTCGCGGGCCCTGGCCCGGTCGGCATCGGGCAGGGTGTCGATGGCCTTCTTCAGCGGTTGGGCCATGCCGGGGGCCTCGAACATCTTCTTCAGCTTGGTAGCGAACAGGGTGGTCTGGTCGTATTGCATGGCGATCAGGCTGCGGTTGTCCTGCTTGCCGCTGGAGGCGAGCTGGGCCAGGCGCTCGGCGCGTTCCGGGGCGTCCCAGGAGTTGGACAGCTGCATGCCGTAGCCACGGGAAATCACCCGCTGGTTGGCGATGGCGAGCCAGCCCTGGGCCGGATCCTGGTCGTAGGGGTGCAGCATCGGATCGGCATAACCGTCCCAGTCATACCGACCTTCCCAGCCAGGGGAGGGCAGCAGGCCTTCGCCTTCACGACGGTTGGGGAAGCGTCCGGTGACCTGCCAGCCGATGTGGCTGGCATCGGCGAACAGCAGGTTCAGGGCGATGGCGCGGATTTCCCGGCTGGCGTCCGAGGCCTTCTCGGCGCTCTGCGCCCGGGACAGGTCGAAGAACGCATCCAGGCTCCGGTCGTCCTTGAGCTCTGGCGTCTGCAGGGCCAAGCCCAGGCCGTTGGCCTGGCTGGCGCCCAGGGCGCTGTTGAGCAAGGGGCCGTGGCGGGTTTCGTACACCGCTTCGCGAAGCGGGCGCTGGCCCTTGACGAAGTAGGTCTCGTTGCGCACGGCCACCGGCTGCCATTTGCCGTTGTTCAAGTAGTACAGGGCATTGCCCTGGCGCTTGAGTTTTTCCAGGAACAGGTCCTGGGTGTCCCCCTGCACCGAGCTCAGGCTCCAGGCCACCTTGCCGTTGAAGCCCTGGAGGATCGCCGGCAAGCCGGGGATCGCAGCGCCGGCGGCCTGGTACTTGGGTGCGCGCAACTGGAGGTAGTGCCAGGCAGCGGCCTGGCTGTCGCTGGCCAGCAGGCTCCGGCCGTTGCGGCTGCGCTGGGGCGCGATGGCCAGGTCGCTGCCACCGCTCAGGCCCAGGGTGTTGAGCCGGGCCAACTGGCTGGCGGCGCGGCTGAGTTCGTCCAGGCCGGGGATCTCGAGGTTCAGGCCCTTGAGCTTCTCGGCTTCGGCCAGGGGCAGGGGCTCGTCGGGGTAGCTGGGGGTCAGCCAGGGCAGCTTGTCGCTGCCGACTTTGCGTGCCAGCACCAGGGCGTTGAGCTCTTCGAACAGGTTGGCGGATTGCCCGAAGTTCAGCAGGCAGAAGATCAGCGCCGAATCTTCGGGTTTCCAGTATTCGGGGGTGTAGCCGTGGGCCGCCAGGTCCGGCGGCAGCTTGTCGCGATAGCGGAACAGGTAGGCGTTGACGCCCCGCGCATAGACCTCGAAGAAGCGCTTGATCCGTGGCGAAGAGGCCTTGTATAGCTCGTCGGCGCTTTTCTTCAGGTTCACCGCGCGCATCAGGCGGTCGACGTCCAGGGCGTCGGCGCCGGACATTTCCGCCAGGCGGCCCTGGGCCAGCAGGCGCAGGGTCACCATCTGGCCGATGCGGTCGCCGGCATGGACGTAGCCCAGGCTGAACAGGGCATCGTGGAAGCTGTTGCTCTCGATCAGCGGCACGCCCACGGCGTTGCGGCGTATCGAGACGTTCTGGGCCAGGCCCTTGAGCGGTTGCACACCGGAGGTGGGAGGCAGGCTGTTCTGGGCGTTCCAGGACTGGCAACCGGCCAGGCTCAGGACGCCGGCTACTGCCGCGGCAACGCCGAATCGGGGAAGAACATGTGAGAAGGCTGGCGAGGCCATGGCAAAGCTCCTGCGGGGGGTAGCGTCGATAAAGGCGCTACGTTAGTGAGCAGGCGTGTGCCGCGCAAGCGGGGCGACAGGTATTTATCGCAGGCCCGGACGAAGGCCTGCGCCGCAGGGTTGCAGGAGCGCTTGCGGGGCCCGGTTCAGGTCGGGTTGACCCGTTCCACCAGGGCGTAGGCACGTTCGGTGGCCGGTCGCGCCTTGATGCCGTTGAACCAGCCATGCAGGTGCGGGAAGTCCTCGAGCCTCTGGCTCTGTTTCTTGTAGGAGGCGACCCAGGGGTAGATCGCCATGTCGGCGATGCTGTAGTCGCGGCCGGCGACGAAGGGCCGGTCCGCCAGGCGTCGATCCAGGACACCGTAGAGGCGGGCGGTTTCGTCCACGTAGCGCTTGACGGCGTAGGGGATCCGCTCCGGGGCGGCGTGGGCGAAATGATGGTTCTGCCCGGCCATCGGACCCAGGCCCCCCATCTGCCAGAACAGCCATTGCAGGGCTTCCTGGCGCCCGCGCAGGTCCTGGGGCAGGAAGCGGCCGGTCTTCTCCGCCAGGTACAACAGGATCGCCCCGGACTCGAACAGCGACAGTGGCGCGCCGCCGTCGGCCGGCTGGTGGTCGACGATGGCCGGGATGCGGTTGTTGGGCGCGATCTTGAGGAACTCGGCCTTGAATTGCTCGCCCAGGCCGATGTTGACCGGGTACAGGTTGTAGGGCAGCCCGGCTTCCTCGAGGAACAGCGAGATCTTGTGGCCGTTGGGGGTGGTCCAGTAGTACAGGTCGATCATGCAGCGCTCCAGGTGGATGTGACTTGTATAGGGACAACGAACCCCGGCATTGGATCTCGAGGGCTTGCCCGGGATTGTGGGGTAGTGTTGAAGTGGCAGCCTTCGAACGAATGTCCCAAGGACGAGCCTCCATGCCCCTTACCGCTGATACGGCGCTGATCATCATCGACCAGCAACAAGGCATCCTGCACCCCCGATTGGGGCCGCGCAACAACCCCCAGGCCGAGGAGCGCATGCTGCAGTTACTCGCCCACTGGCGTGAGCGCAACTGGCCGGTGGTCCATGTACAGCACCTGTCACGCTCGCCGGACTCGGTGTTCTGGCCCGGTCAGTCCGGGGTGGAGTTCCAGTCGCGATTTCGTCCCCAGGGGCAGGAGAAGCTGGTCCAGAAGCAGGTGCCGGATGCGTTTTGTGGCAACTCCCTGGACGCGGACCTGCGGGCTGCGGGGATCGGGCAAGTGGTGATCGTCGGCGTGGCCACCCACAACTCGGTGGAGTCCACGGCGCGCACTGCCGGCAACCTGGGATTCATGGTCTGGGTGGTGGCCGATGCCTGCTTCACCTTCGACAAGCCCGACTTTGCCGGACGGCTGCGGACTGCCGAGGAGGTGCATGCCATGTCACTGGCCAATCTGCATGGCGAATACGCCACGGTGGTGAACCTGGCGCAGCTGCTTTAGGCGCAGCAGCGCTTGCCGGCAAGGCCGCCGGCAGGCGTTGTTTCACGGCTGGATCAGGCGCCGTGGCACTTCTTGAACTTCTTGTTGCTGCCACATGGGCAGGGATCGTTGCGGCCGACATCTTTCAACGCGTTGCGCACCGGCTCCTGGTGGCCGTGGTTGCAATGCGGGCCGTGGACATGGCCATGGTCGTGATGGTCGTGATCGTGGTTGCAGTCAGGGCCATGGACATGGGGTTGCTGGGTCATTGAAGGTCACTCCGGGATAAAATCGCCGGGAATTATCACGCCATTGCGCTTCAGGTGCACGTCTTTGCCGATGAATAATCCCACTTCCAGCTCGCCTTCCAGGCGATAGGGAATCGGCCGGTCGGGCTTGTGCAGGAGTTTCACCAGGTCACGGATCTGCGGCCACAGGTTGGTGCGCACCGGCACCTTGAAATAGCGACTGCTATGGGGTGTGACGGTGAACCAGTGCTCATGCTCGCCATCGCTGAGCAAAAAGCGCTCCAGGTAGACCCGGTAGGTCAGGCGGCGCACGGTCAGGTCTTCGTCGTTGGGGTTGTCCACCCGCAAGTGCAGGGTGAAGCGCTGCTCCAGCAAGTTGGCCTTGACCACCTCGACCTTGACCAGGTGCACCTCGGGATCGATGTCTTCGTCGGTGAACCACGACACGCAGCCGGACAGGCCCAGCATCCCGAGCAGGCAGAGAATTGGTAGCAGGCGCAGCTCACCGATCATCGCAGGGCTCCTTTTGGTCTCCCCTGTATCCATCCTGGATCGGGGCTGATCGTGGCGGACGAGGGGTCAGCGGCTGAAGTAGCCCGCGCAGCACTTCTTGTATTTCTGCCCGCTGCCGCAGGGGCAGGCATCGTTGCGCGAGGCCTTGAGTTGCACCGTGGGGTCGATGAAGTACCAGCGGCCCTGGTTCTGCACGAACGACGAGCGTTCGCGATGGCTGTGCTCGCCCTGGCTGTCGTGCCAGCGGGCGGTGAAGGTGACGAAGGCATGCTCGGGCTGGCCGCCGAATACCTCCGAGTTTTCCACCTGCAAGCCCAGCCAGGTGCTTTGGGCGCTCCAGTCGCTGATGGATTGGCGATCCAGCCCTGCCTGTTGGGCCGGCAGGGTGGTGGCTACCAGGTAGTCCACCTGCCCCAGCACATAGGCGCTGTAGCGCGAGCGCATCAGGGCCTCGGCGCAGGGCGCGGGATGGCCGGCATGGTAATGGCCGCAGCAGGCGTCCAGCAGGTTGCCGCTGCCGCAGGGACAGATCGAAGCGCTCATCGTGTTACCACCAGTACTTTCCAAAATTTTCCGGGTTCGCCCAGAAGCGTGAATTGAGCCAATCGGGCACTTGCTTGTATTCAAGCAGATCGTAGGTAAACAGCGTCAGCACCTGTTGCTCCCGCTGGAAGCGCTCGCCGGCTTGCAGGGCCAGGGAGAAGAAGTCGGTTTCCTGCCAGCCGCAGGCGGCCAGGTCGGCCAGCACGGCGATGCGGCTGGCGTTGAGGTTGCGGATGCCTCCAAGCAGGTTCTGGCCCTCGCGCTTGGGCAGGTGCTCCAGGCAATCCACCACCAGGGCCAGGTCGAAACGCTGCGCGGCCAGGTCGGTGGGCAAGGGCCCGGGGGCGGCCTGGGCCACTTCGGTGGCCGGATGGGCGGCCTTGAACGCGGCCAGGGCAGGAAAGTCGCTGGCGCCGATCAGCAGCAGCCTTTGCGGTGCATAACGGTCCAGCAAGGCAGCCAGTGCCTGCTGCGGGGTACGGGCAGAAATACCGACGCTCATCATCGCTCCTCGATCAGAGCGTCCAAGACTAGCTTGCCGGCATCCGCGGGCCTAGAGCGGTTCTTCATTTATTCGCGAGCCCCCGTGTTTACGGGGCGAAACAGGCGCTGGCGGTTTGCTGGCGCGGGCTTTCGGCCGGGTCTTTACTCCGTGAATCGGCCCTCGAGCCGATCCCTCAGGAGAAATCAGATGAGCATCATTCGTACGGCAGTACCCCTGGTTCTGTTGACCGGTGTGTTGACTGGTTGTGCAGGTTTGCAAAAAACCGACTGGCCGATCTGCGCCGCGGTAGGCGGCGTCACCGGCGCGGCGCTGGGCGCCACCGAAAGCTCGGCGTGGGCGGGCGGTGGCGCACTGGTTGTCGGTGGCTTGGCGGGAGCCTATTGCTGGGTGCATGGCGATGGCGACGAGGATGGCGATGGCGTTCCGGACAGCCGTGACAAGTGCCCGCATACGCCCAAGGGCGTGCAGGTCGATGCCAGCGGCTGCCCACTGCCTCCTCCCGTGGTGGAAGAAGTCGTGGTGGTCAAGGAAGAAACCATCGTCGTGCGCGATGTGCACTTCCACTTCGACTCGGCCAAGCTGACCGAGGCCGACAAGACCAAGCTCAACACCATAGTGACTCGCCTGAAGCAAGAGTCGGCCTCGGCACAACTGCGGGTGACGGGGCATACCGACAGCGTCGGCAAGGCGGCCTACAACCAGAAACTCTCGGATAAACGCGCTCACTCGGTGGTGGAGTACTTGATCCAGAGCGGTATTCCCCGTGCCAGCTTCGTCTCGGTGACCGGCGCCGGAGCCAGCCAACCCGTGGCGGACAACAAGACCACAGAAGGACGGGCCATGAACCGTCGCACGGAAATCCAGATCAATCGTTGAGTAGATACGCCCGGCGCGGGCTGAGGTGCCGCGCCGGGGCGTCCGAGCGTGGCATGGGGGAGGCGGGCGCAGCGATCCTCGTCGATCCGGTTGCTAACGCACTGTTGTGGGAAGAATTTTCGTCTCCCTCTGGCTTATCCCGGTAATAAGTCGTTACTGTGCGCGCAAAGAAGAACCTACAAGGGGGGGTATATGAAGGTCTTATGGGGGCTGGGGAAGTTTCTGACCCTGGTGTTTTGGCTGGTTGTGTTGATCAACCTGGCCAGGCCGTTGATCAATCCACTGCACTTGCTGGTCAACCTGGCGGGCAGCCTGTTGCTGCTGACCCATCTGTTGGAGCTGGTGCTGTTCAACGGCAGCCTCAAGGGCCGTGCCCATCCTTGGCGTGATCGCCTGCAAATCCTGCTGGTAGGTATTTTCCATCTGCAGACCCTTCCAGCCCCCGTTATCGTCGAGGCCGATCATGCGTAAGCTCTGCCCGCTGCTCCTGTTCTTCAGCCCCCTGGTCCTGGCCCAGGAGGTCAGGGTCGAAACCAATTCCTTCATGCGCTTGCCCAATACCGCCAGCAGCCTGGTCCTGGAACGCTTGGACGTGGCCGACTTCGCTACCTTGCTGGTGCCAGCCAATGTCACTGAACTCAAGGTCGAGGACCTGCACCTGGGGCGCGAGGCGCGGATCGCCATAGTGCCCACCGGGCAGAGCCTGCATCTGGTGATTCAGCGGGCACAATTGGACGAGGGTAGTCAGTTCACCTCCCGGGGGGCGCCGGGGACCTATGAAAAGACCGCCAAGCCCGGTCGCAACCTGAACCTGCGGATCGAGTCGCTAAAGGCCCAGGAGCTGTCGGTGGATGCCCGGGGCGGCACCGGGGCGCCGGGTTATGTCGGCCTGGACGGAGCCAATGGTGATGAACCAGGCTGTACCTGGGGCCAGGCCGGACGTGGTGCCGATGGGGACAATGGCGGCAATGGCCACCCGGGTGCGGCGGGTGGCCAGGTACGCCTGGAGCTGCCGCGGGATTTCCCCGACGAGCAGATCAAGGTCTGGGTCGATGGCGGTGCCGGCGGTTTGGCCGGGGCCGGTGGCAAGCCGGGCGCGGGCGGTAAATCCAAGGGCTGCCTGGTCTACCGGGCCGACGGTGGCAAGGGCGGACGTCCCGGTGCCCAGGGCGAACCGGGTCCGGAAGGCGTGGCGGGCTCGCTGACCGTGCAGCGTCTGTAACCGGCTTTGCCAGGTGTCATGCCCATCGCCCGCTCCTGCGGGCGATCGCGTTTCAGAAGCTCGGCCGGGCAGCCGCCAGGGCCACCAGCAGCAGGCCGATGATCAGGTTGATACCCACCAGGCGGCGGATCCGCCCGAGCACCGCGGCACCGGCCGGCCAGTCCTGGGCCGCCACCGCCTGGCGCAACTCCGGCAGTTGCAGCGACTGGATACGGATGAACAGCGCGGTCATCACCAGGTACAGGCCCATCATGATGTGCACATAGCGCGGTGCGGTTTCAAAGCCATTGAACCGCAGGTGCAGCAGGCCGATGCCGCTGATCGGCAAGATCACCACTGCCGCCCAGACCCAGGCGAAGAACCGCGGGAACACCTGGGCCCACAGCTGGAGCCGCTGGGGCCCCTCCAGGGCCACCACGGCGGCGGGCCGCAGGACCATCCAGGCGAAGAACATGCCGCCGACCCAGACCAGGGCGGCCAGGACGTGCAGGCTGTAGGCGAGGGCGAAAGCGGTCATTCGGGTACTCCGTTCTGCGCAGGATGAATTAGCGGGGTATGATAGCGGCCGATTCGAACCACTGAAAATTTATCCAGCGTTTTGTGCGCCTGAAGAATCATGATCAGCAACGAACTCAAAACCACGATCCAGGGCGCCTACTCGCGTTTTCTCGAAGCCAAGAGCCTCAAGCCGCGTTATGGCCAGCGCCTGATGATCGCCGAGGTGGCCAAGGTCCTGGGTGACGTCGATACCGACGACGAGGGCCGGCGCAGCGGCGATCCGGCGGTGGTCGCGGTAGAGGCCGGCACCGGTACCGGCAAGACCGTGGCCTACAGCCTGGCGGCGATCCCCACGGCCAAGGCCGCCGGCAAGCGCCTGGTGATCGCCACCGCCACCGTCGCCCTGCAGGAGCAGATCGTCTACAAGGACCTGCCCGACCTGATGCGCAACAGCGGCTTGAACTTCAGCTTCGCCCTGGCCAAGGGGCGCGGGCGCTATATGTGCCTGTCCAAGCTCGACATGCTCCTGCAGGAAGGCCACGCGCAGACCGCCACCGCCCAGCTGTTCGAAGAAGAAGGCTTCAAGATCGAGGTGGACGAGGCGAGCCAGAAGCTGTTCACCAGCATGATCGAGAAACTGGCCGGCAATAAATGGGACGGCGACCGCGACAGTTGGCCCAACGCCCTGGAAGACGCCGACTGGGCGCGCCTGACCACCGACCACAGCCAGTGCACCAACCGCCATTGCCCCAACTTCGGCCAGTGCGCCTTCTACAAGGCCCGGGAAGGCATGGGCAAGGTCGACGTGATCGTCACCAACCACGACATGGTCCTGGCCGACCTGGCCCTGGGCGGCGGTGCGGTGCTGCCCGACCCCCGCGATACCCTCTATGTGTTCGACGAAGGCCATCACCTGCCGGACAAGGCCATCGGCCACTTCGCCCACTACACCCGGTTGCGCTCCACCGCCGACTGGCTGGAGCAGACCGCCAAGAACCTCACCAAGCTCCTGGCCCAGCACCCGCTGCCGGGCGACCTGGGGCGGCTGATCGAGCAGGTGCCGGAGCTGGCGCGGGAGATCAAGACCCAACAACAGTTCATGTTCACCGCCTGCGAGCAGATCGCCGACTTCAAGACCGGTGAAGACATGGAAGGCCGCGAGCGGCCGCGCCATCGTTTTGTCGGCGGGCTGATTCCCGAGCACATGCGCGAGATGGGTATCGAGCTGAAGAAAGGCTTCTCGCGCCTGACCGACCTCTTCACTCGCCTGACCGACCTGCTCAAGGAAGGCATGGACGGCGAGGTCAACATCGGCATCGCCAGCAACCAGGCCGAGGAGTGGTATCCGCTGTTCGGCAGCCTGCTGGCCCGAGCCTCGGGCAACTGGGAACTGTGGACGGCCTTCACCGTCGAGGACCCGGAGGACAACCCGCCCATGGCCCGCTGGTTGACCCTGGCCGAGAGCGGCTCGCTGTTCGATATCGAGGTCAACGCCAGCCCGATCCTGGCCGCGGAAATGCTGCGCCGCAATTTGTGGAACGTGGCCTACGGCGCCCTCGTAACCTCGGCGACCCTGACCGCCCTGGGCACTTTCGACCGCTTCCGCATGCGTGCCGGCTTGCCGAAGAAGGCCGTCACCGCTGTGGTCCCCAGCCCGTTCCACCATGCCGACGCCGGCGTGCTGCGGGTTCCCGACCTGCGGGCCGACCCGCGGGATGCCGCGGCCCATACCGCAGCGATCATCCGCGACCTGCCGGAACTGGTGGAAGGCTCCCGGGGCAGCCTGGTGCTGTTCTCTTCGCGCAAGCAGATGCAGGACGTGTTCGACGGCCTGGATCGCGACTGGCGCAAGCAGGTGTTCATCCAGGGCAACCTGTCCAAGCAGGAGACCCTCAACAAGCACAAGGCCCGGGTCGATGGTGGTGATTCCAGTGTGTTGTTCGGCCTGGCCAGCTTCGCCGAAGGGGTGGACTTGCCTGGCGCCTATTGCGAGCACGTGGTGATCGCCAAGATCCCGTTCTCGGTACCGGACGATCCGGTGGAGGCTGCGCTGGCGGAGTGGATCGAGGCCCGGGGCGGCAACCCGTTCATGGAAATCTCGGTGCCGGATGCCTCCCTCAAGCTGGTCCAGGCTTGCGGCCGGCTGCTGCGTACCGAGCAAGACCGCGGCACCATCACCTTGTTGGATCGGCGCCTGGTCACCCAGCGCTATGGCAAGGCGATCCTCAATGCCCTGCCGCCTTTTCGCCGGGAAATATCTTAGTCGACCGTTGAAAAACTACCTGCGTTGCCATCGCTGCGTTAAAAACAGGCTGGTGCGCCAGCCCGGTCAAAATGCTCATTTACCACTCGTGAATTGCGCTTTTTCGCCTGTTTTTTGCCTTGCGCTGACTGCCTTGCCTACGTTTTTCAACGGCCTGTTCGGCCGGCCGGCGCCGCAATACGCCGGGCAGGCGAGCACGCCGCCCGGCGAGGGCTTGGGTATCCACGTCGCCCAAGGTCTTTTCACGGGTTTACCGGGCAGGGCCGCACCTTTGCGCACCCTGCTGTCTATTTCACTTCAATGCTTGAGCACCGGCCGCCCAGCGGCCCTACAAGGAGAAACCGGCCCATATGATTCGCCGCTCGTTGCCCGTCGTACTTGCCCTGTTGTTTGCCGCGCCTGTGTTGGCGGCCCCTGCCGGACAACAAACGTTGTTCAACTTTGTCCGCCCGGCCTCCGTGGTGCAGGTGGCGACCCAGGATGCCAACCTGCCGCAGTACAACGCCGAACAAACGGCCGAAGGTGAAGTGCTGCGGCGGGTGACGTTCAACCCGACACTGCGTCCCAGCTTGCGCCTGAGCCCCCAGGCGGGGGCCTGGGACTGGTCGCAGTCGGGGCTGATGAGCCTGCGTATCCAGAGTGCGATGGACTGGGCCCTGACCCTCTACGTGACCATCCAGAGCAACGATGGCCAGACCCTGGTCAGCCGGGTCGACTTGCCCGCCGGCCCGGCGCAGACGCTGCTGGTGCCCTTGGTGGCCAGCAGTGCCCTGGAGCAGGGCATGAAGGCCGCGCCGCCGATGCCCATGACCGTGGACGGCCAACGCATCCTGTTGGCCAGCAGCGAAGGGCAGCTGGACCGCAGCCAGGTGGTGTCGGTGACCCTGTCCCTGGACAACCCCAAGGCTTCGCAAAGCATCCTTCTCGAGCGTTTCGGCGTGCAGGACGGCGAGGGCGTGGTTCGCGCCGTGTATGGCTCCCTGGTGGACGGCTATGGCCAGTCGACCCGGGACCGCTGGCCGGAGAAGGTCGCCAGCGACGAGCAACTCAAATCCGCCGCCAGCAAGGAGCAGCAACAGCTCAAGGGCTGGCTCGCCGAGCGTGAAAAGGCCCCCCTGGACCGCTTCGGCGGCCTGAGCCAGGGGCCGGTCTTCAAGGCCAGCGGCTTCTTTCGTACCCAGAAACGTGATGGCCGCTGGTTCCTGGTGACTCCCGAGGGGCATCCGTTCTATTCCCTGGGGGTCAACACCTTGGCTGCGGACAACAACCGCACCTATGTCGCCGGGCGCGAATGGATGTTCAGCGACCTGCCCAAGGACGGCGAGCCGCTGGCGGCCTATTACGGTGATGGCGACAACCGTGGCGGCAACGGCTCCGACCGCGGGCGGGGCTACAACAGCGGGCGCTGGTACGACTTCTACCGGGCCAACCTGCAGCGTACTTATGGCGCACCTTGCGCCGCTGCTGGCGCGGCCGTGTCGGCGTCCGACCAGGCGACGCCCTGCGCGGCACCGGGGTTCGACCAGAAGCGCTGGCTCGGCCACACCCTGGACCGCCTGCAAGCCTGGGGCTTCAACACCATCGGCAACTGGAGCGCGCCGGCCCTGGGCCTGGCCGATCGGGTGCCCTACACCTTGCCACTGTCGATCGTCGGTGATTACGCCAGCATCAGTACCGGCAGCGACTGGTGGGGCGGCATGCCCGACCCCTTCGATCCACGCTTTGCCATGGCCACCGAGCGCGCCGTGGCCATCGCCGCCCGGGATCATCGTGACGATCCGTGGCTGATCGGCTACTTCGCCGACAACGAACTGGCCTGGGCAGGTCCGGGAAATGACGCGAAATCCCGCTTCGCCCTGGCCTACGGTACTTTGCGCCTGACCACCGATGTCCCGGCCAAGCGCGCCTTCCTCAAGCAACTGCGCGACAAGTATCGCAACCAACAGGGGCTGTCCAAGGCCTGGGGTATCGATCTGCCGGCCTGGGAGTTGCTGGAAGACCCGGGCTTCGAGGCGCCGTTGCCAAGCCCCGAGCATCCCGAGATCGAGGCCGACTACCGGCATTTCCAGCGAGTCTTCGCCGATACCTATTTCAAGACCATCGCCGATTCGTTGAAGTGGCACGCCCCCAACCACCTGCTGCTGGGAGGGCGGTTTGCCGTCAGCACACCTGAGGCGGTGGCTTCCTGTGCCCAGTATTGCGACGTGCTGAGCTTCAACATGTACACCCTCAAGCCCCAGGACGGGCAGGATTTCACCTACCTGCGCAGTCTCGACAAGCCGGTGCTGGTCACCGAGTTCAACTTCGGTTCCCGGGATCGCGGCCCGTTCTGGGGCGCCGTCACTGAACTGGCCCGGGAGGAGGAGCGGGGGCCGGCTTATGCCAACTTCCTCAAACAGGCACTGAGCGAGCCGTCCATCGTCGGAGTGCACTGGTTCCAGTACCTGGACCAGCCGGTGACCGGACGCCTGCTGGACGGTGAGAACGGTCATTTCGGCCTGGTGGGTATTACCGATGTGCCGTTCCAGGGCTTCGTCGAGGCCGTGCGCAGGGGCAACCTGCTGGCGCTGGAGCAACTGGGCAAGGCCGCGCAGCTCGCTCGGGCCCAGGCCGAGCAGGCCGCCGCCAGCGGGCCTGCGGCGGAAAACCGGGACGTACCGAGTGCCAGGCCCGAAGCGCACGCCGGTGGCCATTCCGGCAACGGCCACTGAGGACTTTCGGGCCCTGCTCAGGTAGGACCTGGTTGTTCCCAAATTCCCTTGGGGCTGAAACAATGCGCGCCACGTTGCCGAGCATTGTCGCAGGGGGATTCAGGGGTGCAGATTCAAGGTCATTACGAGCTCAAGTTCGAGGCGGTACGCGAGGCCTTCGCGGCGTTGTTCGAAGATCCCCAGGAGCGTGGCGCCGCGCTGTGCATCCAGGTCGGAGGGGAAACCGTGGTCGACCTCTGGGCCGGCACGGCCGACAAGGACGGCGCCGAGGCCTGGCACAGCGATACCATCGCCAACCTGTTTTCCTGCACCAAGACCTTTGCCGCGGTGACCGCGTTGCAGTTGGTGGCCGAGGGCAAGCTCAAGCTGGACGCGCCGGTGGCCGACTACTGGCCGGAATTCGCCGCGGCGGGCAAGGCGGCCATCACCTTGCGCCAGTTGCTGTGCCACCAGGCCGGGTTGCCGGCCCTGCGTGAGTTGCTGCCGCCACAGGCCCTGTACGAATGGCAGACCATGGTCGACGCCCTGGCCGCCGAGCAACCCTGGTGGACACCGGGGGAAGGTCACGGTTATGCCGCCATCACCTATGGCTGGTTGGTGGGCGAGCTGATTCGCCGGGCCGACGGCCGTGGCCCTGGCGAATCGATCGTGGCCCGGGTGGCCAAGCCCCTGGGGCTGGATTTCCATATCGGCCTGGCCGACGAGGAATTCCACCGGGTGGCGCATATCGCGCGCGGCAAGGGCAATGTCGGCGATGCCGCGGCCCAGCGCCTTTTGCAGGTGACCATGCGCGAGCCCGAAGCGATGACTACCCGGGCATTTACCAATCCACCGTCTATCATGACCAGCACCAATAAACCCGAGTGGCGGCGCATGCAGCAGCCCGCGGCCAACGGTCATGGCAACGCCCGCAGCCTCGCCGGCTTCTACAGCGGCTTGCTCGATGGCAGCTTGCTGGAGGCCGAGATGCTCGAGGAACTGACCCGGGAGCATAGCCTGGGCATGGACAAGACCCTGTTGACCCAGACCCGTTTCGGCTTGGGTTGCATGCTCGACCAGCCCCAGGTGGCCAACGCGACCTTTGGCCTGGGGGCACGGGCATTCGGGCATCCCGGGGCGGGGGGCTCCATCGGTTTTGCCGATCCGGAGCGCGACGTGGCTTTCGGTTTCGTCACCAACACCCTGGGTCCCTATGTGTTGATGGATCCGCGGGCACAGAAGTTGGTGCGAGTTTTGTCGGATTGTCTGTAAAAAGGTTGCTGTTAAGAACTTTTTTGCTTAAACATGCTTGAAAAGCTGCAGGACGGAACCCTGTGGCTTTTATAATTTCCAAGCGTCTGTTTGTAGCGGTTATTTAGACCGAACTTTTTATCTCATTTTGTGGATATCCCATGTCGTCGAACAAGTCTCTAGCCTTGGCCATTTGCCTGACCGTTACCGGTTGCGCACAAACCCCACAAAATGAAGCGGACGGCGGCCATTGGTGGTCGTTCGGAGGCGACAAGGCCGTCAGCAAGGAAGCCGTTCCTGCTCCTGCCGCTGAACAACCAGCCACGGCCGAGGCTGCTCCGGCAGCCCCCGCGGGCAAGCCGGCTGTCGCGGCCAAGGGCGCTCCGGCTGCCGCTGGCAAGACCACGGCTTCCGCCAAGCAGCCAGCGCCAGCGGCCAAGGCAGCCGCGCCAGCCAAGACTCCTGCAGGCAAGCCGGCAGCTCCTGCCGCCGAGCCGGCTCCGGTAGCGGCAGCTCCGGCCCCGGCCCCGGCCCCAGAGGCTGAGAACGCTTCGGCCAAGGCTGAAGATGGCAACTGGTGGTGGCCGTTTTCCTCTTCCAAGGAGGCCGACAAGCCGGTAGCCGAGGCCAAGAAGGCCGAAGCTGCTCCAGCTCCTGTCGTGGCCAAGGCCGCTGATGCCGAGAACCCATGGTGGTGGCCTTTCGGCAAGAGCCAGCCCAAGCCCCTGAGCAAGGTCAACGTGGCGGACATCCCGATGCCCGACCCGAAAATTACCCAGGCCTGGCTCGACGACTATGAACCGCGCCTGCGTGAAGCGGTGAAGGACAGCAAGCTGCAAGTGGAGCGTCGTGAGAACGTGCTGGTAGTCACCGCACTGGTGGACGCTTCCTTCAACCCGGATCGCCCGGCGATGCTGCTGCCGGTGACCCTGGGCCCGTTCACCCGCGTGGCCAAGGCTGTGGAAGGCGATCCGAAGACCGCCGTGCTGATTCTCGGCCATGCCGATGCGACTGGTCCGACCCTGGCCAATCAGAAGCTGAGCCGTGACCGCGCCCAATCCGTGGCCGCGATCTTCAGCCTCAGCGGCCTGAAGCAGGACCGCCTGATGCTGCGTGGCATGGGCGCGGTGATGCCGCGTGCCGCCAACGACAGCCCGCAAGGCCGTTCGTTGAACCGTCGGGTGGAAATCATGCTGACCCAGCGCAGCACCCTGTTGGGCCTGCTGAGCAAGTACAACCAGCCGACCCCATCCGAAACCGAAATGGTCGCTATCCAGGACGCCAAGCCAACGGTCCCGGCTCCGGCCAGCAAGAAGGCGGCAGCCCCGGCGAAGAAGTCCACCGTGGCCAAGAAACCCGCAGCCAAGCCTGCGGCCAAGAAGGCTCCGGCCAAGAAGACCGTGGCCGCGGCCAAGAACCCGACGGCTACCGCCCAGGCCAAGAACTGATCTTCCAGGATAAGGAACAGCAGGCATGACCCAGTCTCTGGCTGACATGCGTCGCGACTACGCTCGCGACGGCTTGTCCGAGGCCCAGGCTCCGGCCGAACCCTTCGCACTGTTTCATCAGTGGTTCGCCGAAGCGGTGCAGACCGAGCAGCCACCGGTGGAAGCCAATGCCATGACCCTGGCGACCGTCGATGCCGACGGTCGTCCCCATTGCCGCATCCTGTTGCTCAAGGGACTGGATGAGCAGGGTTTCACCTTCTTCACCAACTATGAGAGCGCCAAGGGCCAGCAGCTGGCCGCGCGGCCTTTTGCCGCCATGACGTTCTTCTGGCCGACCCTGGAGCGCCAGGTGCGGATCGAGGGACGGGTGGTCAAGGTCTCTGCCGAGGAATCCGATGCCTATTATCAGGTACGTCCCTTGGGCAGCCGCCTGGGCGCCTGGGCATCACCGCAGAGCCGGGTGATTGCCGATCGTGGTGAGCTGCAGGAGCTGCTCAAGGCCACCGAGGCACGCTTCAGTGACAGCCAGCCCGACTGTCCGGAGCACTGGGGTGGTTACCGGTTGTTGCCGGAGCGTATCGAGTTCTGGCAGGGGCGCCCCAGTCGCCTGCATGATCGCTTGAACTATCGGCTACAGGACCTGCAGTGGGTGCGTGAGCGCCTCGCTCCCTGAAACTCTTGGATCACTCGCCGGGATAACCTGCCGCAGCGGCTTCCAGCCATTGCGGCAGGTCCCGGCGTTTTACTTTCTGGCGTTGGGCTTCGGCCAATTGTTGCAACATGTATTGCTTCTTCTGGGCGTCGGTCCCGGCCATCGACAACGCCAGGTCCCGGTCCGTCCAGCGCTTGATACGTACGTACAGCCACCAGTGAAAGTACAGGCCGGCGACCGTGACCACGAAGATGATGAAGTAATCCATGGAAAATCCCTTGTTCGATAGCGTTATGCTGGAGGCTGGGGCTACCGTAGCGAGAGCGTCCGGAGTACACGCAGCCTGTACTTGGGCTGAATGAAAGCAATTTTATCCGGGCGGCGCCGTGACAGGTGTCAAGCTGCGGAGTCTAATGATTTATTGTCCCTTGGAGTTGATCCTATGCGTAAGTCTGTTTTGCTGGTTGCGTCCTTCACCACGATGGCCATGTTGCTCGGCGGTTGCGCCTCCAACCTGACCGGTGATTCCTACTCTCGTGATGAAGCGCGTCGCGTGCAAACCGTACGTATGGGCACCATCGAATCCCTGCGTCCGGTGAAGATCGAAGGCACCAAGACCCCTATCGGCGGCGCCGCTGGCGCGGTGATCGGCGGCGTGGGCGGCAGCGCCATCGGCGGCGGTCGTGGCAGCATCGTCACTGCGGTCATCGGTGCCGTGGCGGGCGGCCTGCTCGGCTCGGCCACCGAGGAAGGGCTGACCCGTACCCAGGGCGTGGAGATCACCGTGCGTGAAGACGACGGCAGCATGCGTGCCTATGTACAGCAAGTTCAGGAAAACGAAGTGTTCCGTGTTGGCGACCGTATACGCATCATGAGCGTCAACGGTACCAGCCGTGTAACTCGCTGATTATCCTTCAGCCAAACAAAACCCCGGCCAGGCAACTGACCGGGGTTTTGTGTTTTCAGGCGGGGGAGAACTTCGCCGATCAGGACGCCAGGGAGGTGCTCTTGCGGCTGGCTGCGGCGGTGACGGCATAGCCGATCAGGGCGGCGAACAGCGAGCCGGTGAGGATGCCCATGCGATCCATGCCGGCATACTCGCTACTGCCCGGGACGAACGCCAGGGAGCCGACGAACAGGCTCATGGTGAAGCCGATCCCGCAGAGAATCGCCACGCCGAACACCTGGCCCCAGTTGGCCCCGGCCGGCAGGGCCGCAAGACCGGTCTTGACCGCCAGCCAGGTCAGGCCGAATACCCCGACCGTCTTGCCCAGCAGCAGGCCGACGGCGATGCCCATCGGCACGAAGTGGGTGAAGCTCTCGACGGTCACGCCGCTCAGCGACAAGCCGGCGTTGGCGAAGGCGAACAGTGGCAGGATGCCGAACGACACCCAGGGATGCAGTGCATGTTCCAGGGCCAGCAGCGGCGAAGGCTCGGCATTGCGGGTGCGCAAGGGAATGCAGAAGGCCAGGGTCACGCCCGCCAGGGTCGCGTGGACGCCGCTCTTGAGGACGCAGACCCAGAGGATCAGGCCGATGATCATGTAGGGCCCGAGCTTGACCACGCCCAGGCGGTTCATCGCCACCAGCGCCGCGATGCAGGCCGCCGCCAGCATCAGCGACAAGGTCGACAGGGCACCGGAATAGAAGATCGCGATGATCACGATGGCGCCCAGGTCATCGATGATCGCCAGGGTCATCAGGAACAGCTTCAGCGAGGTCGGTACCCGCTTGCCCAGCAGCGCCAGGACCCCGAGGGCGAAGGCGATGTCGGTGGCGGTGGGAATCGCCCAGCCGTTGAGGGCCGGCGGATTGTCGCGGTTGAGGAACCAGTAGATCAGCGCCGGCACCAGCATGCCGCCGATGGCCGCCGCCCCTGGCAGCACTACCTGCGAAGGCTTGGACAGCTGGCCGTCCAGGACTTCACGCTTGACCTCCAGGCCGATCAGCAGGAAGAACAGGGCCATCAGGCCGTCGTTGATCCACAGCAGCAGCGGCTTGGCGATCTTCAAGGCGCCGACCTGGGCCACCACCGGGGTTTCCAGCAGGCCGTTGTACAACCAGGACAGGGGCGAGTTGTTGATGATCAGCGCAAGGATGGCGGCAGCGATCAGCAACAGGCCGCTGGCTGCCTCCATGGCAAAGAAACGAGTGAAAGTACTACGCAGAGGCAAGGGGCGCTCTCCATCTAAAAGCAAACAAGGTGGCACACCCTAACCCGTACAGTTGGTTGTTAAAACAAAAGTTATATTCTTTTTTGTTATATGTAGAGGGCAAGCGGCCTGCTGAAAAACGCTCTTGGAAGTTGTGTTTCCAATTGCTTCACAGCTGTACCTGTCAGGGCTGCGAGTTATTTCCTAACATGTCCGGCGGCAGTGGGCCGCAGGGCTTTTCCATCCACGAAAAAATGCCAGCGGTCCCGGACCTGGATCTCCTGCGCCGGGTGCATTTCATCTTCTAGCGCCGGTATGGCGTTCGATCCGACGAGAATAGAACATGAGCGACAATCGCCAGTGGGCCCGCGAGGCCATCCGCATCATCGAAGCCGACTTCCAGCGCAGTGCCGACACCCATCTGATCCCCTTGCCCCTGGCCGGTCATCCGGGCATCGAACTGTATTTCAAGGACGAATCGAGCCATCCCACCGGCAGCCTCAAGCATCGCCTGGCCCGTTCGTTGTTCCTCTATGCCTTGTGCAATGGCTGGCTCAAGCCCGGGGCGCCGGTGATCGAAGCCTCCAGCGGCTCCACGGCGATCTCCGAAGCCTACTTCGCGCGACTGCTGGGCTTGCCCTTCATTGCGGTGATGCCGGCCACCACCTCCCAGGAGAAGATCGCCCAGATCGCCTTCTATGGCGGCAAGAGTCACCTGGTGCAGGACCCGACGCAGATCTATGCCGAGTCCGAGCGCCTGGCCCGCGAGAGTGGCGGACACTTCATGGACCAGTTCACCTATGCCGAGCGCGCCACCGACTGGCGGGCCAACAACAACATCGCTGAATCGATCTTCCAGCAATTGCGCTTCGAGCGTTACCCGGAGCCGGCCTGGCTGATCTCCAGTCCCGGCACTGGCGGTACCACCGCGACCCTGGGGCGCTACGTGCGCTATCGCCAGCACCAGACCCGGGTGCTGTGCGCCGATGCCGAACGCTCGGTGTTCTTCGACTACTACAACAGCGGCGATGCCAGCTTGCGCCTGGACTGCGGCTCACGGATCGAAGGCATCGGCCGGCCACGGGTCGAGGCTTCGTTCCTGCCCCAGGTGATCGACGCCATGGTCAAGGTCCCGGACGCCCTGTCCCTGGCCGCCATGCACTACCTGGCCCGGCGCCTGGGACGGCGGGTCGGTGGCTCCAGCGGGACCAACCTGGTGGGGGCGCTGATGGCCGCCCAGCAGATGGCCGCCGCTGGCGAGGCGGGATCGATCGTGGCGATTCTCTGTGACGGCGGTGAGCGTTATGCGACCACCTACTACGATGAACGCTGGCTGGCGGAGCAGGGCTATGAATTGGCGGAGTTGATCGAAGCGGTAGCGGCCAGTGTCGAGCAGGGAGCCGCCTTGCCTGCCAGCGTGTTGCGCGCCGGCATCTGAAGCCAAGGGGGAGCCGTTGCGGCTCCCCCCATCCTTGCTTCAGGCCTGGATGCCGAGGATGTCGCGGGCCACGGCTTCGGCGATGCGAATGCCGTCGACGCCGGCGGACAGGATGCCCCCGGCATAACCGGCGCCTTCGCCGGCCGGGAACAGGCCCTTGAGGTTCAGGCTCTGCATCGAGGCGTCACGGGTGATGCGCAGTGGCGACGAGGTGCGGGTCTCGATCCCGGTCAGCACCGCGTCATGCAGGGAATAACCCTTGATCTGCCGCTCGAAGGCCGGCAGGGCCTCGCGGATGGCCTCGATGGCGAAGTCCGGCAGCGCCAGCGCCAGGTCGCCCAGGCTCACTCCGGGTTTGTAGGACGGCTCGACGCTGCCGACGGCGGTGCTGGGCTTGCCGGCGATGAAGTCACCCACCAGCTGCGCCGGGGCCTGGTAATTGCTGCCGCCGAGGACGAAGGCGTGGGACTCCAGGCGCTCCTGGAACTCGATGCCCGCCAGCGGGCCGCCCGGGTAATCCACTTCCGGGGTAATACCCACGACGATGCCGGAGTTGGCGTTGCGCTCGTTACGCGAGTACTGGCTCATGCCATTGGTGACCACGCGGTTCGGCTCGCTGGTGGCCGCTACCACGGTGCCGCCCGGGCACATGCAGAAGCTGTATACCGAGCGGCCGTTCTTGGCGTGGTGCACCAGCTTGTAGTCGGCGGCGCCGAGCTTCGGGTGGCCGGCGTACTTGCCCAGGCGCGCCTTGTCGATCAGCGATTGCGGGTGTTCGATGCGGAACCCCACCGAGAAGGGCTTGGCCTCCATGAACACGCCCTTGGCGTGGAGCATGCGGAAAGTGTCGCGGGCGCTGTGGCCCAGGGCCAGGACCACATGGCGCGATGCCAGTTGCTCGCCGCTTTCCAGGACTACGCCGGTCAGTTGCTCGCCCTCGGTGAGCAGGTCGGTGACCTTCTGCTCGAAGCGCACCTCGCCGCCCAGGTTGATGATCTCCTCGCGCATCTTCTCGACCATGCTGGTCAGGCGGAAGGTGCCGATGTGCGGCTTGTTGATGTAGAGGATTTCTTCCGGTGCACCGGCCTTGACGAACTCTTCCAGGACCTTGCGGCCATGGTGCTGCGGGTCCTTGATCTGGCTGTACAGCTTGCCGTCGGAGAAGGTCCCGGCGCCGCCTTCGCCGAACTGCACGTTGGATTCGGGGTTGAGCACGCTCTTGCGCCACAGGCCCCAGGTGTCCTTGGTGCGCTGGCGCACTTCCTTGCCGCGTTCGAGCACGATCGGCTTGAAGCCCATCTGCGCCAGCAACAGGCCGGCGAAGATACCGCACGGGCCGAAGCCCACCACGATCGGTCGCTGTTGCTGCCCGGCGGGGGCCTGGCCGACGAACTTGTAGCTGACGTCCGGCGCCGGGTTGACGTTGCGGTCGTCGGCGAACTTTTGCAGCAGGGCCGCCTCGTCGCGCACGTTGAGGTCGATGGTGTAGATGAACAACAGTTCCGAGGACTTCTTGCGCGCGTCGTAGCTGCGCTTGAACAGGGTGAAGTCCAGCAGGTCGTCGCTGGCGATCCCCAGGCGCTGCACGATGGCGGTGCGCAGGTCTTCATCGGGATGGTCGAGCGGCAACTTGAGTTCGGTGATTCGTAACATGACGGGGTCCGGATAGGCGGTGCGCGACAGTGCGCCGGCTTGCTTTGCACAAACCGGCGATTATAAGCCGCAATCCGCCCTGGCCGTGAGGTTAAAACGGCTGCTCGTCGAATCAGTCGTTGCGCGAGCCGCCGAAGTAACCGCAGCCGCGCTGGACCTGGCCGTCCACTCGCAGCTCGGCGCTCAGGTGCTGGACGCTGCCGGTCTGGCTGTCGACGCAACGTTGCGGGGCGACCCAGAGTTCGACGCGCTGGTTGTTGGCTTCGCTGGTGAGGTTGAAGCGGCCATCGCCCAGTTGCTCCTCCAGGTATGGCAGGGCCAGGGGCGGCTGGCCGTCACGCTCGATGCGCATGCCACGGGCGTTGACGTCGACCTTCCAGTTCGGGTTCTTGCCGCTGGCACGCAGGATCAGGCGCTGGAAGTTGGGATCGCCACAGGCGTTGGAGCGCTCCACCCGATACAGCTGGCGCAGGTCCAGCTGGCCATCGCCGCTGCCACTGGCGGAGAGCTTGCCCCGCAGGTCGGCGAACAACTTGCCCTGTTTTTCCGCCAGGGTGGCGGCTTCCTGCAGCACGCTGGTGCCGCCACCATCGCTGACCACGTAGCGCCGGTCTTCGCTGCAAGGCTTGAACAGCAGCTTGCCGTCCGCCGCGCTCAGCTCGCCCTGGACCCGGGTCAACCCGGCCATGGACGGAGCCTGGGGCTGGTCATCGAACAAGGGCAGCATCTGGCAACCGGCGAACAGCGGCAGCAGGGCGAAACAGAGCAGGGAACGGGCGGTGCGCATCAATCGGGCCTCCAGGCGGAAGCCGACACGTTACGCAGCCCGACCGTTCATCACAACCCCGGATTTTTTCGTCAGCCGACGTGGTAGGTCTGGCCGGTCTGCAAGCCTTCCACGCTCTTGGCGTAGGCCAGCGCCACGTCCGCTGCCGGCACCGGCTTGAAGCCGCGGAAGTACGGGGCGTAGCTGCCCATGGCTTCCACCAGCACGTTGGGGCTCACCGAGTTGACCCGCAGGCCTCGTGGCAGCTCGATGGCCGCGGCCCGGACGAAGCTGTCCACGGCGCCGTTGACCAGGGCCGCCGAGGCGCCGCTGCGAATCGGGTCATGGCCCAGGATTCCGCTGGTGAAGGTGAAGGAGCCCCCGTCGTTGGCGTACTCACGGCCGATCAGCAGCAGGTTGACCTGGCCCATCAGCTTGTCTTGCAGGCCCAGCTGGAAGTGTTCGGCGGTCATCTCCCCCAGGGGCGCGAAGGTGACGTTGCCGGCAGCGCAGACCAGGGCATCGAAGCGGCCGGTCTTCTCGAACAGGGCGCGGATCGACTGGTTGTCGCTGATATCCACCTGGAAGTCGCCGCTGTTGCGGCCGATACGGACGATGTCATGGCGTTGCGCCAGTTCCCGGTCCACCGCCGAGCCAACAGTGCCGCTGGCACCGATCAGGAGAATCTTCATGGGCTGTTCCTCGTGAGAAGGGAGATGAGGTTGCAGTCTAGAGTGGTTTTTTCCATGGATTAACGCGCTAATAGGCAACCTTTGGTTTTCTGGTGGAAACAATCCATGAGCGAAATGGATGACCTCGCGGCTTTTGCCGTATTGGTGGAGGCCGGCAGTTTCACCCTGGCGGCCCAACGCCTGGGATGCAGCAAGGGCCAGCTGTCCAAGCGCATCAGCGCCCTGGAGGCGCGGTTCGCGGTGGTGCTGCTGCAACGCACCACCCGCCGCCTGGACCTGACCGCCGCCGGTGCCGCGCTGCTGCCCCAGGCCCAGGCGCTGGTGGCCCAGGTGGATCGCGCCCACCAGGCCCTGGCCCGGCTCAAGGACGATGTCGCCGGCCCGGTGCGCCTGACGGTGCCGGTGTCCCTGGGGGAAACCTTTTTCGACGGCCTGTTGCTGGAGTTCTCCCGGCAGTATCCCCAGGTGCAGATCGAACTGGACCTGAGCAATGCCTACCGCGACCTGGCCCGTGAGGGTTTCGACCTGGCGGTGCGCTCCGCGGTAGACAACGACCAGCGCCTGGTGGCCCGGCCACTGCTGGCCTGGCACGAAATGACCTGTGCCAGCCCGGCATACCTGGAGCAATACGGCGAGCCCCGCACGCCCATGGAACTGGCCAACCATCGCTGCTTGCTCAACAGCCACTACAGCGGGCGTGAAGAATGGCTCTACCACCAGCGTCACGAGTTGTTGCGGGTGCGGGTCAACGGGCCGTTCGCCAGCAATCACTACAACCTGCTGAAAAAGGCCGCCCTGGTGGGGGCCGGTATCGCCCGGCTGCCATCCTATGTGCTGCATGGCGAGCTGGCCGATGGTCGCCTGCGCTGGCTGCTGCGGGACTACCAGACCCGCAGCATGCCCATGTACCTGGTGCATCCCTACCAGGGCGGATTACCCAGGCGCACCCAGGTCCTGGCCGATTACCTGATGGACTGGTTCCGCCGCAGCGGCGAAGCCCTGGACCGCTTGTAACGGCGGCCATGGCCAGACGAAACGAGCTGGGTCCGCAGGACCTTCCAGGGCTTCAGCGCAGCCTGCGGCAAAGCAGGTGGTCGATGGAGAATGTGCCCGGCCCACGGGCCAGCAACAGCAGGAAGATGGCGATCCAGGTGCCGTGGGTGGGGTAGGCGTCCGGGTAGACGAACAACTGGATCACCAGGGTCATGCCCAGCAGCGCCAGGGCAGAAAAGCGCGTGGCCAGGCCGAACAGAATCAACACCGGGAAAAAATGCTCGGCGAAGGCCGCCAGGTGCGCCGCCAGTTCCGGAGCCAGTATCGGCAAGTGGTACTCGCTCTGAAACAAGGGAATGGTCGAGTCCGCCAGGTGCGGCCAACCCAGCTCGAACGTCCCGGAAACCAGGTCGATGGCCAGTCCTTCGATCTTGGTCTGCCCGGATTTCCAGAACACCGCGGCAATACTGAAGCGCGCGATGAAGGCCACCAGGCTGTAGGGGATGAGTTCCAGTTTCTGGCAGGCCCGCATCAGCAGGTTGGCGATAGGGGAGTGGGTCTGGGTATTCATGATCGGTCTTCTTCTGCGGTTACAAGTCAATGAGTGCGCCGTGGCCAAGCAGCAGGCCCAGGCAGCGGCCCAGGTCGAAGTCGGCTTGGGCATCCAGGGCCTGGGCGGCGGCGACCGCCAGCGGTTGCCGGGCGCGCAAGCTGTCGGTGAAGGCCAGGCAGCCGGCATCCACCACCAGTACCTCGACCTCCAGGGCGTTGCGTAGCACCAGAATCTGTTGTTCCCGCTGCAGATAGAACGATGGCCATTGCCGGCCATCCTGGTGCGCGGCCCACAGGCTGGCCACGGCGTAGCTCGATTGCAGGCTGCGCAGCGATGGATGCAGGTGCAGGTGCAATCGGCCAAGCTGCTCCGGTCGGCTCATGGCTTCTTGCAGTTGCGCCGCTGCCAATGGCCGGGCATCGGCGGCGTGATAACTCTCGACCCGCAAGCGTTCCAGGCGGGCGATATCGCCCAGGTAGGGCAAGGAGGCGGCCGGAACGAAGTCATCGATGAATTCGGCAAACCCCTCGCCGTAATCGTTGAGCCGTGGGGTGCTGGGAGGCTGGCGCTCGATATAGGTTCGGGCCATGGCCTTGAAGAACGCTTGGCCCACCAGTTGCTCCACCACCGGGTAGCTGTCTGCCAGGGCGTTGAGCAGCGAGCCCTGCACATTGTTGCGATAGACCGCGAAGCGGCTGGCCGGATCGGCGCCGTTGCTGCTGTACAGGCCCGGCGGGCAGGCCCGCCCGGTGTCCAGCAGGGCCCTGGTGAACTCAGCGTGGCTGCTCATGTGCGCTCCTTGATCTGGCGCAGCAACGCCTCGGCCTTGCCGGCTTCGGCCTGGAGGGTGGCGAAGGGCGGAATGCGATTGTCCCTTTCGATCAGCGTGGCCATGGGGCCGATACGTTCCAGGACTTGCTGGTACAGGGCCCAGACGGCATCGTCCACCGGGGCGCCGTGGTCGTCGATCAACAGGCGATCTCCCAGCCCATCGCGGTCCTCGGCAAAACCCGCCAGGTGGATTTCCCCTACGGCATGCAATGGCAGCGCCTGCAGGTAGGCCAGGGGCTCACGCTGGTGATTGACGCAGCAGACATGCAGGTTGTTGATGTCCAGCAAGAGGCCGCAACCGCTGCGGCGGACCACCTCGCTGATGAAGTCCGGCTCATCCAGGGTCGAGCGCTGGAACTGCAGGTAGGTGGCCGGGTTCTCCAGCAACAGCTGGCGACCCAGGCGTTCCTGCACCTGGTCGATATGCGCGCAGACCCGTTGCAGGGTCGGTTGGTCATAGGCCAGGGGTAACAAGTCGTTGAGAAACACCGGGCCATGGCTGGACCAGGCCAGGTGCTCCGAAAAGGACTGGGGCTGGTAGCGCTCGATCAAGGCCGCCAGGCGTTCCAGGTGGAGGCTGTCCAGTGGGCCTTCGCCACCGATGGACAGGCCGACACCATGCAGCGACAGCGGGTAGTGCTCGCGAATCAGGCCCAGGTAGTGATGGAAGGGGCCGCCGTCCACCATGTAGTTCTCGGCATGGACCTCGAAGAAACCGATGTCGGGCCGTTGGCCGAGCACTTGCTTGAAGTGCTCGGTCTTGAGCCCCAGGCCAGCGCGAGGCGGCAGGCTTGACGCCAAGGCCCGAGTGTCGTCGTGGCGGTGCGGGTTCAGGGGCATGTTCATGATCGACACTCAGGCCGCGGCATCAGGACTTGGCCTTGAAGGCCTGGAGCTGGCCGAAGCCGGTGGGCGAGGTGCTGCTGGCGGTTTTCTCGCAGGTGCCCTTGGGCAGCAGTTTCCAGGCGTTGGCCTGATGGTCGGTCTTCGAGGTGCCCGCGCAGGTGGTTCCAGCACCTGCCGCGCAATCGTTCTGGCCCTTCATGGCGACGCCGAAGCACTTCTCCATGTCGCCCTCGGCATGGGCCGTGACCGGCAGGGCGGCGATGCAGACGGCAGAGCCCAGCGCCAGGACCAGGGCAGTGGCGGACAGGGTACGAGGATGGCTCATGTTGTTTCTCCAGGGTTGGGTTTGGACAAGGAAGCATTTGTGCTCGCTTGTCCTACTAGAGACGGCACCTGGCGATTCGTTACAGCCCCTGGCGATTTTTTATTGGCCCCGAAAAAAAACGGCCCCGAAGGGCCGTTTCTGGTTCCGCTGGCGCTTAGCCGCCGAGATAGGCGTCACGGACCTTGGGATCGGTCAGCAGCGCTTCGCCGGTGCCTTGCATCACCACCCGGCCATTCTCCAGCACATAGGCGCGGTCGGCGATCTTCAACGCCTGGTTGGCGTTCTGCTCCACCAGGAACACCGTCACGCCGTCGCGGCGCAGCTGTTCGATGATGTCGAAGATCTGCTGGATGATGATCGGCGCCAGGCCCAGGGACGGTTCGTCCAGGAGCAACAGCTTGGGCTTGCTCATCAGCGCCCGCCCGATGGCGAGCATTTGCTGCTCGCCGCCGGACATGGTGCCGCCACGCTGGGTGAAGCGTTCCTTGAGCCGTGGGAACAGGTGCAGGACCTTGTCCATCTGTTCCTGGTAGTCACCCTTGTCGGTGAAGAAGCCGCCCATGGCCAGGTTCTCCTCCACCGTCAGGCGGGCGAATACCCGGCGTCCCTCTGGCACCACGGCGATGCTCTTGCGCATGATCTGCGCCGAGCTTTGTCCCACCAGCTCCTCGCCCAGGTAGCGAATGCTGCCGCTGTGGGCCTGTGGCGAACCGCAGAGGGTCATCAGCAGGGTGGACTTGCCGGCGCCGTTGGCGCCGATCAGGGTGACGATTTCGCCTTGGCGGATCTCGACGTTGACGCTGTGCAGGGCCTGGATCTTGCCGTAGTAGGTGGAAACGTTCTCGAACTGCAGCATTTACGCTTCCCCCAGGTAGGCTTTGATCACTTCGGGATTGTCGCGGATCTGTTCCGGCGTACCGTCGGCCAGCGGCGTGCCCTGGTTGATCACGACGATGTGGTCGGAAATGCTCATGACCAGCTTCATGTCGTGCTCGATCAGCAGCACGGTGACGTTGTGCTCTTCACGCAGCACGCTGATCAGCGCCTTGAGATCCTCGGTTTCCCTGGGGTTGAGGCCGGCGGCCGGCTCGTCGAGCATGAGGATCCGTGGCCGGGTCATCATGCAGCGGGCGATTTCCAGGCGTCGCTGCTGACCGTAGGCCAGGGTCCCGGCGGGACGGTTGGCGAACTCGCGCAGGTTGACCTTGTCCAGCCAGTAGCCGGCGTACTCCATGGCCTCGCGCTCGCTCTTGCGGAACGCCGGGGTCTTGAACAGGCCGGCCAGGAAGTTGGTGTTCAAGTGGCGATGCTGGGCGATCAAGAGGTTCTCGACCGCGGTCATGTCCTTGAACAACCGCACGTTCTGGAAGGTCCGCACCACGCCCTTGCGGGCGATCTTGTGGCCGGTCAGGCCCTGGATCGGCTCGCCATCGAGCAGGATGGTGCCGGAGCTGGGCTGGTAGAAGCCGGTGAGGCAGTTGAACACCGTGGTCTTGCCGGCGCCGTTCGGGCCGATCAGCGCCACCACTTGTTTTTCCTTGACGGTCAGGCCCACGCCGTTGACCGCCAGCAGGCCGCCGAAGCGCATGGACAGCCCGGTAACTTTCAGGATCTCGCGGCTCATTTGCGCAGCTCCATGTGAGGACGTTGCATGGGCAGCAGACCTTGGGGACGCCAGATCATCATCAGCACCATCATGGCGCCGAACATCAACATCCGGTATTCGCTGAATTCACGCATCATTTCAGGCAACAGGATCATCACGATCGCCGCGAGGATCACCCCCAGCTGCGAGCCCATGCCACCGAGCACCACGATGGCGAGGATGATCGCCGACTCGATGAAGGTGAAGGACTCCGGGGTCACCAGGCCTTGGCGGGCGGCGAAGAAGCTGCCGGCGAAACCGGCGAAGCAGGCGCCCAGGGTGAAGGCCGAGAGCTTGATCACGGTGGGGTTCAGGCCCAGGGCGCGGCAGGCGATCTCGTCTTCGCGCAGGGCTTCCCAGGCGCGGCCGATCGGCATGCGCAGCAGGCGGTTGATCACGAACAGCGCGAACAAGGCCAGCAGCAGCGCCACCAGGTAGAGGAAGATCACCTTGTTGATCGAGTTGTATTGCAGGCCGAAGAACTCGTGGAAGGTCTGCATGCCTTCCGCTGCCTTGCGCTCGAAGCTCAGGCCGAAGAAGGTCGGTTTCTCGATGTTGCTGATGCCGTTGGGGCCGCCGGTCAGGTCGGTCATGTTGCGCAGCAGCAGGCGGATGATCTCACCGAAGCCCAGGGTCACGATCGCCAGGTAGTCACCGCGCAGGCGCAGTACCGGGAAGCCCAGCAGGAAGCCGAAGGTGGCCGCCATCAGGCCGGCGATGGGCAGGCAGATCCAGAAGCTCAGGCCGAAGTAGTGCGACAGCAGCGCGTAGCTGTAGGCGCCGACGGCGTAGAACCCTACGTAGCCCAGGTCCAGCAGGCCGGCCAGACCGACCACGATGTTCAGGCCCAGGCCGAGCATCACGTAGATCAGGATCAGCGTGGCGATGTCCACCGCGCCGCGGGAGCCGAAGAACGGCCAGACCAGGGCGCCGACGATCAGGGCCAGGATCAGCCAGCGCTGGGTGCTGGGCAGGGTCAGGAAGTTGCTGGCCTTGGCCGGGATCAGCGGCATTTTCGGCGAGGACTTCCACATGGCGCTGACTTGGGTATGGAACAGCACCCGCAGGAACATCAGGACCGAGCACACCGCGATGGTGGCGAGGATGGTCGGGCTGGTGTTGTGCACTTCCAGGTTGATGCCGACGATACTCAGTTTCAGGCCCAGTACCGGATACGCTACTGCCCAGACCAACAGGGCGCTGAACAGCGCCGATTTAAGATTCCTAGTCATACTTTCTCAACCTCCGGACGGCCCAGAATGCCGGTCGGCCGGAACAACAGCACCAGAACCAACAGGCCGAACGCCACCACATCCTTGTACTGGTCACCGAACACGTCGGCACCAAAGGCTTCGGCCACCCCCAGCACCAGCCCGCCGAGCATCGCGCCCGGGATACTGCCGATGCCGCCCAGGACCGCCGCAGTGAAGGCCTTCAGGCCCACCAGGAAGCCGGCGTTGGGGTTGATCACCCCGTATTGCATGCTCAGCAGCACGGCGGCGATGGCCGCCAGCGCGGCGCCGATCACGAAGGTCAGGGCGATGATGTTGTTGGTGTTGATACCTAGCAGGTTGGCCATCCGGATGTCCTCGGCGCAGGCACGGCAAGCGCGACCCAGGCGAGAGCGGGAGATGAACAGGGTCAGGCCGAGCATGGCGATGAGGGTCACCACGAACACCACGATCTGCATGTAGGAGACCAGCACTTCCTGTGCGCCACCTGGGCCGATGGAGAAGCTGCCCGGGATCAGGTTGGGAATGGACTTGTCCTTGGAGTCCTGCGCCAGCAGAACGGTGTTCTGCAGGAAGATCGACATGCCGATGGCGGAGATCAGCGGGATCAGGCGGTTACTGCCACGCAAGGGGCGGTAGGCGATCCGTTCGATGCTGTAGCCGTAGGCACTGGTGACGACGATGCTCGCGATAAAGGCCGCGGTCATCAGGAGCGGGACGCTGTCGAGTCCCATCATGGCCAGCCCGGCGATGGCGATGAACGCCACGTAGGAACCGATCATGTAGACCTCGCCGTGGGCGAAGTTGATCATTCCAATGATGCCGTAGACCATCGTATAGCCGATGGCGATCAAGGCATACGTGCTGCCAACGGTGAGACCGTTAACCAGCTGTTGGAAGAAGTGATAGATGTCAGGCATTACAACGCTCCTAAAAACCTGATACGCATTTCACTGGTGGAGTCATTTTCCCGTCCAGGCCCCGTAGGTCTGCACCCACTTCGGGCTGGACTTTGCCAGCGAACCGCTGATGACGGTTTTGAGATTTTCAGGTGGGCAGGCTCCCGGATCACGGGAGCGCGGCCCATACATTCGTAAAACAAAGCCCACGGCAAAGCCGTGGGCTTTATCGGCAGTCGGCCAGGGCCAGCCTTACTGAGGCGAGACTTCGGTCTTGGGCTTGCCGAAGTGCCACTCGTAGACCACGAACTTGAAGTCCTTCAGGTCGCCCTTGGCGTCGAAGCTCAGGTCGCCGGTCGGGGTCTTGAAGGTGCCTGCGTGGATGGCTTCGGCGACTTTGGCCGCGTCTTCGCTCTTGGCGTTGGCAATGGCTCCGGCGATCACTTCAACCGCGGAGTAGGAAGGGAATACGAAAGGACCGCTCGGGTCTTCTTTCTTGGCTTTGAACGCATCGGCCAGGGCGACGTTGGCCGGGTCCTGGTCGAAGGACTTGGGCAGGGTCACCAGCAGGCCTTCGGAAGCGTCCTTGGCGATCTGCGAGATGGAGTCGTTGCCGACACCTTCCGGACCCATGAACTTGGCCTTCAGGCCTTTTTCCTGGGCTTGGCGCAGGATCAGGCCCAGTTCCGGGTGGTAGCCGCCGTAGTAGACGAAGTCGACGTTGGCTTGCTTGAGCTTGGCCACCAGGGAGGAGAAGTCCTTGTCGCCGGCGTTGATGCCTTCGAACACGGCGACCTTGGTGCCTTTCTTCTCCAGGGTCTGCTTCACGGCGGTGGCGATGCCTTCACCGTATTGCTGCTTGTCGTGGAGCACCGCGACGATCTTGGGTTTCACGTGGTCGGCGATGTAGTTGCCGGCGGCCGGGCCCTGGGCGCTGTCCAGGCCGATGGTGCGGAACACCATCTTGTAGCCACGGGCGGTGATATCGGGGCTGGTGGCGGCGGGGGTGATCATCACCACGCCTTCATCTTCATAGATGTCGGAGGCGGGTTGAGCGGAGCTGGAGCAGAGGTGGCCGATCACATACTTGACGCCATCGTTGACCACTTTGTTGGCGACGGCCACGGCCTGCTTGGGATCGCAGGCGTCGTCGTATTCGACGGCTTCGAGTTTCTTGCCGTTCACGCCGCCCTTGGCGTTGATCTGTTCAATGGCCATCTTGGCGCCACTGAACTGCATGTCTCCGTACTGTGCTACAGGGCCTGTCTTGGGCCCGGCGATACCGATCCTGATGGTGTCAGCTGCGAACGAATGGCCGGCAACACCTGCCAGGACCATAGCGGCAAACAGTTTGGAAATCTGCTTAGTAGCCTTATTCATAGTGCTCCACTCTTGCTGTTGTAATTTTTATAGTTCCGGCGGCCTTGAGTCGCAGAACCGAACCAGATATTTCGTAAATATCCGTCGGAAATGCCCCTGGCAACTGTACCGGTACAGTGTAGTGCGCCGGTCGTTCGCTTGAAAAGCTGGCTGCTGGGGGCAAAAACGCGGAGTGTCGCTTGATTGAAAGAAAAAGACAGATTTGCGGCGTGGCATTTCGCGCGTTTCGGCGTCTATCCCTGGCGCTTCTGAGCTTCTCGATCGATGACGCTTTTGCTACCGGGTTTTTCTGCCAGGACACCGACGTTATGATTGCGCCGATTTCTTTTCTGGACAGTCCCATGACTCAAGAACCTAGCACCCTCTATGCCAAGCTGCTTGGTGAGACCGCATCCATCAGCTGGAAGGAACTGGAGCGGTTCTTCGCCAAGGGTGCCCTATTGTGGGTCGATGCCGACCTGGATCTGATCGAAGTGGCCCAGGCCGTGGCCCAGAACCAGGCGGACAAAGCGGCGGCCTGGTTGGCCCAGGGTAACGTTGAAAAGCTGTCTGCGACGCGGGCGTCCGATCTGCTGGAACGCGATCCAACATTGTGGGCGGTGGTGGTATCACCCTGGATCCTGGTCCAGGAAAGGGCACCGAGCTGAGGCCGTGCGCTGAACTGGTGCAGGCTTTTGTCGGACAAAAGTGTGTAGCCGAGTAACCGTGAATCCAGTGATGGCACCTTGCCGTGGAGAAAGGCCCCACGGGGTCTTTTGGCCAAGGTGACGTTCACGGAAGGGGAACAGTTTCAAGCCCGTCCGACGAGCTGCCCAATTGTTCCCCGGCAGCCTTCGCAAGCGTCCAGATCCTTTCCCTTTGCATGACCCGAGCACCGGCCAGTCGATGAGGCTGGCCGGTGCTCGGGCATCAGTAGGCGGTCTTGCCGGTGTGCTGGTTGAGGGAGATGACCCGGGTCTTGCCGATGCGGTGGCGGTAGATTTCCCGCAGGTACTTGATGGCTTTCTTCACGCAATCGCGCGACAGGCGGATGTCGTTGATCGAGACGAACTTGTCCTTGTCGTTGATCAGCTCGCGGTACTTCTTCTCGTACATCGGCTTGATCGCATACCAGTTGGTGTCGAGGATCTTCGCCGGGTTCTCGAACTCGTTGAGCAGGTCGTCGATGCGGTCTTCGTCGAAGTGATCGCTGGTGATGAAGTCCAGTACCGAGTTGTCCAGGGTATCGTCGAAGCGGTATGGATTGCGGGCGAAGCAGCGCTTGATGAAAGCCACGATCAACGTCAGGAAATCGTCCGACAGGCACGGGCTCTTGGCGATCAGGGTGGTCAGCGACAGGTTGGCCGAGGCGCCGATCACCAGCGCATAGCGCTTGAGGGTGGTGTTGGGGAACAGGCTGTTGAGGTGGGTCTTGAGCCGGTTCAGATCCATATAGGACAGCTTGTAGTCCTTGGGCAGCGAGACAATGGACACCACCGACGAGCAGTTCTTGAAGAAATGCAGGTCATGCAGCGCCGCGGCGTCGAAGCCCGAGGCCTTGTATTGCTCCAGCGCCGCGCGATAACGCTTGGATTCGATCGGCAGCAGGCTGATGCCTTCGATGGCCTGGGTCTGCTTGTTGAAGTGCGGCAGGTCGATGGAGCGGAAGAACAGGTCGTCGATGTTCAGGCGCTGCGGCTCTTTCTCGAACACCTTGAACTTGTCGCCGGTGGGCACCGGTTGCTCGGGCACCACGGATTCGGCATAGGCGATCGCCACCGGGCCGGCCAGGCTCATGAACAGGTCGTTGGCGTCCAGGCGGATGGTCTCGCCGATATCGATGCCGGCGCGCCGGAAGTAGTTCTGGTCGTAGTCGGTGGTCACCGCCTGGGCGGTGAGGATGTTGAAGATCTGCTGGGAGATGTACTGGTTGGCGTGCTTCTCCATGGCATTGACGTCGATGTTCTGGATGTTGCCGTCATCGCTTTCTTCGGCGTAGCGCATGATGTCGTTGGAGATCAGCATCATCGCGTTCCATGGGCGGATGCGGCCCATGACGCTGGCTTCGCTGCTGTCTTCGTTATCGAAGTTGTAGGAGAAGTCCCACTCCTCGGACAGGTACTTGCATAGCAGCCGCCCGGCGTTGATGTGCAGGGCCTCGGACATTTCGCTGCGATGGTCGGAGATATTCGGCAGCACGCAGATGCCGCTGGTGAAGATCGGTTCGAAGACGAAGGAGTGCCCGCTCTTGCTGTCGTGCTCGTCCATCGGCTTGGTGTCGAAGGTCTTGTTCATGTACGAGTACTGCTGGGCCAGGCCGAACTCCGAGGCCATGCCCGAGCCGGTACCGCCGCCGGCGCTGAAGATCGAGAAGTACAGGCGCGACTGGTTGGCCTTGATCCCGCAGGAATCGATCAGGTACGAGTGGATCATCTTCCAGTCGGGGCTGGAGAAACGCTGGGTGTCCTTGTTGAGGATGATCTTGGCCAGGTACTGGCCGAGGATCGGTGCGTTACCGGCACCGCCGGCATGGACTTCCGAGAGGTCCATGATCTTCATCTTGCTGTAGTCGCGGATGAACCCGCTCTTCTCGCCCTTGCGCGAGAAGCGGATGCGCCCGGCGATGTCCTTGTCCAGGTCGCCGAGCATCACCAGCGGCTCTACCAGGAACACCGGCTTGCTGGCCTTGTTCTGGCCCAGGCGCAGGTTCTGGCGGATCCATTGGCCGGGGCTGTAGCCGCCTTCGTAGGACTTGTCTTCGTTGTTGAATTCGTTGAGGTAGAACTTGCGGGCGTTGTACACCAGCTCCGCCACGTCCAGGGCGATGTTGGAGCCGCAGCGGCCGAGGCCGATCAGGCAGACCGAGGGAAACTCCTGGTCGCGGCGGTTTTCCTGCTCGTCTTCCAGGTGCACCGGACGCGGGAATACCGTGTCACGCAGGCCGTCGAGGTTGTCGAGGATGCGGTCGGTGTTGGTCTCGGTGAAATACAGGTACTGCTGGGTCGACTGGGGGCGTGAACTGGACAATGGCTTCGTATCTGAGTGGCTTGGTTTGGGGGAGGTCAGCGTCATCTCGGAGACTGCGTTGGCAGGATCGTTTTTAGAAGTCATTGTGCGCCATGTGCCTGGTCAGGTTGGCTCGCGGACGAGGTGTCGGCGGGCCATCACGGAATGGGACCTCGCAGCTTCGTGGAGTGCGAATTTTGCCCAAGGTGCCAGGGTGTTTTCTGAGCGACGCTCGGGGGAATCCTTTCCTGAATCATGATGGATCGGCCAGTATCCGATGATCTTTAATCAAATGAGGGCAATATGATGTCAGCGTTACCTACGCTCGGTTTTGCCGGAATCGGCCTGATGGGGCTGCCGATGTGCCAGCGCCTGCTGGCTGCGGGCTATCCGCTGGTGGTGTGGAACCGCAACCCGCGCAAATGCGCGCCGCTGGTGGCCGCCGGGGCGCGACAAGTTGCCGCGCCATCGCAGCTCTGCGACCAGGCCGACCTGGTGCTGTCGTGCCTGGCCAATACCGAGGTGGTGCGCGAGGTGGTCTTCGGCGCCGGCGGGATCGCCGAAGGCGCCCGGCCTGGCCAGTTGCTGCTGGACTTGTCGAGCCTGGAGCCGGCGGCGACCCGGGAGATGGCCGCCACCCTGGCCCGCGATACGGGCATGGGTTGGGTCGACGCTCCGGTATCCGGCGGTACCCAGGGCGCCGAGGCCGGCAGCCTGGCGATCATGGCTGGCGGTACCGCCGCGGATGTCGAGCGGGTGCGCCCGGTGTTGCTGGCCATGGGGCAGCGGGTCACGCACATGGGCGCGGTGGGCGCGGGCCAGGTGACCAAGGCCTGCAACCAGATGATCGTCGCCTGCAATGCCCTGGTGATTGCCGAGGTGGTGGCCCTGGCCGAGCGTTCCGGGGTCGATGCGCGTTTGTTGGCCGAGGCCCTGGCCGGTGGCTTCGCCGATTCGCGACCATTGCAGATCCTCGCCCCGCAGATGGCCGAGAGTCGTTTCGAACCGGTGAAATGGCATGTCCGCACCTTGCTCAAGGACCTGGATGGCGCGGTGAAACTGTCCCGGGAGCAGGGCGCGGCGACGCCGATCAGCGGGTTAGCTGCGCAGTTGATGCGTCTGCATGGTGGGCAAGGCTATCTGGAAAAAGATCCAGCGACTCTGGTTCAGCTCTATCGGGATCCGGCAGCCGAGGCTTGAGGGCACCGGCATGACGCTGGTCGAGTTCGTCCAGCACTCCGGGCAGCTCCAGCAACGGTACCGGCCGGCTGAGCAGGTAGCCCTGCAGGTAGTCGCAGCCGTAGTGCTCCAGCAGCTGCTGTTGCTCCAGGGTCTCCACCCCCTCGGTCACCACCTGCAAGTGCAGGGTATGGGCCATGACGATGATCGCCTGGACGATCTCCATGTCCTGGATCGACTTGGGGATGTCCTGGATGAACGAGCGGTCGACCTTCAGGGTGTTGAGCGGTAGCCGCTTGAGGTAGGCCAGGGACGAGTAGCCGGTGCCGAAGTCGTCGATCGACAGCGATACCCCGAGGCCGCGGATCTGCTTGAGCAGCGCCAGGGTGCTGGCGATGTTGCCCATCAGGGCGTTTTCCGTGACCTCCAGTTCCAGGCGCTGGGGGGCCACCTGGGCATCGCGCAGGGCGCTCTCGATCTCCCCGGCCAGTTCTTCGCGGGTCAGGTTCAGCGCCGAGCAGTTGACTGCGATCTTCAGTTCGCCGCGGCCGTGGCGCGACAGGTAGGCCAGGTCTTCGCACGCCTTGCGCAGCACCCAACTGTCCAGCTCGGCGATCATGCCGTTGGCTTCGGCAATGCTGATGAAGCGATCCGGGCTCAACAAGCCATGCTGTGGATGCTGCCAGCGTACCAGGGCTTCGAGCTTGGTGACCCGGGCGCTGCGAAGGTCGTAGATCGGTTGGTAGTACAGCTGCAAGCCCTGGTTGTCGCGCAGCGCATTGCGCAATTCTTCTTCCAGTTGCAGCTCCAGGGTGGCCCGGGTCTTGAGGTTGGAACTGAAGAAATGCAGGCTGTTGCGCCCCGAGTCCTTGGACTGGTAGAGGGCCAGGTCGGCGTTCTTCAGCAGCTCCTCGCAGGTCTTGCCGTCGTCGGGAAAGATACTGATGCCGATGCTGGTGGTCATCACCATGCGCCGCCCGCCCAGTTCGATCGGCTCCTTCATCTTGTGCATGATGCGCTGGGCCATGTTCCTGGCCTCGTCGCGACCGTACAGGTTGATGAGGATGCAGAATTCGTCGCCGCCCAGGCGGGCCACCACGTCCTCATGGTTGCGGGTCGAGCTCTTGATGTGCCCGGCGATGACCTTGAGCAGTTCATCGCCGGCATCGTGGCCGAGGCTGTCGTTGATGCGCTTGAAGTGGTCGATGTCGAGGAACATCACCGCCAGCATGCCGCCGAAGGTGCTCTTCTCCATCAGCTTTTCAGCGAACAGCTGGTTGAAGCCGCGGCGGTTGATCAGGTTGGTCAGGGCATCGTAGTGGGCCACGTGCTGCAGGGACGCGCGGGCCTGGTCGAGCTGCGAGAGCAGGGCGTTGACCCGGCGCAGGTCGCGCTCCTTGTGCTGCAGCTTCTTGTCCGCCAGGGCTGCGCTGATGCCGCTGCCGATGACCAGCAGGATGATCGCGCAGACAGTCAGCCCCAGTTGCAGGTTGCCATCGG
Organism: Pseudomonas sp. FW507-12TSA; assembly: GCF_058781435.1. Classification (NCBI taxonomy): domain Bacteria; kingdom Pseudomonadati; phylum Pseudomonadota; class Gammaproteobacteria; order Pseudomonadales; family Pseudomonadaceae; genus Pseudomonas; species Pseudomonas sp. FW507-12TSA. The sequence continues at coordinate 270,893 of NZ_JBYSWT010000004.1, forward strand.
GCGTCACCGCGATCGGCAGCGCCCCGGCGGGCAGGGCCAGGGTCATGGACCACATGCCGGTGAAGTGCATGAGGACGATGGCGCCGCCCAGTACCAGGCTGCTGGTGTACTTGAGCAACTGGTGGAATATCCCGCTGCCATCGCGCAGGTGCCGGGACAACAAGAGCGCCGCCAGGCTGCAACCGATGGCCACCAGCAGCGACAGCCCCATGATCCTGGGCTCGTAGTACAGGCTGGCGCTGGAGCGCATGGCCGCCATGCCCACGTAGTGCATGGCGCTGATGCCCAGGCCGATCCACAGCGCGGCCAGGCAGTAGCGCCAGAGCGGCAGTTGCATGTGGCTCAGGGTATCCATCGCCAGCCAGGCGGCGATCAGCGCGATGAACAGCGATAGCAGGGTCAGCGGCAGGTCGTAGTGGATTTCCAGCGGCGCCTCGAACGCCAGCATGGCGATGAAATGCATGGACCAGATGCCGCCGGCCAGGCAGCAGGCACCGACCCAACGCCACAAGCGCTGGCTGCTTGGCTGCTCGACATGGCTGACGCGCTCGGCCATGTCCAGGGTGGCGAAGCTGGCGGCGCAGGCCACCAGGTAGGCCAGCAGCACTAGAACCGGATTGTGGGTGCAATGGAGGACCACTTGCCCGCTATCCGGAAGCTCGGTAATGAAATGCAGACCCAGCCAATCCATAGCGTGCCCATGTCTTTTTTAGTCGTCTGGCGTCGGCGGAACAGCGCCAACGAGTGCTTGCAGTATAGAAGGCACTCGATGGCTGCAATGGGCGGTGGCACTTTGGCCCTAATGATTTGCTTATGGGGGTTATCGCCAATGGTGCTAAGCGCTTTCCTCGTACCAGGGCTCATCGTTCGCCGGCTCCAATGGGGCGAGGCCGAACGCGGCCCGGGCGGCATCGCAATCGGCGTTGTGCTGGCCGTCGATCCAGGAAGCCTCGAACTCCCGGCATGGGCTTCCACGCTGGGCGTAGATCGAGCAGCTCACACCCTTGCCGACTTCTCCTTCAAGGGCGATGCAGCGTGGCGACTTGCAGTCGGTACCGAGCATCGCTACCCGGCTGGGACTGATGCTCTGCACCAGTTCGTCGGGGACCGTTCCGCCGGACGAGGCGCATTCGCCCCAGAAAAAAGACACACGAAAGTATGAACAGCAGGCACCGCAATTCAGACACGGACTGGCTTCGGACATAGGCGTATTCAACGGGGAAGGGGTGGGAAA
>NZ_JBYSWT010000050.1:0-28380 GCF_058781435.1 Pseudomonas sp. FW507-12TSA
GCCCCGACGCGACCCCTCCCCGCCAGCCATAGGCCATGCCCTGGCTGATGACGAAGGCCATGTTCGGCCCCGGTGACAACAGCAACAACAGTACGGCACCGATGAAGATCGATAGGGTCGTCCAGTCCGGCATGCTTGCGCGCTCCTGCGGGAAAACCGGTAGATTAGGAGCCCTTCCTGATACAAACAAAAAACTGTTCTAGATACACCGGGAGCCCAGCAATGCGCCGCACTCGCTACAAGGCCATCGTCGATGATTTCGCCCTGCGCATTCGTGCCGGGCAATTGCCGCCCGGCACCCAGTTGCCCACGGTCCGGGCGCTGATGGCCAGGGAGCGGGTAGCCCTGGCCACCGCCTTGCGGGTCTACCAGGAGCTGGAAGCCATTGGCCTGGTGGTGGGCGAGGCCGGGCGCGGGACCTTCGTGCGCGACAGCAGCCTGTCCCGGGGGATGGGCCTGGAGCAGCAACCGGCCAAGGACTGCGAGGTGGACCTGTCCTTCAACTACCCGGCCCTGCCCGGCCAGGAACAGAGCCTGCGTGAGGGCCTGCGGGCCATCGCCGCCTCCGGCGACCTGGATGCCCTGCTGCATTCCGCTCCCCAGGGCGGGCGCCTGCATGAACGCCAGACCGCGGCCCGGCACCTGCGCAATCGCGAGATCCGCGTCGGCGCCGAGCAGGTGCTGATCGTCAATGGCGCCCAGCAGGGGCTGGCGGTCAGCCTGCTGGCGCTGCTGCGGCCCGGGGATGTCATGGCGGTGGACGCCCTGACCTACCCGGGCCTCAAGAGCCTGGCCCTGGTCCACCGCCTGGACCTGGAACCCCTGCCGCAGATCGATGGCCTGACCGACCTCGACGCCTTGGAAGAGCTGTGTCGCCGGCGGCCGGTGCGCGCGCTGTACTGCATGCCTACCCTGCACAATCCCCTGGGCACGGTGCTGCCCCTGGCCCAGCGCCAGCGCCTGGTGCAACTGGCCCGCGAGCATGACTTCTGGCTGATCGAGGACGGGGCCTATGCCTTTCTCGCCGAACCGGCGCCGCCACCACTGCAGACCCTGGCGCCGGAGCGCACCTTGTACATCTCGGGTTTGTCCAAGAGCGTCGCCTCGGGGCTGCGCATCGGTTTCATCGTCGCGCCCCCGACGTTGATCCCGGCCCTGGAACGAGCGATTCGAGTGTCCAGCTGGAGCACCCCGACCCTGACCGTGACCCTGGGTTGCCTGTGGATCGAATCGGGGCTGGTGGACAACCTGGAAGAGCAGAAGCGCCACGACGCCCGCCAACGCCAGCAACTGGCTGCCAGGGTGCTGCAAGGCTGCGATTACCTGGCCAACCCTTCGTCCTACTTTCTCTGGTTGAAGCTGGAGGAAGGGCGCCGGGCCGACAGCGTGGTGGCGGCCCTGGCCCGGCAGAAAGTGACCGTGACCTCGGCAGATCCCTTCGCCACCACGACCCACACGCCCCAGGCGTTGCGCCTGGCCCTGGGTTCGATCAGCCTGGCGCTGCTGGAACAAGCGCTGCACAAGGTGCACAGCGAAGTTACCCGTTGACCGACCGGAGCCTGGCCGTTGCGAGCTCCGGACACATGAAAACCCGGGCGAAAAAAAACCCGCCGAAGCGGGTTTCTTTCAAGACCATCATGACATCCTGTCTGCAGCATCCGTGCTAATGGTCGATCTTCCGTGATCCTGAAGCGCGTCCTGCGCTGCAGTTGTGGGAAGAGATATTAAACACGCACCCGGGTAGGCAGAAGGCGCATTGAAATACAGCGCGTGTAGGAAATTGGCTACAGCACACCTAGGCAATCCCTTAGGCCATCATGCCAGCGCCTGAATCGCCAGGGCCGCCAGCTGCAATTGGTGGCGGACACCGAGTTGATGATCGTCCTGGAGGAACCAGGCGGCAGACAGGCCACTGAAGGCCAGCACCCACTGCACCAGCCGCCGGGGTTCCAGGTTGGCCGCTTCGGCGATTACCTGTACCTGGCGCTCGAAACGCAGGGGATCGGTAGCGCTGGGCAGGTCCGGATTGCAGATCAGGTTGGCGAAATCGAAACAGCGTTCGCCACGAACCCGCTTGGGATCGATCACCAGCCAGCCACGCTCGGCGAAATCCAGCACGTTGTCGTGGTGCACATCGCCGTGCAGCACCACTTCATCCCGAGGCGTGGCGAGCAAATGATCGGCCATGGCCAGGCTCTCGACGAACAAGCCACCCTGGTGCTGCGCCGCCTCGCGCAGGTCCTTGAACCAGTGGTCCAGCGCCAGCAAGGGTGGCCGGGGTTCAGGCCGCGGCGCATGCAGGCGCGCCAGGGTGGCGCAAACGATCCGGCTCACCGCATCGTGCTCGCCAGCCAGGGCCATGCGCATCAGCGACCCCGGCCCCATGGCCCGCTCCATCAGCAGGGCAACGTCTTGCTGGGCGTGTACCCGCGCCGCGCCCTCGCCATCCCACCAGGCCATCAACCGGTTGCCGGCTTGTTCGTCTTCATCCAGGGCGATCTTCAGCATCGCCGGGGCGCCAGTCTCCAGGCGCACCGGCAACAGGCGACTGCCGGGGGTGACGATGGGTTCGCCATCGGCCAGCAGGCGCCAGCGTTCAATGTAGGTTGCAAACACAACAGCAGCTCCGAGCGACCAGCGACAAGCTGCAAGTTTCAAACGGCGCCGGGCACCTGCGCAAGGTTGGCAGCCCGGCAATCATTGCTGGCGCAGGTAGTTCTCGATATTGGCCATCTGCTCGTCCCAACCGCGGCTGTTCATGCGAAAGGCCTTGAGCCGGCGTTCGGCGGGAATGGCGTCGAACCCCGACTCACTGACCCGCAGCAAGGTGCCTTCGGGGTGCTCGTCCAGCTCGAAGCACACCAGGGTGGTGGGCTCGTTCGAGTAGTCATGACCCGGCTCCACGGCGTAAGGGTGCCAACGGAAGGAGAACAGCTCCTCGGGCAGCATCTGCTGCACCTGCAACTCCAGCACCAGGTGTTCGTAGCCGGGGTAAGTGATGGCGCCACGGGCCTGTTGGCCCGGGGCGAAATGCTGGCCGGCGAGCGTCACGCCGAACCAGCGACCGAAGCTCTGGGCCTCGCTCAACGCGGCCCAGACCTGCGACGTACTGGCCTGGAGCAGCACTTTGCGTTCGATACGATCTGAAGAATTCATAAGCCACCTCCAGTGATCAACACTAGACCGCCCTGGGTCCAGCGCAACCGTCAGTTGCTTGCGGAGCGACCCGGCGGCCCTGGATAAAAATGCTAATGTCACCCACCCAACGCTTTCGCAAAGGACCTGCTATGCCCCTCGCCCTCCTCGACCGCTATCGCGGCAGCCTGCTGGGCCTGGCCTGCGGCGATGCCGTCGGCACCAGTGTCGAATTCAAGCCCCGCGGCACCTTCCCACCCGTTACTGACCTGCAAGGTGGCGGACCGTTCAACCTCAAGCCCGGCCAGTGGACCGACGACACCTCGATGGCCCTGTGCCTGGGGGAAAGCCTGCTGCGCAAGGACGGATTCGATGCCGCCGACCAGATGGGCCGCTACCTGAACTGGTGGCAGTGGGGTTATCTGAGCGCCACCGGCGAATGCTTCGACATCGGCATGACCGTGCGCCAGGCCCTGGCCGACTACCAGGAGCATGGCCAGCCCTTCGCCGGTTCCAGCGATCCCTATACCGCCGGCAACGGTTCGCTGATGCGCCTGGCGCCGGTGGTGCTGTTCTTCTACCCCGACCTGGGCCGGGTCCGGCAGTTCGCCGGCGACAGCTCGCGCACCACCCATGGCGCCGCCGAGGCCATCGAATGCTGCCAGCTGTTCGCCAGCCTGATCGCCAGGGCCCTGGCCGGCGCCTCCAAGCAGGAGCTGCAGGTGGTGGAGGACATACAGTTCGAGCAAGCCAAGGTGGCGACCCTGGCTCGTGGCAGCTACCTGAGCAAGGCCCGCGAAGAGATTCGCGGCAACGGTTATTGCGTGGACTCCCTGGAAGCCGCGTTGTGGTGCTTCCAGCACAGCGACAACTACGCCGATGCGGTGCTGGCCGCGGCCAACCTGGGGGACGATGCCGACACCACCGCCGCCATCGTCGGCCAACTGGCCGGAGCCTTCTACGGCATCCAGGGCATACCCGGGCACTGGCTGGCCAAGCTGCACATGGGCCAGGAGATCCGGGCCATGGCCGATGACCTGCTGGCCGCCGCCCAACGCCAAGCGCCCGCCCGGCCGTTGCACGGCAGTTGCCTGTGCAAGGCCGTGCAATACCAGGTCGAGCGCCTGGACATGCCCATCGGCCACTGCCATTGCCAGACCTGCCGCAAGGCCCACGCCGCTGCCTTTGCCTCCACAGCCGGGGTAATGCGCGAGCACTTCCGCTGGCTGTGTGGCCGGGAACACCTGAGCAGCTACGAATCGTCCCCCGGCAAGCTGCGGCACTTCTGCTCGGTCTGCGGTTCCCACCTTCTAGCTGAACGTGCAGGACAACCCCATGTGATCCTGCGGGTAGCGACCCTGGACGATGATCCGGGGCAGACGCCGCAGATGCATATCTGGACCTGCCACGATGTGCCTTGGCTGGCCCATGCAGGCCTGGACAGCTGGCCCGAGTGGCAACCCGGCCGCGACTAGACTGCGATTCTTCCCACTGACCGATTGCGAGAACTTCCATGCGCCCAACCCTGATCCTGTTCCTTGCGCCCATGCTGCTGGCGCCATTGGCCCATGCCGGCGAGTGCAGCGACGCTCCCGACCAAGCCGCCCTGAGCCAGTGCGCCAGCCTCGAGTACCAGACTGCGGACAAGGAGTTGAACAGCCTGTACCAACAGATCAGCCAGGGCCTGAAGAACCAGGCGCAAACCAAGCAGCGGTTGGTTGGCGCCCAGCGCGCCTGGGTAGCGTTCCGCGATGCCGAGTGCGGCTACGCCACCTCCGGCGTGGAAGGTGGCAGTCTTTATCCGCTGGCCTACAGCCAGTGCATGACCGCACTGACCAAGGTCCGGGTGGAGAACTTCAAGAACTACCTGAAGTGCGAGGAAGGTGACTTGAGCTGTCCGGTGCTGGGGCTGTAGCGGGCGCCGGTCTCCAGCCTCGCGGGAATGTGGCCCGGCGCGGCACGCTGTACCGGTGGTTTTCTTTGCAATTGGACCTTGCATTTCTCCGTCGCCGCCGCAGAATCACCCCGCCCTGCCTGGCCGTTTGCGCAGGCAGTGCAATTTCCCCCTATTGCAAAGGAACCTTTGTTCATGGATAGAAGCGCCAGCGCCCGTCTCGGCTCGCTGATCCTCTCGTTGTCTGCTCTGGCCCTGACCGGATGCAAGGAAGAATCCAGTCCCAAGACCGTGGCTGCCGCGCTCGCCCCGGCACCTGCCGCCATGGTGATCCCGGTGTGCGCCAACGGCGAATGCGCAGTGCTGGACCAGAACGGCGCAGTGCTGGTCGGCGCCGACAACGACTACGACGCGGTGGTCACCCTGCCCCTGGACAAGAGCTTCCTGTTCGCCAAGGACGGGACCTGGAACCTGGCCAGCGCCGACGGCAAGCAGATCCTGCTGGCCAACTTCACCGACGACCTGCGGCCATTGACCCCCGGCTACTTCGGCTTTGGCCAGGACGACAAGCTGGGCATCATCGACCAGAGCGGCAAGCAGGTGCAGCCACCGCGCTTCGACGACTTGTACGTGGGCGGCCAGGACGACTTCATCGTCTATGAGCTGAACGAGAAACGTGGCCTGCTGGATGCCAAGGGCCAGGAGCTGACCCAGGCGCTGTATGACAGCAGCGTGGTGCGCGACGACTTTGCCAAGCGTGGCTGGTGGATGACCGCCGAACGCGGCGAAGAAAAATGGGCGTTCAACCTCAAGACCCACGAGCAGAAGCAGGTCGAGTTCGACAGTATCGACAGCGCCGCCAATGAACATCTGGTGGTCAGCAACGAACAGGGCAAGTCCCTGGCCGATGCCCAGGCCCGCCTGGTGGATCCTGCCCGCTACTACTGGCTTGGGGTACCCGGCGAAAACCGCGTGGCCTTCCGGGAAAAATACGACACTCCATGCGGCTACCTCGACCTGCAAGGCAAGGTCGTGATCCAGGCCCGGTTCAGCACCTGCGAAGTGTTCGGCCAGCAGGGCGCGCTGGTCACCGCACAGGCCGCCGAAGGCGAGCACGGCAAGATCGGCATGATCGACCCGCAGGGCCAATGGAAGGTGCAGCCGGTATACGACTCGGCGGAACCAGCGGGCTTCAGTCCTCTGGGCCTGTTCCCCCAGGTCCCGGGGCTGAACCAGGTCGGCGTGCTGCAAAGCGCCTTCACCGCGACCTTCGGCATCTTCGATGTGGACAAGGGCGTCGAGTTGTTCAAGCCGACCTACAGCAACATTGGCGCGATCACTCCCGAGCTGTTCGTCTTCAGCACGCCCGACAGCCCGACCAAGCCGGTCACCCTGTTCGGCGAAGCCACCAAGATCGCCACCGTCGGCCTGATGGACGCTAGCGGCAAGGTGCTGATGGAGCCGGGCCAGTACGTGGACATCCGCCTGGACAGCACCGGTCACTACCTGCTGGCCAGCGAAGACACTTCGCCGCTGGCGACCGTGGCGTTGCTGGACCTGAAGGGCAAGCGCCTGATTTCCAGCAAGTGGCAGGAACTGGTGGTCGATGAAGCTCGTGGGGCGATCTTCGGTTACGCCGTGGAAGGCGTGGGCGACGACCAGACCCGCAGCCTCAAGGCGCTGTACCGCCTGGACGGCACCCCGAGCTTCCAGGTGACCCAGGTCGACTGTGGCGCCGAGCAGGTCCTCGATGGCCAGGGCAAGGTGCTGTGGCCAACCAATCCGCAGGATCACTGCCCACAGCCTGACGACGACGGCCCAGCCGAAGGCTGAGCCCGGCCCGAGCGGCCACGGCTGCGATCAAGCCTGCTAGGATGCGGGCTTGATCGATTCAGCCAACAGGCCCGGATGGGCCCGACAGGAACTGTCTCCCATGCTCAACGCTTTGCTCTTCGACCTCGACGGCACCCTGACCGACACCGACGCCTTGCACCTGCTGGCCCTGCAACAACTGCTGCTGGAGGAAGAGCAGCGGGTCTTCAGCCACGCGCAATTCATGGCCCATGTCAGTGGCCAGGCCAACGCCAACATGTGCCGTTACCTGTTCCCCGAGCGTAGCGTGGCCGAACACGAAGCCTTCGCCGAGCGCAAGGAGCAGCGCTTTCGCCAACTCTCCCCGCAACTGACGCCGATCCCCGGCCTCCTGCGCCTGCTGGACTTCGCCGAGCAACAAGGCATCGGCACCTGCGTGGTGACCAACGCGCCCCGGGCCAATGCCGAACACATGCTCCAGGCCCTGGGCCTGAGCCAACGCCTGCCGATCGTACTGGTGGCCGAGGAACTGCCCCGGGCCAAGCCCGATCCCCTGCCCTACCTGCGCGGCCTGCAAGCCCTGGATGCCACGGCCGGCCAGGCGCTGGCCTTCGAAGACTCGGTCCCCGGGTTGAAAGCAGCGGTGGGCGCCGGCATCTGCACCTTCGGCCTGGCCACCAGCCAGCGGACCGAGACTTTGCTGGATGCCGGTGCCCATCGGGTGATCCGCGACTTCGACGATCCGCAGTTATGGGCCGAGATTCATCGACGGCTCGAACAGCCGGCCTGAAGCACGGTCCTCGGCAATACTGCAAAGGGTCGGGAGATAGCAGGTAAAGGAGACAGGAGAGGAAGCGGCCAGGGGAAGGGAGGAAAGGGTGCTCGCCCATCACTTCGACCATGGCATCTTAAGTCGAAGCCCCCCTTTGGCTGGGCGAGCAGGTGGCCATGTTACGGAGGCGCCGGGGATGGCCCTATCGGATAAATCCGAAAAGGTTGTGGGATTGTGGAAAAAACTAAGGCGTTTTTTCTTGGGCGCGACCTTTTTTTCACGGCCCTTTCACCTCGACGCCCGTAGATTGGGGCCACTCCTTAACGAATCCCATTTGGCCCGCCCCTGGTGGGCTTTTTTTTGCCCTGGACTCAAGCAACGGCTCTGCTGCAACTAATCAGCTAAACAGGCTTTTGTTATCGCGAATTAGACATCCGGCCTTATGATGGACGCCCTCGTCCCTGTTGCCGGAGACACCCCGTCCCATGTCCGACCTGCTTGTGGTTTCGTCCATCGATAGCCTGGCGGTGCCAGTCACCAGCATTGCCGTGGATTATCCCAACGGCCACGTGATCCCCTCCCACAGCCATCCCCGTTCGCAGTTGGCCTATGCCATCGAAGGTGTGCTGGTGATCGACACCCAGTCCGGACGCTGGGTGGTGCCGCCCAGTCGTGGGGTCTGGCTGCAGGCCGGGGTCGAGCATCGGGTGCGCATGCGCGGCGCGGTGCGCATGCGCAGCCTGTTCGTCAATGTCGACGCCATCAGCGGTTTGCCCGAGAACGACTGCGTGATCGAAGTCTCGCCCTTGCTGCGAGAGTTGATCCTGGCCGCGTCCCAGGTCGATGAGCACTACCAGGCCGACAGCCGCGACGGCCGCCTGATGCGCTTGATCCTCGATGAGATGCGCTCGCTGCCGGTGCTGCCGTTCAGCCTGCCCTGGCCCCAGGAGCCACGCATGCTCCACGTCTGCCAGGCCCTGGCCGACGACCCGGCGGACAACCGCACCGCCGAGCAATGGAGCGACCGCCTGGCCATGAGCGCCAAGACCTTCCACCGCCAGTTCCAGCGCCACACCGGCATTACCTTCGGCCGCTGGCGCCAGCAGGCGCGGTTGTTGATGTCCCTGGAGTGCCTGGCCCAGGGCATGCCGGTGGTGCAGGTGGCCCTGCAACACGGCTACGACAGCCAGAGTGCCTTCGCCGCCGCCTTCAAGCGCCAGTTCGGCACCCCGCCATCGGAGTTCTATCGCTGAGCGCTCAGGCCCGGCGCAGCAGCAATCCGGCCAGTACGCACAGCAACATCGCCGCCCCGGCCAGCAGGAAGGCATCGCTGTAGGCCAGCAACAAGGCGTCGCGGTGCAGCACTCGGTTCATCAGTTCCAGGGCCTGTCGGCGCAGGGGCGCGGCCGCCGCCGAATGCAACGCGCTGGCGTAGTCCAGCGGTGCCTGGGCGAGCATCCGCACCCACTCCACCAGGCGCTCCTGGGTGGCTTGGGCAAACAGGTTCACCGACTCGCCGATGCGCTGGCCATGGAACTTCTCACGCTCCACCACCACCTGGCTGGACAGGGCGATGCCGATGGCGCCACCGACGTTGCGCACCATGGAGAACAGCCCCGAGGCAGAGCCCACCTGGTCCTTTTCCATACCCTGGATGGCCATCACCCCCAGTGCCACCACCACCAGTGACTGGCCGATGCCACGGATCACCAGCGACGGCACTATGACGTTGACCGAGGCATCGGGGTTCAGGTGCATGTTCATCAGGCAACCGATGCCGGTGATGGCAAAGCCGGCGACGATGATGGTCCGCGCGCTCGTCCAGCGCATCAGGTGCGGCGTAGCGAAGGACATGGCGAACTGCACCAGGCCGTAGGGAATCATCATCAGGCCGATCTGCCGGGCGTTGTAGCCGTGGATCTCGGCGAAGTAGTTGGGCACCAGGAACACCACGCCGAACACCACCGCACCGAAGGTGAATTGCATCAGGCTGGCGATGCCGAAGTTGTAGCGGGCCAGCAGCCGCAGGTTGATCAGTGGCTGTGGGCGACGCAGTTCGATGACCGTGAAGGCCAGCAGGCCGACACAGGCCAGCAGCGCGCAGTTGACGATGAACGACGAGGCCAGCCAGTCATGGCGCCCGCCCTCCTCCAGCATGATCTGCAAGGCCGCCAGGCCCACCGCCATGCTCGCGATACCACCCCAGTCGCCCTGGCGCAGCTTCTCCAGGACCATGGGCTGCGGGCGCACCGACCAGCCGATGGCCGCCAACAGCAACAACCCCGGCGGCACTTGCAGGTAGAAGATCCAGCGCCAGGAATAAGCATCCGTGAGCCAGCCGCCCAAGGACGGGCCCGCCGCCTGGGCGACGTTGTTGGCCACCGCGAACAGCGCCATGCCCAGGGGATGGCGGGCCGCCGGCAGCTCGGTGACGATCAGTTGGAACGACAACGGAATCAGTACGCCGCCAAAGGCTCCTTGCAGCACCCGCGCCAGGATCAGGGCGTGGATGTTCGGCGCCAGGGAACAGGCGATGGAGAACAGCACGAAGCCGGCGGTGCCGACCATCAGCACCCGGCGCATGGAAAACACCGAGACCAGCCAGCCGGTCATGGGGATGATGATGATCTCGGCCACCAGGTAGGCCGTGGTGATCCACGAGCCCTCCTCGAAGGTGGCGCCCAGGGAACCGCGCACGTCCGGCAGCGACGCGTTGGTCACATGCACGTTCATCCCGGCCATGAAGCAGCCGACCACGCTGCCCAGCACCGCGACCCAGGTGCGCAGGCTGATCGTTGGCGCTGTCTCGGCCGCTGGTTCGGCCACGCGTTGGGCACTAGTCATGGCGGGTATCCACGGTCACCACCACCGACATGCCCGGGCGCAGCTCGGCCTGGCGCGGCTGCCCGGGATCCAGGTGGATGCGCACCGGCATGCGCTGCACGATCTTGGTGAAGTTGCCGGTGGCGTTGTCCGGCGGCAGCAAGGCGAATTGCGCACCGGAGGCCGGGGCGAAGCTGTCCACCCGCCCGGTGAGCACCTGGCCCCCCAGGGCGTCGACCTCGACCCGTGCCGCCTGCCCGGGACGCATGCCCTGGACCTGGGTTTCCTTGTAGTTGGCCACCACGTAGGCCTCCCGGGGCACCACCGCGAGCAGCGGCGCGCCGACTTCCACATACTGCCCCGCGCGCAAGGTGCGTTGCCCGGCAATCCCGGCCACCGGGCTGCGCAGCTCGGTACGGGCCAGGTCGATACGGGCCAGGCGCAGTTGGGCATCGCTGCGGGCGACGCCGGCCTCGAGCTTGTCCAGCTGGGCCCGGGTACTTTGCTGCTCGGTATCGAGCACCGCCACCTGCTGGCGCCGTGCAGCCAGGTTGGCGCGGGCGGCGACCAGCGCGGCATCGGCCTGGCGCGCCAGGGCATCGGCGCTTTCCAGTTGCTGCACGCTGCTGACCTGCTGGCTGGCCAGGTGCCGTTGCCGGCGGTCTTCCTGGCCGGCGCGCAAGGCCTCGGCCTCGGCGGCGCCGACCCGGGCCCGGGCCTCGTCGATCAAGCTTTGCTGTTGTTGCTGGCGCGCCTGCAGGTTGGCCACCCGGGCTTGCCCGGTGCGCCATTCGGCGCGGGCCTCGCGCAGCATCGCCTCGGCCTGCTCGACCCGGGCCGAATAGTCGCTGTCGTCGATCCGGGCCAAGAGGTCGCCAGCCTCGAGCGCTTGGTTGTCACGCACCTCGACGCTGGCCAGGTAACCGGCCACCCGGGGCGCGATGGTGACGATATCGGCCCGCAGGTAGGCATCGTCGGTCGCCACCAGGAACCGGCCGTCGAACCACCAGTACAAGCTCCAGGCCAGGATCGACAACAGGCCCAGGGTCAGCCCCGCATACAACGCCAGGCGGCGCCGGGTCAGGCCGGGGACAGCGGGAACGGGGGTGGTAGCGGTATCGGTCATTGCGGGGACTCGCCAGTGGCTGGAAGGGAAGAAGCTCGCAACCAAGAGCTGCGAGGGGACAATGCGCGGCGCCCAGGCTCCACCTTGGGCAGGATCACCGGCGGGGCCTCGCGCCAACCGCCACCGAAGGCCTTGAACAGCAGGACCTGGCTGTCGATCAATTGGGCATCGGCCCGCGCCGCGGCAGCCCGGGAGGCCACGTCGGTGCGCTGGGCATCGAGGTAGTCCAGGGCGCTGGAGGCCCCGGCAGCCCGGGCCAGGCCGGCCAGGCGCAGGGCCTCCTGGTTGCGCTCGGCCGCCAGCTGCAGGTCTTGCTGGCGTTGGCCGGCGGCCTGGTAGTCGTTCAGGGCCTGGCGCTGCTCCTTGAGAGCCCCGAGGATGCTGCGGTCGAACTCGGCCAGTGCCGCGCTTTCCCGGGCATCGGCCTGGGCGATGCGGGCACGCACCGCGGTGAAGTTGGGAAAGCTCCAGGACAGCAGCGGGCCCAGGCGCCAGACCGAGGCGTCGCGCTCGTCGAAACCGCTGGGATGATGGGCCGAACTGGCGATCCCCGCGCCGAGGCTGATCCGTGGATAGAGATCGGCCCGAGCCACACCGATACGCGCCGTGGCCGCTACCAGCCGGCGCTCGGCCTGGCGCACATCGGGGCGCCGGCGCAGCATGGCCAGGGCATCGCCACCGGGCAGGCTGGCAATCAGCGCCGGCGCCTGGCGACAGGCTTGCGCCTGGACCGGCACATCCCCTGGCAGGCGCCCCAGCAGTACCGCCAGCTCGGCCAGGGCCCGCTGGCGCCCGGCCTCCAACGGCGGCACGGCAGCGCGCACCTGGCCCACCAGGCCCTCGGCCCGGGCCACGTCCAGGGGCAGAGCGGCACCGGAACGATGCAGTTCGGCGGTCAGGTCGCGCCCCTGCTCCACCAGTGCCAGGGACTGGCGCGCCACATCCAGGCGCTGGCCATAGCTGCAGGCTTGCAACCAGGCGCGGGTGGTTTCGGCGGCCACCACCACCCGCAGGCCATCCTCGGCGGCCCTGGCGGCTTCGGCATCGGCCCGGGCCGCCTGCTCCAGCCCTTGCAGGCGTCCGAACAGGTCCATCTCCCACTGCACGTCCAGGCCGATGCCGGAGCGGGTGCCGGTGCGGATTCGCCGGCTGTCGCCCAGCGCCGCCTCCAACTGGTCATCCGCGGTGCTGCCGTAGCCAGTGTTGGCCGACAACCGGGTCTGCGGCTGGTCCAGGCTATCGGCTTCACGCAGCAGGGCCTTGGCTTGCAGCAGGTTGGCCGCCGCCACCCGCAGCTCGCGGTTCTGCCCCAGGGCTTCCTGCACGGCGGCGTTCAGCGCCGGGTCCCGGTACAACCGCCACCACTGGTCGTCGGGCTCCGGGGCCGCGGCTGACGTGGCGGGCAGCTGCAAGGTGGTGTTCGGCGGCCGTTGCGGGCCGACGCTACAGGCGCCCAGCAGGGCGCACAGGGCCAGCACGGGCCCACGATGAATAGGCATGAGGGGTACTCGATGGTTCGATGCACCCAACTTTAAGAAGGCCCCTGACGACCGTCTAACGAGAACTTCCTTTTAACTATCGCAAAATGGTCATTCTCTACCGTTCGTCCAGCGCTGCGCTATCGAACTGGTATCCCGAAGCTGCCCCAAGGCTGTCGCCCGGCTGAACGAACATGCGCCAGTGCAGCCGCTCCACGGGGCCGTGGATACACTTTGCAACTCCTCCCTCCCCTCCTTTCGATCGATCGCCATGACCGAAGACTTCGAAGTGCCCAGCCCCCACGAAAAGCATGTGGAACACGTAAGCGAACAGGCCCATGCCCGCAATGACAGCTTCGCCAGCAAGATCGCCGTCACCACGGCGATCATGGCCACCCTCGGTGCCTTGCTGAGCTACCAGGCCGGCTCCAGCGAGAGCCTGGCGGCGATGGACAAGAACAACGCGGCGATGAAAAAGACCGAGGCGGCCAACCAGTGGAACTACTACCAGGCCAAGTCCAGCCGCCAGAACCTCGCGGAGCTGGCAGCCCACATCCCCGGGGTCGACGCCAAGCACTACAGCATCGAGGCCCAGCGCTACCAGAAGGAAAAGGAAGCCGTGCGCCTGAAGGCCGAGGCCCTGGAAGCCCAGGCCCAGGATTGGGATGAGCAATCCGAAGCCACCTTGCACCAGCACCATCGCTGGGCCCAGGCCATGATGGCGATCCAGATCGCCATCTCGATGGCAGCCATCACCCTGCTGACCCGCAAGCAATGGCTGGCGCGCCTGGCCTATGGCACGGCCGGGGCCAGCGTGCTGCTGGGCTCGCTGGCCTGGCTGCACATCTAGCCGCGCACCGGGGAATCCTCGAGGGCTGCCTGCGTTTGCCAAACCGCCCCCCAACCAATTCCGCCACGGGCCGACGCAGGACCGGGCCGCTCATGGCAATGGGCCAGCCCGCCCGGCGAACGGCTGCTACGCTCAGCGCGAGCCGGATCGTGCCTGCCTGTGCTCCTGGCTCATCGACCTTTCCCCCCTCAAACCACCAAGAACCTTGAGGAACGCATCATGGGATCAAATGGAAATGATCATGACTACATCCAGTGCGGATGCCACAACCCGGTCTGGGAAGCGCTGAAGCACAGCCTCGACCCGGCCCGCTACATGGCCGGGCTGCCCCGCGAAGCCCATGGCCCGCTGCAAGAGCCGGACGGCGCATCCATCGTCTTCACCAATGGCACCATCTATCCGCTGCGCGAGGGCAACATGGACGATCGGGTCGAGGCCCTGGGCATCCATGCCGGCGACGTGGTGGCCGTCGGCACCCTGGCCGAGGTCAAGGCGCGCATGCAGGACTTGAAGCTCACCTATACCACCCAAGACCTGGGCGGCAGGACCTTGCTCCCCGGCCTGGTGGAACCCCACGCCCATATCGTGCAGAGCTGTGCCATGGATGGCTGGCTGAACCTGGGCGCCATCGTCAATGACGTGGATACCGACCCCGACAGCCAAACCTTCAACCACGACGAGCGGCAGAACCAGCGACTGCGCCCCGTCTATGACTGGAACTGGCTGAAGACCACCATCCAGGCCCGGTTGCCCAAGGACGATTCGACCTGGATCCTCGGGCACATGGTCGATCCGGCGCTGATGCCGTTCAAGGTGGTGCCCGGGGGCCAGAACCAGCTCATCACCCTGGGCTGCGGCTTCGACGAAGAAGTCGGCAACCTGGACAGCATCGACAAGCTGCACCCGATGCTGCTGGTCAGCGCCTCGATGCACACCGCCTACCTGAACAGCGCCGCCAGCGAACGGGTCACCCAGGCCGGGATCACGGTCACTAACGGCACGGTGCAGGAAGAGGATGTGCTCAAGGCGATCCTGGTCATTCCCCTCAAGCAGCAACTGGAGATGCTCAACATCTTCAAGCGCCTGGAGCACTACTTCGCCACCGCCGCGCAGCGCGGTATCACCCTGTTGTACGACGCCATGATGGACCCCATCTCCAAGCTGCTGCTGGATGCCTATTTCCTCAACCATCCACGGACCCTGCGCATCGGCTACGCCGCTGCCTGCAACGGCACGCCCAAGAGCATCAGCCAGCTACCGGCCTATCAGGCGGCCACCCGCGAACAGGCCAAGCGCATGTACCAGGGCTCGGTGAAGCTGGTCTCGGACGGTTCCAACCAGGGGCTGACCGGTTACCAGACCACCGACTACTGCTGCAATGCCGGTACCCGCCCCAAGGGCAACTTCAACTTCTGCGATGAGGGCGAGCAGGATCCGCAAGACCTCCCCGTCGCCTACCAGGACCTGGTCCAGGCCGTCGCCGCCAAGGGCTGGCCGCTGATGATCCACGCCAATGGCGACCGGGCCATCGACTTCACCCTGCAGGCCTACCAGAAAGCCTTCGAGCAAGGTGTGGGCCTGAACAAGCGCCACCGCATCGAACACTGCTCGCTGCTCAGCGAAGATCGCCTCGAGACCATGGTCAAGCTGGGGCTGTCGCCCAGTTTCCTGGTGGGGCATGTCGGTTACTGGGGCTACGCCTTCCAGCAGGCGATCTTCGAGAATCGCGCCGACACCATGCTCGACCTGTGCCAGATGGCCCTGGGCAAGGATCTGCGGATCTCCCTGCACAGCGATTGCACGGTCACGCCGCTGGGCCCGCTGCGCTCGATGGAGCAGGCGGTGACACGCAAGATGGAAGGCCTGCGCCTGCCTGGGCAAACAGCCTATGTACGGGATCCACAGCAATTGCCGGTGCTCAACCCCGAAGAGTGCCTGACGCGTAAACAAGCGCTGAAGGCCATCACCTACGATGCCGCCTGGCAGTGCAATGCCGAAGCCTGGACCGGCTCCCTGGCCGAGCGCAACTTCGCCGACTTCGTGATCCTCGAGCAGGACCCGCTGGACGAAAACGTCCCGGCCACTAGCCTCCGCGACATCAAGGTGCATGAGACCTGGAAAGGCGGCCAGCGGGTGTACTCCAGCAGCGCCAGCTGACACCTCGGCAAGCCCGTTCCCGCAGCGCCGGCGATGGTGTTGCGGGACACTCGGGCCGTTGCAGATGGCAACACTCAGGCGAAGGTAAAGGCTCTAGCCAGGGGCGAGCGCCGTCCACTCGCTCCCCTGGCAAACACACAACCAGCGCCTGATCCGGTCAGCGGGTTCGGTCAACGGGTCCAGGCCGCGGCGTCGGCGAAGAAGGCCCGGGCGTTGTCTTCCAGGCTCTCCAGGTGATAACCGCCCTCCTGGACGATCAGGCATGGCAGCCCCAGGCCGCGGATGCGCTGGCCCAGGCTGGCGAAGCCGGCACGGGTCACCGCCACCTTGCTTTGCGGGTCCAGCTCGAAGATGTCGAAGCCCAGGGACAGCACCAGCACCTGGGCATCGAACGCCCGTACCGCGGCCAGGGCCTGCTCCAGCCGCGCGAGGAAATCCTCTTCGCTGGCGCCGTGGGCCATGGGCAGGTTGAGGTTGTAGCCCTGGCCCGCGCCGCTGCCACGTTCCTCGGCAAAACCGGCGACGCCCGGGTAGAAGTTGGTGGGGTCGCCGTGCACCGAGACATACAGCACGTCGCTGCGCTCGTAGAAGATTTCCTGGATGCCCTGGCCGTGGTGCATGTCGGTGTCGAGCACCGCGACCCGGCTGTATCGCTCCCGCAGCACCTGGGCGGCGATGGCCGCGTTGTTCAGGTAGCAGAAGCCACCGGCAGCCTCGGCCCGCGCATGGTGCCCCGGCGGGCGACACAGGGCGTAGGCCGCCGGTTCGCCATCGAGCAGCGCCCTGGCCCCGGCGATGGCGCTCTGGGCCGACCAGTAGGCCGAGCGCCAGGTCCACTCGCCCACCGGGCAACTGCCGTCGGCCAGGTAGCGCGCGGCCTGGGCCAGGACACCACGCAGGGCATTGGGCTCACGCACGAAGATGTTGGACATGACCTCTTCGCCCCAGTCCTCGGGGATGTCCTTCCAGCGCCGATGGGCCTGTTCGAGAAACTCCAGGTAGGCCGCACCATGCACCGCTAGCAAGGGTTGCAGGCCGGCATCCAGCGGTTGCTCCAGGGCGAAACCCAGGATGTGTACCGCTTGCACCAGGCGCCGGGCCCGCTCGGGCACTTCCTGGGGCGTGCGCATCTGGCCCCGGGAGAAATAGCTCCGGGGATGGTGAAGCAATTGTTCGGGGTGGAAAAAACTGCGCATGCAAGGCTCCTCAGGCGACCCGGCCGGCACGGGCCAGCACGGCGTTAAGCAGGACATCGGCGCCCTGGCGCACGTCCTCGGGCAAGACATCTTCGGCTTCGTTGTGGCTCAGGCCGCCGACACAGGGAATGAACACCATGGCGGTCGGGCAGTAACGCGCCAGCAGGATCGCATCATGGCCGGCGCCGCTGACGATGGACTGCTGAGGGTAGCCCAGGCCGTCC
Organism: Pseudomonas sp. FW507-12TSA; assembly: GCF_058781435.1. Classification (NCBI taxonomy): domain Bacteria; kingdom Pseudomonadati; phylum Pseudomonadota; class Gammaproteobacteria; order Pseudomonadales; family Pseudomonadaceae; genus Pseudomonas; species Pseudomonas sp. FW507-12TSA. The sequence continues at coordinate 17,468 of NZ_JBYSWT010000050.1, forward strand.
ACCGCCTCCTGCACCGCTGCCACGCAGTCGGCGTCGAACGGCGTGGCCGGGCTGACCCAGTGACGGCTGATGCGTACCTTGAGCCCCCGTTGCCGGGCGATGTCCTCCAGGCGCTGCTGGACCTGTTGCTCCATGGCGGCGATCTGCTGGTCCTGGTGATGGCGCAGGTCGACGGTGAATTGCAGCAGGCCGGGAATGGTGTTGCGCGAGGATTTGGCGATGCTCAGCTCACCCACGGTGGTCAGTCCCTCGGGAGCGAAATCGGCGGCCAGTCGCTCCACCGCCAGGATCATCTGCGCCGCACCGTAGAGGGCGTCCTTGCGCAATGGCATCGGCGTGGTCCCGGCGTGGGCGGCCATGCCTTCGACCTCGATGTCGAGCCAGCGGATGGCCTGGCCACCACTGACCACGCCGATGCTCTTGGCGTTGTCCTCGAGGATCGGTCCCTGCTCGATATGCGCTTCGAAGTAGGCATCCACCGCCCCGCCCAAGGGCCGCTGGCCGGCATAACCGGTGCTCTGCAAAGCCTGGGCGACACTGATGCCCTCGGCGTCGCGCACTGCCAGCGCCGCTTCCAGGGCCATGGCCCCGGTGAACACCGCCGAGCCGAACATCGCCGGGGTGAAGCGCGCTCCCTCTTCGTTGGTCCAGACCGCCAGCTCCAGCGGCTTGCGCGTGACAATGCCCTGGTCGTTCAGGCTGCGCAGCACTTCCAGCCCGGCCAGCACCCCATAGACCCCGTCGAAACGGCCGCCTTCGGGCTGGGTGTCCAGGTGGCTGCCGATCATCACCGGCGCAGCCTGTGGGTCTCTCCCGGGGCGCCTGGCGAACAGGTTGCCGATGGGATCGACGCTCAGGTCCAGCCCGGCTTCGCGGCACCAGTGGGCGAACAGTTCGCGACCGGCCTTGTCTTCCTCGCTCAAGGCCAGGCGGCAGCTACCGCCACGGGCGGTGGCGCCGATCTCGGCCATGGCCATCAGGCTCGCCCACAGGCGTTCGCCATTGATCTTCAACATCTTCAGGTTCTCCAGACAGTCAGGCGTGGGATGCCATTTCCAGGCGATGGGCAGCGGCGTGCCGGCGCGCCAGGGCTAGCACGCACAGCAGCGATACGGCGGCGATCAGGCTGTAGAACAGCGCCATCGGCCACCATTGGCCGAGAAAACGATGGGCCAGCCAGGTGCCGATCAAGGGCGTCAGGCCACCGGCCACAGCGCCGCAGACCTGGTAGGCCAGGGAGATCGCGGTGTAGCGCACCCGGGTCTCGAACATGCCGCTGACGTAGCCGGCGATCACCGCATAGAAGGACGCCATGCACACCACCGCCAGGGCGATGCCGAGGATCATCAGCGGCGCCTGGGCCGAACTCACCAGCACGAACATCGGGTACGGCGAGGCCATGGCCAGCAGCGCCACCAGGCACAGGAAACGCGTGGCGCCGATCTTCTCGGCGACCCAGGCGGCCAGGGGCTGGATGCAGAACTGGATGATCGCCACCACGAACAGGCACTCGAGGATCAGCGACCGGGGAATCTGCAGCTGCTGGGTGCTGTAGGCGATCATGAAGGTGTTGGTGAAGTACACCCCGGCGATCCCCAGGGTGTTGGCGCCGATGCACAGCAGCAACGGCCGCCAGGCGCTGTGCAGCACTTCCAGTACCGGCGCCTGCTCATGGCGGGCAGCCTTGGCGGCGCGCTCGCGGCTGGCGAGGAATTCCGGCGACTCCTCGACCCCCAGGCGAATCGCCAGGCCCACCACCAGCAACAGCGCACTGGCCAGGAACGGCAGGCGCCAGCCCCAGCTCATCAGGGCCTGCTCGGGCAAGCGGGTCACGGCGCTGAACGCCAGCAGCGAGAGGATCAACCCGGCCGGGCTGCCCAGCTGGGCAAAGGAAGCGAAGAAGTTGCGCCGGCCCTTGGGCGCATGCTCGCCGGCCATCAATACCGCCCCGCCCCACTCGCCACCCACGGCGATGCCCTGGACGATGCGCAGCAGGACCAGCAGCACCGGCGCCGTGGCACCGATCTGCGCGTAGGTCGGCAGCAGGCCGATGCACACCGTGACCACGCCCATCATCAGCAAGGTGATGACCAGGGACTTCTTGCGCCCGATGCGATCGCCGATATGGCCGAAGATGATGCCGCCCAGGGGCCGGGCGAAGAAGCCCACGGCGAAGGTGCCGAAGGCCGCCATGGTGCTGAACAGCGAGTCGCTGGAGGGGAAGAACAAGGCACCGAATACCAGCGCCGCGGCCGTGGCGTAGATGTAGAAGTCGTACCATTCGATCATGGTGCCGATGAACGCGGCGGCAGCGGCCCGGCGCGGTTGAGGCGAGGCGGAGGACATGGATCAGGCTCCCTTGATTGTTGTTCTGGCAGGAGGACGGTGCAGCGCAGGCGCCTTCTGCGGGCGCCGTTGTGGAGTGGATTTATCCGCGGCCGGGGATAATCAGTCAATTTTCTATTGGTTATCTCGATTATTATCCTGGCTTATTATCAAACCCTCGCCCGCCCCAGAGCCTTCGCCATGTCCGACCACGATGCCCGCCGCTTGCTCAATGACCGCCTGGACTGGAACCTGCTGCGCACCTTCCGGGTGATCGGCCAGGAGTTGAGCATCAGCCGTGCGGCGGCGCGCCTGCACCTGACCCAGCCCGCGGTGAGCCAGGCCCTCAAGCGCCTGGAGGAACAACTGGGCCGGCAGTTGATCGCCCGCCGTGGCCCGCGCTTCGCCCTGACCGAAGTCGGCGAGCAGATCTTCGCCCTGGCCGGCGAGATCTACGGCCAGGTGTCCCAGGTCGGCAGCGTGCTGGAGCAGCCTGCCGACGAGGTGATCGGCAAGGTCCGGCTGTTGATCATCAGCCGCATCTGCAACGAGCGCTTCGACCAGTTCCTGGCGGACTTTCATCGCCAGCACCCACGGGTCGACCTGGAGGTGGACGTGATGCGCAGCTCGGACATCGTCAGCGCCCTGCAAGAAAAGACCGCGACCCTGGGCCTGAGCCTCAACCGCCGGCCGCAGCCGCGCCTGGAGCAACGCTTGTTCCTGCGCCAGCGCTATGCGTTCTTCTGTGGCAAGCACCACCCGCTGTTCGGCCACGCGGATGTGGCCGAGGGCGACCTGCAACGGGAGAACTTCGTCAGTTTCACCAGCGACCAGATCGGCGGCATGCTCTCGCCGTTGACCATCTTCCGCGACCAGCAGGGCTTCAGCGGACGTATCGTCGCCTCCTCCCCCAGCCTGGAAGAAGTGCGCCGCCTGGTGATCGCCGGGTTCGGCATCGGTTGCCTGCCGGAGCATGTGGTGGCGGCCGATGTCGACAGTGGGCTGCTGTGGCGGCTACCGCCCCACGAGGGCATCGCCGACGTCGACATCCACCTGCTGTGGAACCGCGAGCAGCGCCTGAGCCGCGCCGAGGCGTTGTTCCTCGAACGCTTGCAGGCGTGCCTGGACGCTCAGTAGCCCAGGCGGCGGTCGGCCAGGTTCAGCAGCGGTTCGCCCGCCTCCAGGCGGCGCAGGTTCTCCGCCACTTGCCGGGCAATGCAATCGTGGGAGGCGGCCGAGGCCATGTGCGGGGTGACGGTGACCCCGGGCAGGCTCCACAACCGATGGTCCGTCGGCAGCGGCTCCTGGTCGAAGACATCCAGCAAGGCGCCGCGCAGTTGGCCACTGGCCAGGGCCTGTTGCAGGTCGTCGATCCGCAGGTGCCCGCCACGCCCGCAATTGACCAGCGCCGCCCCTGGCGCCAGCCGGGCGAAGGTGGCATGACCGAGGATGCCCCGGGTCTCGGGCGTCAGGGGCAGCAGGTTGACCAGCAGGTCCAGGCCGTCGAGGAAGCCATCCTGCCCCTCGGCGCCGGCGAAGCAGCGCACCTGGGGCAACTGCTTGGCACTGCGGGCCCAGCCGCGCACCTGGTAGCCCGCGCCAGCCAGGTCCTGGGCGATGGCTGCGCCCAGGGAACCCAGGCCCATGACCCCGACCTTGAAGTCCTGCGCCGGCACCTGCAGCGGCCGCTCCCAACAGTGCCCGGCCTGTTGCCCAAGTACCCGGTCGAAGCCCCGGTGGTAGTGGATCACCGCCCAGCGCACGTACTCGGTCATGCCCTGGCGGTGCCCGGGGTCCACCACCCGGCACACCGGCACTGGCGGGCAGCCTGGATCGTGTTCCAGGTGATCGATGCCGGCCGCCACCGAATGGATCAACTGCAATGCCGGCAAGGCTCGCAGGCTGCCCGGCGGCGGGAACCAGCAGGCCGCCAGCCGTGCCTCGGCAGCCCCGGGGTCGCCTGCCAGCAATGCCTGCACCTGCGGCGCACTGCGGGCAAAGGCCTGCTGCAGTTGTTGCAGCAACGGGCGGTCACGGGACAGCAGCACCACAGGACTCATGACAGGTAGGACTCGCGCTGGTGCTCGATCAGGGTCAGGGCCGCGTCCCAGGCCAGCTCGATGATGTGGTCGGCATCGTCGCGCTCGAACTGCTCGGCGGTGTGGGCACAGACCTGCGGCGAGGGGTAGTTGAGCACCGAGCCACCGGCCAGGGCCTGTACCTGGGCCTGGCAGGCGCGCTCCAGGAAGTGGATCTCGTGGAAGGCGTGGGCCACGCGGGCGCCGCCCACCAGCAGGCCGTGGTTGCGCAGGATCATGGCCTTGTGCGGGCCCAGGTCGGCGATCAGGCGCTGGCGCTCGTCCAGGGACAGGGCGATGCCTTCATAGGTGTGGTAGGCCAGCTTGCCGTAGAACTTCAATGCATGCTGGCTGATGGGCAGCAGGCCCTGCTGCTGGGCCGCCACTGCCATGCCGGCGGCGGTGTGGGTATGGATCACGCAGTTGAGGTCGGGACGGGCCATGTGGATCGCCGAGTGGATGACGAAGCCGGCGGCGTTGACCCGGTGTCCGCTGTAGTGGGGATCGACGATGCGCCCCTCCTGGTCGATGCGCACCAGGTCGCTGGCACGCATGCGGTCGAAGATCACCCCGTAGCGGTTGATCAGGAAGTGGTGCTCGGGCCCGGGGATGCGCAGGGTGATGTGGGTGTCGATCAGGTCGGTCATGCGAAAGTGCGCCACCAGGCGATACAGCGCCGCCAGTTCGCAACGGGCCTGCCATTCGACGGCACTCATGTGTTCAGGTTTGCTCACGGATACACCTCTTGGGGAGCGGGTTGGACCACCGGCTTGGCGCGCATGCGCGCCAAGCCAGAGACGCCGATCAGCGACAACGCCGACAGCAGGCTGAAGAACAGCGCCAGGGGCAGCCATTGCCCGGAAAACTTGCTGGCCAGCAGCGTCCCCAGCAGCGGCGTGGTGCCGCCGGCCAGGGCGCAGCTGAGTTGGTAGGCGATGGATATCCCTGAGTAGCGCAGGTGCACCGGGAACGCCTGGGTCATGTAGCCGGCGATCACCGCGTACAGCGCCGACAGGATCACCACCGCCAGGGCGATGCCGAGGGTCATCAAGAGGATGTTCTGGGTACCGACCAGCAGGAACATCGGGTACGGCGTGACCATGCACAGCAGGGCCACCAGGGTCAGGAAGCGCCCTTCGCCGATGCGCTCGGCCAGCAGGGCCGAGAGCGGTTGCGACAGCAGCTGGATCACCGTGACGAGGAACAGGCAGTCGAGGATGGTGGCCCGGGGGATGCCCTGGTACTGGGTGACGTAGGTGATCATGAAGGTGTTGGTGAAGAAGAAACCGGCCGAACCTATGGTCACGGCCGCCGCGGCCAGGAGGATCTGCCGCCAGCAGTCGCGGACCACCTCCAGCACCGGGTAGCGCGCGGTCTCCTGGTTATCCCGGGCCTTGGCGAACTCCGGCGATTCATGCACCCCGCTACGGATCATCAGGCCCACCATCATCAGCACGCCACTGCCCAGGAACGGCAGGCGCCAGCCCCAGGCGAGGAAGTCCTCGGGGGCAAGGCTGGTGACCAGGCGAAAGGCGATCAAAGCCAGCAGCAGGCCGGCGGGGCTGCCCAATTGAGCGAAGGAAGCGTAGAAGGTCTTGCGCCGGGCCGGAGCGTGTTCGCTGGCCATCAGCACCGCCCCACCCCACTCGCCGCCGACGGAAATGCCCTGGATCAAGCGCAACGCGATCAGGCCGATGGGCGCCCAGATGCCAACGCTGGCATAGCTGGGCAGCAGGCCGATGCCGGTGGTGGCCAGGCCCATCAGCGCCATGGTCACCAGGAGCATCTTCTTGCGCCCGAGGCGGTCGCCCAGGTGGCCGAAGACCATGCCCGCCATGGGCCGGGCGACGAACCCCACGGCAAAGCTGCCGAACGCCGCCAGGGTACTGGTCACCGGGTCGCTGCTGGGAAAGAACACCTGCCCCAGCACCAGGGCCGCGGCCGTGGCGTAGATATAGAAGTCGTAGAACTCGATGGTGGTGCCGATGAAGGCCGCTGCCGCGGCGCGTCGCGGCTGAGGGGTGCTGTGCATGCAAGGACCTGTGTATTTGTAGTTATGGGCAGGTGCTGAAGGCTTGGTCAGGCGGCGCTCTATGGCGCTTGTGGGCTTTATCGCCGTCGTGCAAGGATTAGTCAATTTTCGAATTCTTATCCTAACTATTAGCCTTGCTACTACTAGAGCTCCCCATGGGCGCTTCTAAAAACCTAGGCGAGGCAGGTCGTTTTTAGAGGAGCTCCATGTCGACACTCGATCCTGTGACCGGCTCCTGGGCCGGACGGCGTTTTCTCAACGATCGCCTGGACTGGAACCTGTTGCGCACCTACCTGGTGATCGGCCAGGAAGGCAGCATGAGCCGCGCCGCCGCGCGCCTGCACATCACCCAGTCGGCGGTCAGCCAGGCCCTCAAGCGGCTCGAGGAGCAGCTGGACTGCCTGCTGATCGTCCGTAGCGGACGGCGCTTCGAACTCACCGAGACCGGCGAGGAAGTGCTGCGCATCGCCACCGATATCTATGGCGACATCTCGCGCCTGGGCACCGTGGTGCAAAGCCGCCAGGACGACGTGGTGGGCAAGATCCGCATTCTCACCGTCAGTGGGGTGAAGGCCCGGCATTACGATGAGTTCCTCGCTGACTTTCATGCCGCGCATCCGAAGATCGAGCTGGAGGTGGAGGTGCTGGGCAGTCCGGACATCATCAGTTCGCTGCTGCAAAAGACCGCGACCCTGGGGGTGGGCCTGTGCCGGCTGCCGCAGCCCAGGCTGGAGCAGCGAGTGCTGTTCCGGGAGCGCTACGCCTACTTCTGCGGCCCGCGCCATCGGCTGTTCGGCCAGGCCAACCTGAGCCTGCAACAGCTGGCCACGGAGAACTTCGTCAGCTTCACCAGCGACCAGCTGGGAGGCAACCTTTCACCCCTGACGCTGTTTCGCGACCAGCAGGGCTTTACCGGCAAGATCGTCGCCTCTTCCACCAGCTTCGAGGAAATTCATCGACTGATCTGCGCCGGCTTCGGCATTGGCTGCCTGCCGATCCACCTGGTGCGCCGGGACGTCGAACAGGGCTTGCTGTGGCCGCTGCCGCCGAAGGATGGGGTGGTGGATTTCGATATCCAGCTGCTGTGGAACCGTGAGCAGAAGATGAGCCAGGCCGAGGCGCTGTTTCTCCAGAGCATCCAGCACATGCTCAGTATCCACGAGCAGGTGCCGGACAGCCTGGTGCTGCGCTGATTCAGACGTGGGGATCGCCAGGAGCCTTGGCCGGTGCGGCGTACTGCGGCTTGAGGTGGCCGTTCTGGTCCAGTAGCCAGGCGTCCATGATCTGCCGCACCACGGGGCCGGCGACCCGGCCACCGGCCTCGCCGTTCTCGATCATCACCGAGATCACGATCTGCGGATGCTCGGCCGGGGCGAAGCCGACGAACAGGGCATTGTCGCGGTTGCGCTCACGGGTCTTGAGGCGGTCATAACGCTCGCCCTGCTTGATCGCCACCACCTGGGCGGTACCGCTCTTGCCGGCAATCCGGTACTGGGCCCCGGCAGCAGCGGCGCGGGCAATGCCGCGAGGATCGTGCATGACCATCTGCATGCCATGGTTGACCTGGTCCCACTCGCGCGGGTCCTTCAACAGGATGTTGGGCATCGGATGCGGGTCCACCGGGGCCACGCCATCGACGGTCTTGGCCAGGTGAGGCCGGTTCCATACCCCCTTGTTGGCGATCAGTGCCGTGGCCTGGGCCAGCTGCAGCGGCGTGACCTGCATATAGCCCTGGCCAATGCCGAGGATCAGCGTTTCTCCCGGGAACCACGCCTGGCGGCGGGTGGCGCGCTTCCAGGCCTGGGACGGCATCAGCCCCGGGGCTTCCTCGAACATGTCCAGGGAGACCTTCTCGCCGAGGCCGAACATGGCCATGTAGTCGTGCAGGCGATCGATACCCAGCTTGTGGGCCAGATCGTAGAAGTAGGTGTCGTTGGAGCGCATGATCGCCGCGTCCATGTCCACCCAGCCGTCGCCACTGCGGTTCCAATTGCGGTATTTGTGGTCGTAGTCCGGCAATTGGTAGTAGCCCGGATCGAAGACGCGGCTGGAGGGGGTGACTACGCCGGTATCCAGGCCGGCGATGGCCACTTCCGGCTTGATGGTCGAGCCCGGCGCATAGAGGCCGCGCAACGCGCGGTTGAACAGCGGCCGGTCGATGGAATCATGCAGGGCGGCATATTCCTTGAAACTGATGCCGGTAACGAACAGGTTGGGGTCGAAGCTGGGGTTGCTGACCATGGCCAGCACTTCGCCGGTGGACGGGTCCAGGGCCACCACCGAGCCGCGGCGGTCACCCAGGGCCTGCTCGGCAGCCTCCTGGAGCTTCACGTCCAGGCTCAGGACGATGTTCTTCCCGGGGACCGGATCGGTATGCTTGAGCACGCGCATGACCCGCCCCTGGGCGTTGGTCTCCACCTCTTCGTAACCGACATGGCCATGCAGTTCGGATTCGTAGAACTTCTCGATACCGGTCTTGCCGATGGATTGGGTACCGCGGTACTCCACCGAGTCCAGGGTCTTGGCTTCTTTCTCGTTGATCCGCCCGACATAACCGATGGAGTGGGCGAAGTGCATCCCCAGGGGGTAATGCCGGACGAACTGGGCTTCGACATCCATGCCTGGCAAGCGGTATTCGTTCACCGCCAATACGGCGATCTGCTCCTCAGTGAGCTGGTAGAACAGGGTGACGGGCACGAAAGGATGGCGGGCCTGCTTCATGGCCTTGTCGAACAGCGCCCGGTCTTCCGGCGGCAAGTGCAGGAGCTCGGCCACGGTATCCAGTTCGCCCTTGAGATCGGTGGCGCGCTCACGGGTGATGGTCAGGTTGAAGCTGGGGCGGTTATCCGCCAGGACCACGCCATTGCGGTCATAGATCACCCCACGGGTCGGGGTGATGGGCAACACGTGGACACGGTTGTTCTGCGAAACGGTGGAGTGGTAGTCGAACTCCACCACCTGGAGGAAATACATGCGCCCCACCAGCGCACAGGTGATGGCCGCTACCAGCACGGCGCAGGCCAGCAGCCGCTTGTTCACCAGGCGGGTTTCTTTCTCGTGGTCCTTGATCGGAATCGCTTCGGGCATTGCTACAGCTTCTCGGTGAAATAGAGGTCGACGCTGGTCCGTGCGGGTGAAATCGGGTCCGTAAAAAAGAGCTGCACCATACCAAAAACCAGCCGCCGACTTTGCCGGGATTTCCCCCACGGCTGATCAATGGTGCTGGCCTGGGGGCATTATTGACCTGTGATCAAGGGTGTTGTTCCGATTCTTGGGTTTTTCCCGCATTACTCACTGGGGAGACTGCAAGATGCTCTTGGCCGGCCGACCTGGCTGGCGCAAGAGCGTCTTGAAACCTGATGGAGAGTGAAGATGCCAAGCGAATATGTGGCCTGGGGCTGGACCCGGGGAGCCGGCCTGCCTGGCCTGCGATCGATCCGTAAAGCCCTGCCGCAGCCGTCGACCAATCAACTGCTGATCGCCAATAGCGTGATCGCGTTGAATCCGGTGGATTGGAAAATGATCGAGTGGGGCCACGACGACTGGCGGGACGGCCATGTGCCGGGCGTGGATGGTGTCGGGGTGGTGGCGGCGGCAGGCCCTGATACAAGCATCCGACCAGGAACCCGAGTGGCTTATCACCAGGAGTTGAGCGCTGACGGTAGTTTCGCCGAATACAGCCTGATCGATGCCAGGGCCGCCATTGTCCTCCCTGATGAGCTGGACGACGCTGTGGCGGCGGCCTTGCCTTGCCCCGGTCTGACGGCCCTGCAAGCTTTGGACAAGCTGCCCCAGGCGGGCGTGGGGGATGTGCTGGTGGTGGGGGCCGGCGGCGCCGTGGGCTCGTTACTGGCGCAGATGGCGGTACAGAGGGGGATGCGGGTCTGGGCCACGGCTTCAGCCAAGCATCATGAACGACTGCAGGAGCAGGGTGTGGTTGGAGTCTTCGACTATCATCGGCCAGAGTGGCGGGCTGAATTGCAAGCCCGCCTGGGTAGCCGACGGCTTTCGGCTATCTTCGATACGGTCAGCGGCAGGCACGCGGCGAACCTGGCCGAGTTGCTGGGCTACAACGGGCACTTGGTGTGTATCCAGGATCGCCAGGAGACAGCGCCGTTGCCAGCATTCAGCACAGCCATTTCCCTGCATGAAGTGGCGTTGAACAGTCTTCATGCACACGGCGTCGAAGCCGATTGGCAACGCTACCAGCAACAGGGTGCCTATTTGCTGCAGCAGGTTGCACAGGGTCAGCTCAAGGGCTCTGCCCTGTTGCCTTTCGACTTCAATGAACTGCCGGCAAAGCTCGAGGCGCTCAGGGATACGGAGCAGCACGGCAAGTGGATCGCTCGCCTGCAGCCCGGGCAAGTGTTTGCCTGAACCAGGTCAGGCCCGGCAAATGCCGGGCCGCTATGGTTTTTCGTCCGCGCAAAGACAAAACCCCAACTGCTTTCGCAATTGGGGTTTCGGAATTTAATCTT
>NZ_JBYSWT010000051.1:0-27952 GCF_058781435.1 Pseudomonas sp. FW507-12TSA
CCCTCAAACTCACCACAAAAAACCCCAGACATCCCCCACCACTACCAGAAAACACCTTCAGCCAACCATTCAGGAAAGTCCCGCATACCATGCAAAACCCGCCACACGTCGATATGGTCAGCACGTTCAACGTAGAACACCAGATAGGGGTAGCGCTTCAACGGCCAACAAAGCACCCCCGGCAGATCCAGCTCGTGGGCGTAACGAGACATACCCGAGGCCGGATGACGGCCGATGTGGACATAGGCCTTTTCCAGAGCATCGATAAAACCGAGCGCAGCCTGCTCGGCCTGTTGCTCAAGGTAGTAGTTGATGACGCCTTGCACGTCCTGGTTGGCAAGGGCGCGTGGAATGACCGGCTTGGCTTTCATCCCCGAGCCTTGCGAACCCTGGCACGCAGGGATTCGAAATAGTCACCGTCCACAGCAGTGCCCGGTGCCGATTGAGCCCCCGCTAACAACAGGCCACGCAGATGTTGCCGATCCTGATCCTTGCGAATCAGCTCACGCACATATTCACTGCTGGTGCTGTAGCCACGCTGGCTGACTTGATCATCGACAAAGGACTTGAGGGCGTCCGGCAGGGAGATGTTCATGGTGCTCATGGCTTTGTCCGCTTTTGACAAAATTTGCCAAATTATACACCCCTCACCCCGCCACCCGCACCACGCCCATGTCGATCCCCAGATGCACCAGCTGCGCATGGGAACTGACCTGCAACTTGCTCTTGAGCAGGGTCAGGTGGTTGGACACGGTCTTGGTGCTGATGCACAGCTGCTCGGCAATCTCCCGCGCCGGGGTGCCCCGGGCCAGCATCACGAAGATCTCCAGCTCACGCTGGGTCATGCTCTGCAAGCGCGGGTCGCTGGCGCCGGCCTGGGGCGTGCAGGCCAGCTGGGTGGCCAGGGCTTGCTCGATGTAGGCGTGGCCCGCCAGCACCCGCTGCACCGCCTCGATCAGCACCTGGGGCGCCGAGCTCTTGGTCAGGTAGCCCGAGGCCCCGGCCTCCAGCGCCTGGCGCACCAGGGGCAGTTCGTCGTGCATGCTGAAGAACAGCACCCGCAGCTGCGGCAAGCGCTGGCGCAGGCGGCGGGTGGTCTCCAGGCCGCTGATGCCCGGCAGGCCGAAGTCCATGATCACCAGGTTCGGCACCTCTTCCAGGACCCGGGCCAGGGCCTCCTCGCCATTGGCGGCTTCACGGACCTGCATTGCCGGCAACGCCGCTCGCAGCAGGCTGGCGTAGCCCTGGCGGACCACGGCATGGTCGTCGACCAACAAGATGTTCATCAGGCCTCCATGGGCATGTTCAGGGGCATGTTCAAAGCCAGTGCCCAACCGGCGCCGGGACGGCTGAAGACGCGCAATTCGCCGCCCAGGCTGCGGGCACGCTCGGCCATCGAATGTAGGCCGACCCCGGGCCGCTGGGGCTGGCAGGCGCCGCGGCCGTTGTCCCGCACCCACAGGCGCAGGCCCCGGCCGCGGCGTTGCAGGCATATCCGCACCTGGCTGGCACTGGCGTGGCGGGCGACATTGGTCAGCGCCTCCTGCAACAGCCGGTACAACTGGGTCTGGTCCGTGGCCGACAGCGTTGGCAGGTCCTCGCCCAACTTCAGCTGGCAGGCGATGCCCTGGTTGTCCTGCCACTGGCTCACCAGCATCTGCAAGGCGGCTGGCAGCGACACGTGCTGCAACACCAGCGGATACAGGTCCTGCACCAGGGCGCGAAAGCCCTGCTGCAACTGCTGGCAATTGCGCTCCAGCAGCTCGGCCGTCTGCGCCACCGTGGCCGGCTCGCCAGCCACCAGGCGCAACAGGCAGGCCTGGGCACGGATACCGGCCAGGTACTGGCCAAGGTCGTCGTGCAGGGTCTGGGCCAGCTGGGTCCGCTCCCGTTCCTGCACCGCCAGCAGCGCCCGGGTCAGTTGCGCGTTGTCGGCCCGGGTCTGCTCCAGGGCCGAGGTCATGCGGTTGAAGTGCCCGGCCAGTTGCAGCGCTTCGGGCAGGCCGCTTTCCGGGAGGCGCACCGCCAGTTGCCCGGCCGATACTTGGCGCAAGGCCCGCAGCAGCTCATCGAGCAAGCCAACGCCCCGGCGCACCGCCCAGCGGATGGTCAACAGGCTCAGGACCAGGGCCAAGGCGCACAGGCCCAGGAGTTGTTGCAGGGAATCCCAGGCTTCGTCGATCTCGTCCCGGGCATCGACGGCGATCAGCACCCGGCGTCCGTCGCTCAAGTCCAGCAGCCGGCTGGCATGCTGGCGCTCGCTGAACAAGCGGCGGCCGAGCCAGGCATCCCAGCCCGATTGTTCGGGCAGGCGGGCACTGGCGCCCGGTTCCAGCCAATGCACCCGCACATGGCGCAGGCTACGGGTCAGGCGTGGTTGCAGGCTGGCCGGATCACGCTCGGCGGTCTCGCCCAGGTAGGCCACCACCGCCTCGGCGGACTGCAACTCGCGCTCGACATCGGCCAAGGCCTGGTGCCACAGCAACCCGGCACAAGCCAGGGTCACCAGGGCGAAAAAACCGCTGACCCACAGGTTGATCCGCCACAGCGCCGACATGCCTAGTGCCCCGGCGCCAACGGCACCGCCGGTACCGGCAGCGGGCGCGAGCCATGCAAGCGATCGACGCCGATCAGGCTGAGCATCAGCAGCAAGGGCAACAGCAGCAGTTTGATAAGGCGCATGGGCGATGACTCCGCAGTGGCCAGGGACGGTGCTGGCCATGCTAAGACCGCCACCGCCGCACCGGGCTACTACCTTGGTACTGGCCGGGCGCTACTTTCTGCATATTTCCCCGCTCCGGCGCTCTTTCTATGCTGGCGCCACCTGCCGTGGAGAGCCGCCGATGCGCCAGCCCGCCCCCCTTGTCCTGACCTGCCTGCTGGCCCTGGCCACGACCCTGGCCAATGTCCAGTACGCCCAAGCCGCGCAGGCGGCCGAACCCAGCCTGCAGGTGCGCATCGGCTACCTGGGCTATCGGCCCGACGCTGGTCCGCTGCTCTCGAACATCATTCCCGAACCCGCCGATGCCGGCCTGCAAGGCGCCGAGCTGGCGATCGTCGACAACAACAGCACCGGGCGCTTCCTCAAGCAGCGGTTCGAGCTGCTCAGCGCCAGCGTCGACAGCCCCGAGGCCCTGCTGCAAGCCGCCCGGGCCCAGCACGAGCAGGGCCTGCGGCTGTTCGTGGTGAACGCCCCGGCGGCCAGCTTGCGCGCCTTGTCCGCCGCCCTGCCCGACAGCCTGCTGTTCAACGCCGGCAGCCCCGACGACCACCTGCGCAGCGACCAATGCCTGGGCAACGTGCTGCACAGCCTGCCGAGCCGGGCCATGCTGGCCGACGCCCTGGTGCAGTTCCTGGCCCTGCGCAAATGGCAGCGGGCCTTGCTGGTGGTCGGCCAGACCGAGGATGACCGAGCCTACGCCCAGGCCCTGCGCCGGGCCATGAAGCGCTTCGGCGTGCAGATCGTCGCGGAAAAAGCCTGGAGCTTCGACAACGACCAGCGCCGCAGTGCCCAGGCCGACATGCCGCTGTTCACCCAAACCGCCGAGTACGACGTGGTGCTGGTGGCCGACGAGCGCGGCGACTTCGGCGAATACCTGCCCTACCAGACCTGGTACCCGCGCCCGGTGGCCGGCACCCAGGGCCTGACGCCCACCGCCTGGCACAAGAGCGTGGAGACCTTCGGCGCCGCGCAATTGCAAAAGCGCTTCGAAGCCCAGGCCGGGCGCTGGATGAACGACCGAGACTTCGCCGCCTGGATGGCCGTGCGCAGCGTCGCCAGCGCGGTGAGCAAGTTGCGCCAGGCTGAGCCCCGGGCCCTGCAACAACGGCTGCTGGGCGACCAGTTGCCGCTGGATGGCTTCAAGGGCCGCAAGCTCAGCTACCGCCCATGGAACGGCGAGCTGCGCCAACCCATTGCCCTGGTGCAACCCCGGGCCCTGGTCAGCACCTCGCCCCAGGAGGGTTTCCTGCATCCGTTCAACGAGATGGACAGCCTGGGCTACGACCGCCCCGAAGTGACCTGCCGCTATCCCTGACCCGCCCCTACAACAATAAGGAATCCGCCATGCGCCGCCCTCTTCTTCGCCGCTCCACGCTCTGCGCGGCCCTGCTGCTCGCCACCGGGCAGGCCCTGGCCGCCACCGCCTGGGTCTCCAACGAGAAGGACAACAGCCTGAGCCTGATCGACCTGCAGACCCTGCAAGTCACCGATACCCTGCCCGTCGGCCAGCGGCCCCGGGGCCTGCTGTTGTCCCACGACAACACGCTGCTGTACATCTGCGCCAGCGATTCGGACCGGGTCCAGGTGATGGATGTGGCCACCCGCAAGATCATCAAGGAACTGCCTTCGGGCAAGGACCCCGAGCAATTCGCCCTGCACCCCAACAACCGCTGGCTGTACGTATCCAACGAAGACGATGCGCTGGTGACGGTGATCGACACCCAGACCGCCAAGGTCCTGGGGCAGATCGACGTCGGTGTCGAGCCCGAAGGCATGGCGGTCAGCCCCGACGGCAAGTGGGCGGTCAACACCAGCGAAACCACCAACATGCTGCACTGGATCGACACCAGCACCCAGACCCTGGCCGACAACACCCTGGTGGACCAGCGCCCGCGTTTCGTCGAATTTTCCCCGGACGGTTCGCGCCTGTGGGCCTCGGCGGAAATCGGCGGCACGGTGACCATCCTCGATGTGGCCACCCGCCAGGTGCTCAAGACCCTGGGGTTCAAGATCAAGGGCGTGCACCCGGACAAGGTCCAGCCGGTGGGCATCAAGCTCAGCGCCGATGGCCAGTACGCCTTCGTCGCCCTGGGTCCGGCCAATCATGTGGCGGTGATCGATGCCAAGAGCTTCGAGGTCCTCGACTATCTGCTGGTGGGAAGGCGGGTCTGGCAGCTGGCATTCACCCCGGACCAGCGCCAATTGCTGGCCACCAACGGGGTCAGCGGCGACGTCTCGGTGATCGACGTGGAGCAGCGCAAGGTGCTCAAGTCGGTGAAGGTCGGGCGTTACCCCTGGGGCGTGGTGGTGACCCCATGAAGGCCCTGGAGGTGTGCCAGCTGAGCTTCGCCTACGGCCCGCGCCAGGCCCTGGACCAGGTCAGCCTGAGCCTGGCCCCCGGGCGCTTCGCCGCGCTGCTGGGGCCCAACGGCGCCGGCAAGTCGACGCTGATCGCCCTGCTCACCCGGCTCTACGACCTGCAACAGGGCGACATCCGTGTCGGCGGCTGCTCGCTGCGCAATGCCGCGCGGGCGGCCCTGCGCCAGTTGGGGGTGGTGTTCCAGCAAAGTACCCTGGATCTGGACCTGAGCGTCGAACAGAACCTGCGCTACCACGCCGCCCTGCATGGCCTGTCCCGGCGCCAGGCCCAGGCGCGGGTGGAGGCCGAGTTGCAACGCCAGGGCCTGGAGGAGCGCCGCCGCGAACCGGTGCGCCAGCTCAACGGCGGGCACCGACGGCGGGTGGAGATCGCCCGCGCGCTGCTGCACCAGCCGCGCCTGCTGTTGCTCGACGAAGCCAGCAGCGGCCTCGACCCGGCCAGCCGCCTGGCCCTGGGCCGGCATATCCGCCAGCTGTGTGAGGAGCAACAGCTGAGCGTGCTGTGGACCACCCACCTGCTGGATGAAGTGCAAACCGACGACCAGTTGCTGGTCCTGCACCAGGGGCGCCTGGTGGCCAGCGGCGAAGCTGGCGCGGTGAGCCAGGCCCACGGCGGTGACCTGGGCAGCGCCTTCGCCCGCCTGACCTCGGCGACGCCCACCCACTCGCTGGCAACCGGAGGACACGCGGCATGAGCACACCGGTCATGAACACGCCTGGCATGAGCGCCTACTGGCAGTGCCTGCGCGGCATCGTGCTGCGCGAATGGCTGCGCTTCGTCCTGCAGCGCACGCGCTTTCTCAGCGCCCTGGTGCGCCCGTTGCTGTGGCTGCTGGTGTTCGCCGCCGGCTTTCGCGCGGCCCTGGGCATCGCCATCATCGAGCCCTACGACACCTACATTCCCTACGAGGTCTACATCATCCCCGGGCTGGCCTGCATGATCCTGCTGTTCAACGGCATGCAAGGATCGCTGTCGATGGTCTACGACCGCGAGATGGGCAGCATGCGTCTCCTGCTCACCAGCCCCCTGCCCCGGCCGTTCCTCTTGGCCAGCAAGCTGCTGGCCACGGCCCTGGTGTCGCTGTTGCAGGTGTATGCCTTTCTCGCCATCGCCTGGCTCTACGGGGTGCAGCCCCCGGCCCTGGGCCTGCTGGCGGCACTGCCCGCGCTGTTGCTGGTGGCGCTGATGCTCAGCGCCCTGGGGCTGTTACTGTCCAACGCCATCCGCCAGTTGGAGAACTTCGCCGGGGTGATGAATTTCGTGATCTTCCCGCTGTTCTTCCTGTCTTCGGCGCTGTACCCGCTGTGGAAGATGCTCGAGGCCAGCCAGTGGCTGTACTGGCTGTGCGCGCTCAACCCCTTCACCCATGCGGTGGAGCTGGTGCGATTTGCCCTGTACCTGCGCTTCAACCCCCTGGCCCTGGCGGTGTGCCTGGGCCTGACCCTGGTGTTCGCGCTGCTCGCGGTGGCCACCTTCAACCCGCAGCACGCCGCCCTGCGCAAGAACACCGCCTAGGTTCTGCTGATGAAAAACCTCCGTAGCCGCTGTCGAGCCCTGGGCGAGGCGGCGCAAAGGGCCGAAGGACCTTCCAGGGCTCCGAAAGCCGGCACCTTGCAGTGCATGAAACCCCGTGGATGGCCCTGGCGGACCGAGCCGCCAGGCTTGGCGTCACCTGAACAGCCGCAGCAGCGACTACCGACAAGCGCAAGAGCGTCGCCCAGCCAGGACCTACGACTTTGGTACTGCTTTTACTGTCGATGGTCGCATTCCCAAGTGCCCGGCCCTGGCATGTAATGGGCCCATAACGACAAGGATAAAAGCCTTATGCCCCGTGCCCTGCAAACCCTGGCCACGCTGTGCCTGAGCCTGGCGCTGGGCAGCGTCCAGGCCGCCGACCCGCTGTTTTCCGCCGAGGGTTATCGCACAGGTAGCTATCGCAGCCCGACCCCGCTGCACATCGAGGCGGCGCAGATCGTCGACACCCAGGCCTTGCAGGGCCTGCTGCAAGCGCGCCCGGCACCGCTGCTGATCGATGTCTATCGCCGGCAATGGCTGCAAGGCCGCTTCATCGACAGCGAACCCCACGCCAACCTGCCCGGCAGCCACTGGCTGGCCAATACCGGCGACGGCGAGCTGACGCCCCAGTGGCAGGACTACTTCAACCAGCATTTGCAGCGCCTGAGCCTGGGCGACCGCCAGCGAGCGCTGGTGTTCTATTGCCGCGCCGATTGCTGGCTGAGCTGGAACGCGGTAAAACGCGCCGCAGCCCTGGGCTATAAAAATATCTACTGGTACCGCGATGGCCTGGATGCCTGGGAAGCCGCCGGGTTGCCCCTGGTGGCCGCGCAGCCCGAACCCCTGCCCTGACGATGCCTGGCTCAAGTGTCCCCATAACCACAATAACGAGGTGAAAGGCCGTGTACAGAATCCTGATAGCCGATGATCACCCACTGTTTCGCGAAGCCATCCACAACGTCATCAGCGACGGTTTCCCCGGCAGCGAGGTGATGGAAACCGCCGACCTGGACAGCGCCCTGGCCCTGACCCAGGACCACGACGACCTGGACCTGATCCTGCTGGACCTGAACATGCCGGGCATGCACGGCCTCAATGGCCTGATCACCCTGCGCAACGAAGCGCCGACCATCCCGGTGGTGATCGTCTCCGCCGAGCAGGACAAGCAGATCGTGCTGCAAGCCATCACCTACGGCGCCGTGGGTTTCATCACCAAGTCCTCGCCGCGCTCGCAGATGACCGAAGCCATCGAGCAGATCCTCAATGGCAACGTGTACCTGCCGCCGGACATCATCCGCACCCAGAAGAGCTCGCCAGGACGGCGCAGCAGCGAAGCCCCGAGCTTCCCGCCGGAGCTGTTGCAGGCCCTGACCCGCAAGCAACTGCTGGTGCTGGAGCGCATGACCAAGGGCGAATCCAACAAGCAGATCGCCTACACCCTGGACATCGCCGAGACCACGGTGAAGGCCCACGTCTCGGCGATCCTGCGCAAGCTCAACGTGCACAACCGGGTGCAGGCGATCCTCAGTGCCGGCGACATCGATTTCGGCGCCTACCTGCGCCGCTAGCGGCAAGCGGCAAGCCTCAAGCTCGGGGCTTACAGCTTGAAGCTTGCCGCTGCTTTATGAGGTGGCTGATGGCGGTCTTGAGTTTCATCGGCCGCACCGGCTTGTGCATCAGGGTGTGGCCCAGTTCGCGCAGTTGCTGCTTGAGGTCGTTGCTGTAGTTGGCGGTGATCATCATCGCCGGGATCGCCAGGGCGCGGCGGGCGTTGATCCGCGCCACGGCGTCGATGCCGTTGCGCTGCTGGTCCAGGTGGTAGTCGGCGATCAGCAGGTCGGCCTCGGCCCGGTAGTCATCCACCTGGCGCGCCAGGTCTTCCTCGGACAACGCCGTGACCACCTGGCAGCCCCAGCCTTCGAGCAGGGTGCGCATGCCGGCGCAGATCGCGGCATCGTTATCCAGCACCCAGATCCGCGCTCCCTGCAAACGCTCCAGCGGCGCCGCCCGTCCTTCCAGGCACGGTGTAGGTGGCGGCGCGCTGGCGCTGATCGGCACTTGCACGCTGAACACCGAACCGCGCCCAGGCCAGGAACGCACGTCGATGCGGTGGCCGAGGATCCCGGCGATTTTCTCGACGATGGCCAACCCCAGGCCCAGGCCCCGGTCCTGGTCGGGGCGCTGTTCGTCGCCGCGCTTGAACTCCTGGAAGATTTCCTCCAGCCGCTCGGCGGCGATGCCCAGGCCACTGTCCCAGACCTGGATCGACAGCCAGCGGCCCTGGCGCCGGCAGCCCAGCACCACCCGACCCTGGCGGGTGTAGCGGATGGCATTGCTCAACAGGTTGCGCAGGACCCGCGCCAGCAGCTGGATGTCGCTGCGAACCAGCGCCGAGCAGGCCACGAAGTGCAGCTCCAGGCCCTCGCTGCGGGCCACCTGGGCATATTCGGCGGCCAGGTTGTCCAGCAGCTCGCCGAGGGCGAAGGGTGCGATATCGGCCTTGATCACCCCGGCGTCGAGCTTGGAGATGTCCACCAGGGTGCCCAGCAGATTCTCCACGTCCTCCAGGGAATTGCTGACATTGCGCACCAACGCCTGGCTCGCCTCGGGGTCGCGACGCTCCAGCAGGGCACTGGTGAACAGCCGCGCGGCGTTCAGCGGTTGCAGCAAATCGTGGCTGACCGCGGCCAGGAACTTGGTCTTCGACAGGTTGGCCCGCTCGGCTTCGCCCTTGGCCTCGCGCAGGCGCGATTCGACCCGGCTGCGCTCCTCGATCTCGCGCAGCAGTTGCTGGTTGAGGGTGGTCAGCTCGGCGGTGCGCTCGCGCACCCGCAGCTCCAGGTTCTGGTAGGCCTGGTGCAGGGCCTCGGCGGTGCGCCGGCGCTCGGTGATGTCGCGGATCAGCACGAAGATCCCCACCACCTCGCCACTGGCCAGGCGGTTGGGCACGTAGGAGCGCAGCATGTAGCGCTCTTGATGGTTGATGTTGGTCTCGGGGAACTCGAAGGTCACGCTCTCCCCGGCCAGCGCCCGAGCGATGTAGGACTCCAGGCGCTGGTAGTGCTGCTCGCTGTGCGCCTCGCGCAGGCTCTGGCCGAGCATCACGCCCCGCGGCCAGCAGTACCACTCTTCGTAGACCTTGTTGGTGAATTCGTACACCAGGTCGGCATTGAGGTAGGCGATCAGCGCCGGCACCTGATCGGTGATCAGGCGGATCCAGCGTTCGCTCTCGCTCAGGGCCTCGGCATGCCGGTAGCGCTCGGTGATGTCGGTGAAGGTGTTGACGAAACCACCGGTGGGCAGCGGATGGGTGCGGATCTCCAGGACCCGGCCATCGCTCAGGCGCTGCTCGCACTCGTGGATCGGCCGACCATTGGCATCGCGGCTGTCGGGGCTGAGCAGGCTCAGTTCGCTGTCACCGATGACCTCGGCAAACAAGCGATGCGCGGCCACCGGCGCCAACCCGCTGAGTTCCAGGAAACGCCGGTTCCACAACTCCAGCACGCCCTCGGCGTTGACCATGGCCACGCCCTGGGAGAGGTTGTCCACCGCCCGTTGCAACAGGTGGGACTTTTGCGCCACTGCCTGCTCGCGGCGCTGGGTCTCGCTGTGCTTGACCTCGGTGATATCGGTGAACAGGATCACCCGCCCACCCTCGCGGGTCGGCCGTTCGCTGACCTGCAGCCAGCGGCCGTTGTGCAGGCGATACAACAGGTGTTCGTCACCGCCGCTGCGCGGCTCTTCGCTGAACAACCCGGTGCTGGTCAGCAACCGCCGGACCTCGGCCAGGCGCATGCCGGCCATGATCCGCACCCGGCTGTTGGCCCAGAAAGCGCGAAAGCGACTGTTGAACAGGACGATGCGCTGCTCCTGGTCGAACAGCACGAAGGCGTCGGAAATGCTCTCGATGGCATCGATCAGGTGCTGGTGGGCGGTCTCGGCCCGCATCCGCGCCTCGCTAAGCAAATGGTTGCCGGCCTTGAGCTCGGCCATGGCCTGGTTCAGCGCGTCGGTGCGTTCGCGCACCTGTTCGGCCAGCACCACCGAGTGCTGGAACGCCGCATAAGGATCGTTGCCCCGGGTGATGCCGGACTCGACCCGCTCGATCAGCGCGTCGTTGATCCGCCGCAGCTTGCGGTTCTCCCGTTGCAGGCAGTCGATCCGGGCTTGCAGTTCAGCGACGGGCCGCAGTTCGGCTGCGGGCAATGGCGACCCCGGTGAAGGTCTGGTTGATGTGCATGCCATTGAACTGTTCTCCGTAGGTGTTGAACCCCATCACCCGCTGCTCGCGCAGGAAGGCGCCGATACGCTCCAGGCCGCCCTGGTCCTCCAGCTCCAGGCGGCGCAGGAAGCAGTCGCAGCCGATGGTCAGCAGCAAGCGGCCCAGGCGTTGCTGCAAGCCGTCGAACAAGGCTTGCAGGTTGGGCAGCAAGGGGCCGGGAGTCATGGCGGTAAGCACGATGCCGTTCTCCACCGCGCAGTAGAAACTCAGGCTCAGGTCCGGGTGCACCTGCTGCACTGCACGCACGTAGTAGTGCTGGTTGATCCGCACCGCCAGGGGGTGGGCGGCGAATACCCGGTGGTCAAGGTGCGCCAGCGGTACGCCGATCAGCCGCGCGTACTCCTCGGCGGCCGGCTCGGCGTTCAGCTCATAGACCCGGCGCAAAGTACTGTCGACGCCGGTGACCACCAGTTTTTCCGTCCGGGGCTGGATGTGGTGGGTGGTGAACACCTCGAAATCCAGCCAGGTGTTGACCAGCACCACCACCGCCGCACCGCTGTGGAATTCACCGCCGAAGTACACGTGGGTGTGGGTCAGGTAGTTGTCGTCGCCGGCCGAGCCGCCGAAATGCGGGATATCGCCCAGGGCCGCGCTGAGGGCCGCCAGGACCATTTCCTCGCGGCTCGAAAGGCCGTCCAGCAGGGTCAGGGCGAAGGTGTTGCCCTTGATCGGCGCCAGGGTGTTGCTGCGACAGCCGCCCACCAGGCGCTCGACCATGCGCTGGGCGTCGATCAGGCTGAAATGCTCCATCTGGTCGATCAGTTCGGCGGCGATGGAAAAGTGCCGGTGGTCGAAACCGATGGCGGTCACGCAGTTGCGCCCGTAGCCCTGGGGCGTGATTTCCCCGGCGCTGGTGCAGCCCACCAGGGGGATGCCGCCAAAGCCCTGTTGCAGGGCCTGGCCGAGGGCTTGCAGCGGGTACTCGGCGGAGCAGAAGAACAGCACGAAGCCCAGGTGCGGATGCAGCAGCTGGCGGGCCAGGTCCTGGGCCACCTGCTGCGGATCGCCGGCCTGGGACATGGCGCTGACCACGCCCTCGCTCTGGGCTTGCTGCATGGTTGTCTCCGGCGCGGATTGGTTAGGCTCGCAAGTGTACGAAGCGCCCGGCCGGCCACGAATGCTACTTGGGTAGCGGGTGGCCAGTTCCATGGGCGTAGGCGCTGGCCACAGGTTTTTTTACAACCGGCCGCAATAACGGATGCAAACCACTTGCAGCTGGCAACTGGCGGCTTGCCGCTGCCGTTACCAGCTCAGCACCGCGCCCACGGCGAAGGTGTTGGTGTCTTCGTTCTGGGCGCTGCCGCGATGGCCGTCGATCTGGAACTGGTTGTACTCGGCCACCAGCTTGAGGTTGTCGTTGATGTCATGGAACAGCGCGACGCCGCGGGTCTGGTAGTCGGCGCCGCTGCCCACCACGCCGTTGCCGTCGTCACGGGTCTTGCCATAGGACAGCGCCAGGCGGTTCTTGCCCAGCTTGTACGAGCCCTGCAGCAGGTAGCCGCGGCTGTCGACATTGCGCAGG
Source organism: Pseudomonas sp. FW507-12TSA (assembly GCF_058781435.1). Taxonomy (NCBI): domain Bacteria; kingdom Pseudomonadati; phylum Pseudomonadota; class Gammaproteobacteria; order Pseudomonadales; family Pseudomonadaceae; genus Pseudomonas; species Pseudomonas sp. FW507-12TSA. The sequence continues at coordinate 12,422 of NZ_JBYSWT010000051.1, forward strand.
GTGGCCTTGCCGGCGTTGTTGGTGAAGAAGGGGTTGATGCCCCTGGCCTGGAACCCCGAGCCGGTCAGGGACAGCCCGCCCATCTTGGCTTGCAGGCCGTAGCCCAGGCCCTTGGAGGTTACCGAGCGCACCTCGGGGTCGGTGTTGTCGGAGGTCTGGTAGCTGCCGTTGAGCCAGCTGTAGAACTTGGCCCCGCCCAGGTCGAACTGGTAGGTGATCTCGCTCTCGGTGCGCGGGTTCTTCTGGTAGGCCTTGCCCAGGGTGCTGCTGTCGTTGGTGTCCACCGGGTCGAGGATGCCCACCGCCACCCGCAGGCCGTCCATCAACGGGCTGCGGTAGGTGATCTGCGAGGTGGGAAAGGGATAGGGATAACCGCTGCCGATATTGCCGAACGACACCCCGCCGCCATCCACCAGCCCCAGGCTGTCGCTGACCTGGCCATAGCCTGCGAGCATTTCGTCGAGCAGGATGTTGGAGCGGGCGAACAGGCCGAAGTCCTTGCCGATCAGCACTTCGCCCCACTCCGGGTTGGCCACGGTGCCGTAGAACTGGCGCACGTCGATGGCGGTGTCGGTGCCGTTGTCCTGGCTGTCGTTGATGGTTACCCAGAACGAGGCCCGGGCGCCGAGCTTGAGGTCATCCACCTGCTTGCCCATGTTGAAGCCCAGGTAGTTGGGCAAAAAGCCCATCTTCACCCGCGCCTGGCGCCGGTCGTACTGCTCGCCGGCACGGTCGACCTTGCTGTTGACGTAGAAAGCGTTGACGTAGCCGTCGGTGGAAAAGGTGGTCTGGTCCTTGTCGTAGAGCATGATCTGGGCCTGGGCGGCATTGCCCAGGCCCAGGGTCGACAGGCCGGCGATCAGGGCCGGGAACAGAGGGTGCTGGCGATTCTTATTGTTGTGCATGGCGCGCTCCGCATTCGGGGGACGAGATGTCGGAGGCGATTATCAAAAGGCGCCGCAAGCGCCCATAGGCTGCCTTGGGGGCAAGTGGCCGGTGCTTTGGAGGGGCAGCAGGGGAGCGGTCGTTTCGATCCACGACCCGCCCCGCTACCGGCCCCCTACCTGGAGTAACACCAAGGGCTCATGGACCCGGATGCGAAGGGATGAAGCCCTTAGTCGTCGCCCGCCAGGCCCCGCAGCCGCGCCAGTTCGGCGGTGGCCAGGGGAATGCCCTCTTGCAGGGCTTTGGCCCGGGTGCGGTAGCGCCGGTCACCGGGCAGGCGCTCCAGGCCCACGGCCTGCATCTGCTGTACCAGCTCCTGGCTGCGCTGGGCGAAGCGGCCACCGCCGCAGTGGCTGGGGTCGATGACGATCAGCAACTGGCCGGTCCAGGGCGTTTGTGCCCCGGGATGTCGGGACCAGTCGAACTCGAAGGAGAAGTTGCCTCCCGTCAGCGCCGCCGCCAGCAATTCCACCATCATCGACAGCGCCGAGCCCTTGTGCCCGCCGAAGGGCAACAAGGCGCCGCCGTCGAGGATCGCCGCCGGATCGCAGGTGGGCTGGCCGTCCCGATCCACCCCCATGCCCTCGGGCAACTGCTGGCCCTGGCGCTTGGCGATCTGCACGTCGCCATGGGCAATGGCGCTGGTGGCCAGGTCGAAGACGATGGGCTCGGCGCCTTCGCGGGGCGCGGCGAAGGCAATCGGGTTGGTGCCGAACAGCGGCCGCTGGGCACCGTGGGGCACCACGCAGGTCATGCTGTTGACCAGGCTCAGGGCCACCAGGCCTTCTTCGGCGAAGGGCTCGACATCCGGCCAGAGCGCAGCGAAGTGATGGGAATTACGGATCGCCAACACCGCGATCCCGGCGCTGCGGGCCTTGCTCACCAGTGCCTCGCGGGCCGCCGCCAGGGCCGGCTGGGCAAAGCCGCCCCCGGCATCCACCGCCACCACACCGGGGGCCACATCCTCGACTTGCGGCACGGCCTGGCCATCGACCCAGCCGCTGGCCAGGGACGACAGGTAGCCGGGAATGCGGAACACCCCGTGGCTGTGGGAGCCGTCGCGCTGGGCCCGGGCGCAGTTGTCCGCCAGGACCCGGGCCACCTCGGCGCTGGTGCCGTGGCGCAGGAAGATACGTTGCAGAAGATGGGTCAAGGCCGATAGGTCGAGGTACTCGCTAGCGGCCTGCGCCAGGGGGGCGTCGGACATGGGTGGCTCCATTGGAATTGTTATTGGAAGGCACCTGACTATCGCGTCACGCCAGTTAACTGTCAAACATTGACTTAATGACAGAAAACATCCATTTTTCATTGCCAACGGCCCACAACAACGAAAATAGCCATGAGCCAACCGATCAAGCAACGCCTTGAAAGTGCCCTGTCCGGTACTACCGCCTCAGGCCGGGCAATCGCCAGCTACATGCTGGCCAACCTCCATGAACTGCCGTTCCAGACCGCCGCCGATGTGGCCGGCAAGCTCGGGTTCAGCGAGTCCAGCGTCGGGCGCTTCTGCCGCGCCATCGGCTACAGCCATTTCAAGGATCTGAAGAACGACCTGAAGAACGACCTCGGCGAAGGGCCGTGGCTGGTGGGCGATCGCTTGCAGGAGTTTCGCCAGCAACCCAACCCCACCGGCCAGGGCCTGCCGCGCAGCTTCGAGCTGGAAGTCGGCGCGCTGATGAAGGTCTATGAATACAGCCTGACCCCGGCCTGGCAGCAAGTGGTGCAACGCCTGGCCAGCCGGCCGCGGGTGTTCGTCGCCGGCTTCCAGACCGAGCGCGGCATCGCCGCCTCCATGGTCCACCTGCTGCAATACCTGCGCGACGGCGTGCATCTGGTGGACGGTTCCGCCGGACACTTCGCCGAGGTGCTGCTGGCCCCGCCCACCGACTGCGCGCTGGTGGTGTTCGAGGCCCGGCGCTACTCGCGCCACGCCCTGGCCCTGTGCCACAAGGCCCGTGCGGCCGGGATACCCGTGACACTGGTGACCGATACCTTCTGCGATTGGGCCGAACAGAACGCCGATGAGGTGTTTCGCGTGCCCACTGAGTTCAACCTGTTCTGGGAGTCCACCGCGGCGATGCTGTCGCTGGTGCACCTGCTGGTCAACCAGGTGTGCAAGCACCTGGGGCCCGAGGTGGAAAAGCGCCTGGAAGCCACTGCCGCCCTGCATAACGAGTTCGTTGGCTACACATCCTCCACCCGAGCAAAACAATAAATAATCGAGGTGCTCCATGAAAAACGTCGTTCGCTTCGCCAGTGCCTGCGTCATGGCCGTCGCCGCTACCGCGGCCCAGGCCGAGGTCTTGAAGATCGCCACCGAAGGCGCCTACCCGCCCTTCAACTACGTGGACTCCAGCAACCAGCTGCACGGCTTCGACGTGGACATCGCCAACGCCCTGTGCGAGCGGCTCAAGGTGCAGTGCCAGATTGTCGCCCAGGACTGGGAAGGCATCATCCCGGCGCTGATGGCCAAGAAGTACGACGCCGTGGTGGCCTCGATGATCGCCACCGACGAACGCAAGAAAAAGATCGCCTTCACCAACCACTACTACCGCACCCCGCTGTCGGTGGCGGTGCCCAGGGACTCGGACATCACCGACGCCCAGACCGACTTCAAGGGCCGTACCGTGGGCGCGCAATCGTCCTCGACCCAGGCCATCTACGCCGAGGACCACTACGGCCCGGCCGGGGCCGACGTGAAGTTCTACCCGACCCTGGACGAAGCCAACAGCGACCTGGCCGCCGGGCGCATCGACGGGGTGATCGCCGACAAGTTCCCGCTGCTGGCCTGGGCTGAAAGCGCCGGCAAGGATTGCTGCAAGATCATCGGTGACGTCAACGGCACCACCGCCGACGCCTCGATCGCCGTGCGCAAGGAAGACAACGCCCTGCGCGAGCGCCTGAACCAGGCCCTGGACGAGATCGTCGCCGACGGCACCTACAAGAAGATCTCCAGCCGCTACTTCGCCTTCGACATCTACTGATCCGCCGCCACGGTGCCGCGCCGCCCTGGCGCGGCGACCGGCTGCACGAAGCATTGCGCAAGAGGGTCCGAGCATGTTCGAACAGCTGTCTCTTCTTTCCCTGGCCAGCGGCGGCTGGGGCTCGGCCTTGTTGGCCGGGGCCCTGGTGACCATCGCCCTGGCACTGGCCTGCGTACCCATCGGCCTGCCCCTGGGGCTCGCCGTGGCCCTGGCCGCCCGCTCGAAAAACCGCTGGGCGCGAGCCTGGGCCACCAGCTTCTCCACGGTGTTTCGCGGCCTGCCGGAGCTGTTGACCCTGCTGATCATCTACTACGGCTGCCAGATCGCCGCGCAGAAGATCCTCGCCGCCCTGGGCTACCCCGGCGAGGTGGCGATCAACACCTTCGTCGCCGCGATGATCGCCTTCAGCCTGGTGTTCGCCGCCTTCTCCAGCGAGATCTGGCTGGCGGCGTTCAAGACCCTGCCCAAGGGCCAGTACGAAGCCGCCAGCGCCCTGGGCCTGTCGCGGCGCACCACCTTCAACCAGGTGCTGCTGCCGCAACTGACCCGCATCGCCCTGCCGGGCCTGTCCAACAACTGGCTGTCGCTGCTCAAGGACACCTCGCTGGTATCGACCATCTCCCTGGTGGACCTGATGCGCCAGACCAACCTGGCGGTCAGCGTGACCAAGGAGCCGATGCTGTTCTACACCGTGGCCTGCCTGGGCTACCTGTTGTTCTCGGCGTTGTCCGGGCAGTTGTTCGGCTTTCTCGAACGGCGCTTCAGCCGCCATCAACGGAGCCTGCAACCATGAACCTGGATCAATGGCTGAACCTGGTGCTCAACCAGGAACTGCTGGAGCGCTACGGCCCGCGCTTTATCGACGGCCTGCTGGTGACCGCCAAGCTGGTGGCGATCTCCTTCAGCCTCGGCGCCCTGCTGGGCCTGCTGATCGCCCTTGGGCGGCTGTTCGGCAACCCGCTGCTGCGGCGCTTTACCGGGGCCTATGTGTACTTCTTCCGCGGCTCGCCGCTGCTGGCCCAGCTGTTCATGCTGTATTACGGCCTGGGCTCGTTCAAAGGCTTCTGGCAGGACGTGGGGCTGTGGTGGTTCTTTCGCGAGGCGTGGCTGTGCACCCTGCTGGCCTTCACCCTGAACACCGCCGCCTACCAGGCGGAGATCCTGCGCGGCAGCCTGCTGGCGGTGGCCCAGGGGCAGCGTGAAGCCTGCCAGGCCCTGGGCCTGTCGCGCTGGACGGCGTTTGGCAAGGTGATTTTTCCGCAGTCGCTGCTGGTGGCCGTCGGGCCTTTGGGCAACGAGCTGATCCTGATGATCAAGGCCAGCGCCATCGCCTCCCTGGTGACCCTCTACGACCTGATGGGCGTGACCAAGCTGGCCTTCTCCCGCAGCTTCGACTTCCAGATCTACCTGTGGGCCGCGGTGCTGTACCTGGTGATCGTCGAGGTGGTGCGGCGCAGCCTGAAATACCTGGAAGGCCGTCTCGGCCGGCACCTGAACTGAACCCTTGGGAGCCCGCGCACGGCCCCCCGCAGTAAGGATAGAACCATGCATTGCCAGACCATCGTCTTGGGCGCCGGGATCGTCGGCGTCAGCACCGCCCTGCACTTGCAGGCCCGTGGCCGCGAAGTCGTGCTGCTGGACCGCCAGCCGCCGGGCAACGGCACCAGCCACGGCAACGCCGGGCTGATCGAACGCGCCAGCGTGATCCCCTACGCCTTCCCCCGGGAAGTGACCAAGCTTTTGCGCTACGGCCTCAACCAGCAATCGGACGTGCGCTACAGCCTGCGCCACCTGCCCAAGGCTGGCCCCTGGCTGCTGCAATACTGGCGCCACTCCTCACCCCAGGGCCTGGCCGCCGCCACCCGCGCCATGCTGCCGCTGATCGAACAATGCGTCAGCGACCACCTGGCCCTGGCGGAGCCGGCGGGCATGCTCGGGCTGATCCACGACGGCGGCTGGCTCGAAGCCTTCAACGACCAGCAAGCCTTCGACAGCGCCCAGGCCGCCGCCGCGGACCTGGCCCAGTACCAGCTCAACTACCGGGTGCTGGACCGCGAGCAGATCCACGCCCTGGAACCCGGCCTGCACGGCGACGTGGTGGGCGGCCTGCACTGGCTCGACCCGCGCACGGTCAGCGACCCCGGCGGCCTGACCCGTGGCTACGCCGAACTGTTCAAGCAGCGCGGCGGCCGATTCGTCATCGGCGATGCCCTGAGCCTGACCCAGGTCGAAGGCGGCTGGCAGGTGCAGAGCGAACAGGGCCCGATCAGCGCCCAGGAAGTGGTGGTCGCCCTCGGCCCGCAGGCCGCAGGCCTCTTCGAGCCCCTGGGCTACCGCATCCCGCTGGCGATCAAGCGTGGCTACCACATGCACTACGCCGCCCTGCCCGGCAACGAGCTGCGCCACCCGATCCTCGACCCGGTGGGTGGCTACGTGCTGGCGCCGATGGTGGGCGGCATCCGACTGACCACCGGCATCGAGTTCGCCGACAGCGATGACCCGATCAACGAAATCCAACTGCGCCGCTGCGAAACCCTGGCCCGACAGTTCTACCCCCTGGGCGAGCGCGTCGACGCCAAACCCTGGCTGGGCCGCCGCCCCTGCCTGCCGGACATGTGCCCGGTGATCGGCCCGGCGCCGCGCCACCCGGGGCTGTGGTTCAACTTCGGCCACGCCCACCACGGCCTGACCCTGGGCCCGGTCAGCGGCCGCCTGCTGGCGCAACTGATGACCGGCCAGACACCCTTCACCGACCCTGCCCCCTATCGCGCCGAGCGCTTCAACTGACCGTCGGAGACCTGCCATGCTGACCCAGACCGCCCCGCTATCCGCCGTGCCCGAACCCGCCACCCGCGCCACCATCGACCGCCGCGAGGTGGTGATCGATATCTCTGGGCTGAACAAGTTCTACGGCGCCTTCCACGTGCTGCACGACATCGACCTCAAGGTCCGCCAGGGCGAACGCATCGTCCTCTGCGGGCCTTCCGGCTCCGGCAAATCCACCTTGATCCGCTGCATCAACCGCCTGGAAATCGCCGAGAAGGGCCAGATCCTGGTGGACCGCACCGACCTGGCGCAAAACACCCGCGAAGCGGCCAAGGTGCGCAGCCAGGTGGGCATGGTGTTCCAGCACTTCAACCTGTTCCCGCACATGAGCGTGCTGGACAACTGCACCCTGGCCCCCACCACTGTGCGCGGCCTATCACGCAAAAAAGCCGAGGAACTGGCCCGCAGCTTCCTGGCCAAGGTCGGCATCGAAAGCCAGGCCGGCAAATACCCCAGCCAACTGTCCGGGGGGCAGCAACAACGCGTGGCCATCGCCCGGGCGTTGTGCATGGAACCGAAGATCATGCTGTTCGACGAACCCACCTCGGCGCTGGACCCAGAGATGGTCAGCGAAGTGCTGGATGTGATGGTGAAACTGGCCGACAGCGGCATGACCATGCTGTGCGTGACCCATGAGATGGGATTTGCCCGGCAGGTGGCGGAGCGGGTGTTGTTTCTGGATGGTGGGCGGATTGTGGAGGATGCGCCGCCGGAGGCGTTTTTTGCGGCGCCCAAGAGTGAGCGGGCGAAGGCGTTTCTTGCGCAGATTGTGCATTGAGTGGATAGGCGCCGCGTATTGTGCGGCGTCTGTTTAGCTTAAGTAGAGGTATTTATTGCTGGACTTAGTGAAAGACTGCTATCGGCCAAAAGCGGACGCCCAAATGTGTATAGCAACCTCAAGGCGCCTGGAAGCTGCCCAGAATCAAAAATACCGTCATGTTGCCGTGCCATTACGCCGGATATAGCTACTATTCAGTTAGCTCACATTTAGGGACATGAAATGGACTTCACCCTCATCATCGTGCAGATCTGGGGCACGTTTGTTTGGTTCATCTTTGCTGCCCTGTTTATTGGTCAGCTTAAGTCGCCGTGCGGTAGCGGACACATTGGCAATGTTCCTAGTGCGACTATTCGTTCATTGGCAACCGGGCAACCTAACCTGCCTCTGCCTGCTCAATGTCACCTCGATTACGCTAAGAGGCGGCGTAGGTCGACCACGAGTTCTTTTGCCTTACGGTATCGCATTGGCCTCATCTCTATGAAGGCGGGTGATTCTTGGAAGTAAAAATAAGAAAATCTCGAAAGGAGTGGCAACATGGTGGTACCACTGGATGGCGTCCTGAGTCAGGCACAACGCGAAAACTTGGAAATTGTCAGCTTCATCTTCCACATCATCGACTCAGATGCAGAGGAGGATGAAGACGTTATTTTCCTCGACGAGGTGCAACTGCAGGCCGCTCAAAAGAATTTTTTTCTGGATCGGCTGCGTGATATTGCGGAAGGCACGCAATATGTCTTCAAGCAAGACGCCGTAAACCTGAAAGAGAAGTGTCAACAGCTGATCGAGGCGCCGGATAGATTCATCGAGCTTTCACGCCAGATCACCACGGATTTTTCTGGCCGACATCGAGGGCAAATGTCGGCAGGCGTGTTCATCGTGTCAGTTGTTAGGTTTCTAGTGGGTGCACACGATTGGAGGCAGCTTGTTTTTTTAGTGAAGATGGACAAGCAACCCTCGTTTACTTACAGCTACGAAGAAAGAGATGGTCGAAGAGTGGCTGTTATCAATGAGGTTCAGAACTCTCTCAATGAGAGCAAGAACGCCATTCAAAAGAGCGCCTTAATAGATGTATCTGAACAATTTGCGTGGGATGTATTAGCTTTTGACCGAGTGAAGAAACCCGGGTTGAGTGACTATTTTAGAGCCTTTCTCGGCGTAACAGAGCGTCAGCAGGATGCGGTGTTAACGAGGACGGCCCATAGTCAGGTACGAAAATGGGCGAAAAAACTGACAGCTGAACAGCTCCCGCCAGGGGAGGATCTGAATACCTTTGCTGGCAGGTCGCTCAACTACCTTAATGACCACGACGTCTTTAACACAGACGATTACGTCAACGCTGTGGTACGTGACGAGGACGCTAACCGTAAGGCAGTCCTCATGGGATCTTTGCGAGAGGCTCTTGCCGAAACGGGCGTCGCAGGACAACAATTCCGACCCCAGCCTGGATCTTTACGTAATAGTGAGCGAAAGCAGGTGTATCAAACACTTGAGGGTGTCACCATTTCTTTTGAAGGCAGCCCCGAAGCGGTTGGTATGGCCATCGAGCAGCTAGGAAACGGCCGCGCCCGGGTTACCATTGAAACGAATCGGCTCAATGCCAAAGGTTAAGAATCATGCCCGCTATTGCGGATCTACTCAAAGCGACCCTTGAACTGCGTGGCCACGCAATGCAGTTCTTTGATGAGAGCTTCCGTCTAACGGTGGAGGGTGATTCGCTTAGTGGAGCCGTGAAAGCAGTTCTTCAACAGATCGACGCGCTAGCGAATCAACTTGGTATTGATGCACCTACTGTCATGATTTCTGGTGCGGCTGTGGATACGGCCGACCTGGCATCAGATACCTTTGATGAAGAGCCATGGAGTTTGACCTTTGGCAAGTCCCCACTCGCTCAGAAAATGTGCGCGAGGGACGACGAAAATACGCTGTTGTTCTTCACGACTGAAGGCTTCATGGAGTGGGCGGGTCGTATTGACCCGTTTCAATATCCCGGTAGAAATGAACCTGACCTGACTCGCCCGACGACGATACGAGTCAACGGACTGGCCGCTGCATTTGGTGGGCCATTGCTTTGGGTGTTACCACCGCTTGAACAAGCGTCTGACGGCCCAGCTAACAAGCTGCCTGATCAGGCCGATATTCATGGGTTGATCCACACCAATGCAGTGAAGCCAATTCGGGTTTGTCCGAGCGCCTATGCCCTATCTTGGGGGGATATCGGCGGTGCCGCAGCGAAGCCTCTCGCTCGTTTGAGTGCACGCGTCCTAGCTGCCTGTCTAGTTCAAGAACTGAAACACACTGACGATGGCTATTACGCCACTCTTCGGGGCACCAAAAGGCTTTCGTTGCCGCTCTACGACGACAAAGAGGTAAGTGCCGACGCCCTTTCTTTGTTGGCAGAGGCCGTTTGCTGGGTCTATGAGGAGCGCCCTGAGACCCGCCTGAGACTTGTCATGGATCGGTTGTCCATCGACATCGAGCAAGACCAGACGATGTTAACAGGAGCCGAGAAGTACCTTGCAGTAGCACTTCAACAAGCCCGAGATAGCTACACTTTTGTGATTCTCGACCGAAAGGATGCCTATCACAAAGAAGTTCGCGAACTCATGAAGGATATGAAGTCGCAAGCTGACCTATATGCGACCAAGGTTAGGGACTTGGTGAGCTCGCTTACCAGAGATATTCTCAGTGTCCTTGTTTTCATCGGATTTTCCTTCATCGGAAAATTTGATCAGAAAAATATTCACGCGTTGCTGGAAAGCACTGAATTGTCCTTGCTGGTAAAATTTCTAGCGGGTTACCTCGTGCTGTCTTGCGTTCTTCAGTTTAGCTCGCATCTACGAGATGCAAGCCTCGCATATCAAGAGAGCAGAACCTGGCTCGATGTGCTGCAGCATTACTCATCTACGTCTGATAAACAGGATAGATTTCTCACGCCTATCGACAAACGCCGAGTAACGCTTTTCTTTGCTATCGGAATTGTTGGGGCGATCTACGCAGCCCTTGCCCTAATTACTTGGAATCTCCGCTTTGTCATTGAGTTACTGCTTGCTCAGTAATAAACGCACTCTCTGATCACACAATCAGCGGACTTGACGCGCAATACCGAGAAATCTCTCTCAGAGAAATAAATTCATGGGCATTCAATTGGGATAACTCACAATCGACTGAGTACCATTTAATAGAATCATCTGATCACCCTCCAGCCCAGCATTAGAAATGGCGGAGTAAGCCATGTATTCTGAGTCAAGTTTCACGTAAAGCGTGCTGTCAATTGGCTTCAAAGGTGCTGAACCAGAGGGATACTCGTCACCATTTGACCTAGTCATAATAGTACCTTGCATATTCTGGAAGAGGGCTATCCCCGAAGCGGAGCTTTTTCTGGCTGCGTTTTTGAAACTCTATTGCGTATCGTCGCCTGTGACTTCCTTGCAGCACAGCAAGAGGCACAAGGAGCCAAGGGAGCGACAAAGTCCACGCCAAAATTTTCTGTTCTCTGATGGTTTTCGCTACTTGCCCTTTCCGGTTGTCCAGTAAAAGATAACACACAACCTTTTTATCCCATTCGTTGGATAATGGTGCAGACGTATTGTCAAGCAAACAATTGCCTGTGCTCATTTTCCAAGAGCCAGAAACATGCAGTGATTGCGGAAGGTAGGAGGTGAACGAAAAAGCATGGCTATCGGTAACCCAAAACCATTGGCCGGTTTTATTGACTTTAAATAATGCGGCACTGGGAGTGTAAATTGCGAAGAATACCAGTGCGGCAAATAACAAGACTATTACAATAAATGTTTTTACAAATTTCGGCTGAGGGATTTTGAATGTTTGCTCAGTAGGGTTGAAATAAGGGCGTGCTCGTTTGATCTCGTTCAGTCTTACGCCGGATCGGTCTGCCCAAGCGATTAATTTATCCATCGCATAAGGCGTTTTGACATTCAACTTGAATTTTAAATTGAAATAATCTAGATCTAGCTCTTGTTGCTGATGCTTTTTTTAGTTTTTTGTGATTGAAAGAGTGCTTCATCCCAATGAAATCAGATATCCGGTTTCTGATTATGGACAGGGACTCTGTAATTGTGCAAACATAAACTATGTATAATGCACTCATCCCCGCCACAAATAGAGGCGCGACTTTCTGCCATTTGTCCACAGATACCGAAATATAGCCAAAGAATTGTGGATCCATTACCTTATCCTATGGAAATTAAAAAATACGGTTTGGACTAATCAAGAATATTGGTATAGACATAGAGTAGGGAGTTTTCAAACCTCGAATGAGTTAGAGTACTCATCAGCCACAGCCGAGAACAAGCGCTGTGGCTTTAAAGTACAGTCACATCATAAAACTACTCTTGAGGTTCACTTTTGTTTTTTTCAGTACTGAAATTGCTATAGCCCTGAATCGCTTCAGATCTTTTCCTAGCCCCTACTGTCGCTTCAACTATTTTTTCAGCCAAAGTTTCAAACTTATCTGTTTTAAGAACAGAAACATCAAAAATTCGAGCGACATTTTCCAGGGTCTTTCTTGTTTTGAAATTCGAGCTCAGAAAAGTAAATGCTTCATTCCTGTCTTGAATCGAAAGTAGCTTCTCAGACAAAATTTTGATGCTGTCCTTACTTTCGGAAATTTCAGTCGAAGTTTTCCCGCGCCTACGAGAAATTTTGATATCAACAGAGAAATTCTCATCTGTAAGTTTAAGAAGGTCTTCATCACTCAAGGATTGCATTGCTTCAGCCAGACGGCGCAGAGCAAATGCTATGTCAAATCGTTCTTTTAGCATTATCATACTTCCTCCAGTGAATCCTCAAACTCTGCTACAAACTGACCAAGTTCCTCAACGATATTTGCATAGGTCCCACTAGCATGATATTGCAATACAGCGGGAATCAAACTCTCTGGGGCGCTGGAAAACATGGTCTTGTTTTCGCGAAAATAATTCTCATAAGTTGAAACTCCCGATCGCTTCGTTTGAGCGATATATTGTCGCTGAGCGGATATTGGCATTCCACTTGTGATCTGAATCATTGTAAAAACGACGCCAAGTATTTCCGGCGAAATGATGCTGACATTAGCATCCATGCTGGCGTATTCGTTAAACTCACGGACTAATTGACTAACGCTTTGCCTTAAGTAGTCAATTCCCAATGTTGATAGGTAATCTGGCTTTGCAGGGATCAAAATTTTATGACTTGCCACGATTGCATTCTTCGTAACTATATTAAAGTTAGGCGGGCAGTCAATTAATAGGATGTCGTAATCAGAGTCTATGGCTAATCGATCAATTGCATCGCGCAACTTGGCATGAACTTTAATGTAATTCATTTTTGACTGTTGCAGGTTCGCGCCACCCAACAGTGTTGCCAACTCAAGATCAACGTTAATTAGACCTAGGTGTGAGCAGATCAGATCAATATGGCCTGTGGCTCCCCCATTCTTTAATGATTGGTTGACTTGCGTTGGGGTGATAATGAACTCGGTCAAGGGCGGTGGTTCTTTTCCCTGCGATATCGCATCAAACCAAGATTTGATCGTATAAGACTCTTTGTATTTCTCATCCCATACATCTGGTTTAACGAAAGAAAATGTGAGACTTGCTTGAGCATCCGTATCCAACAGAAGGACTTTCTTTCCTTTGAAAGCGAGCTCTGCTGCAATATTAGAGGTTACTGTTGTTTTCCCTACACCACCTTTGTAATTTATTACAGCTACGACATCCATATTTTTGCTCCTAGCATACTATCGCTCTCGCAATGTCACCACGACATCACGTGAGACTAAGTTAGCAGCTTTGAAGTTTTGCGGGTAACCCTGTCTTGAAAAAACAGCCCGCTTGGCCTAAGTGGCGAGGTCCACTATGGGCCGGTAGCGGTTGCTTTCGAGCGTCCGCTTCTGACCGACAGCGGTCGCTCCAGAATGTCCGCTTTTGGCCGAAAGCTGCCTTTCAAGTCTGTCCACAAGGTCAGGGGCAACTCACCTGATTCAACAGTCGCTAATTGTTAAGACATAACCGCTCAAACATCTCACCAAATGCACGGTTGTCGCCCTCAAACCCCGCCCCTATAGTTCCACCTCGCAGAAACATCCGCGACGACCTTGGCCGGTCGAATTACAACGCAGCATCAGCGTCCACAACACCTTTGCAGTCACCTTTCCGGTGCCCGCGACAAGATGTTATGACGGCTGTGCGCGGTGATTCTCCGGTGGTCATATGCGCGCACAGCGGTCATTTTCTTCGTCGTCGGCAACTCAGGTGATTGCTCCATAAACAGGAGCTGTACCGATGATTGACCAGCCACTCTCGCGCTTTACCGCCGTCGACACCCACGACGCCAACCAAGCCGTTTTCTACCTCGACACCCAAGCCTCTCTGAACGATCTGGCCAGCAGTGCGGCCCATCGTTTCACCGTGGTGCGGGATCTGATGGACACGCTGTCCACGCTTAACCTGAAAGATATTGCCGACTGCGATCTGGCGCGGGTCACCCGAGGGGTGCATCTGCTCACCCGGGAGGGTTGTGCGGTGCTGGAGGTGATTCAGTGGCGCACGGCGCTGGAGAGCTGAGCGCCACTCAACAAGCGCGTAAAACGCGCTCGGCTTTGCTTCGGCCTTTGATCTGGCTTTGGCTTTTTGGCTTTTGATCTTGATCCACCTGCCCCTTTAGACACGATGGCCGAACGCAGGTATTGAGCCGTGGGTAACCCGGCAGGACGCCGGGTTAGCCGCGCTGGGCCATGGATGGCCCATTGCGGCGGCCCACGGAGCAATACCGGAGAGAGGGCATGCCGAGCCTAGGCGAAGCACCGAGTGAGGGGGCAAAGAGCCTTTGGTTACTTTGGGTTGGCCGGCATTCCGGGCCATCCAAAGTGACCCGCTGTAAGAGCGGAACCGATAGTGGCCGTGACCGCAGCAACGGATATGTACGCAGAACCGTATGGGCCAGCTGAGGTTTGGCGAGGACTGCGTCCTCGTACGCAGCCTCGCTGCGCTCGCCAGCGGCTACAGGTTTCGAGTGCATCTTGGAACACTAGACAAAGCATGATACATAACTCCAGACACACAAAATCAGCCGATTTACAATGCACCTGGAGTTATAAAGCACCTCTCACGCCGACAAGGAGATGGAGGTGCAAAGCAGACAGCTAATCAAGGAGCTTGAAGCCGCAGGATGGATACTGGATCGGATAACCGGAAGCCACCATCTGTTCAAGCATCCTTACAGACCCAACACCGTTCCGGTGCCTCACCCGAAGAAGGATCTGCCACGGGGAACGGTCAGGGCCATCCGGAAACTGGCCGAACTGATTTAGCACCTGCCCCCTTCACACCTATTGAGGAGATCCCATGCAATATCCCATCTGCATCGAATGGGGCGACGAACACACCGCCACCGGCATCCAGATTCCCGACATCCCCGGCGCAGTCACCGCCGGCGACACCTTCGAGAGCGCCTACAGCGCCGCCATCGAGATCGCCCACGTCATGCTCGAAGAACTGGCCCGCGCCGGGCAAGCCATTCCCCTGCCCTCACCCACGAGCAAGCACCGCGCCAACCCTGATTTCGCGGGCATGGGCTGGGGCATGCTGGACATCGACATCACGCCGTACCTGGGCAAGACCGAGAAGGTCAACGTCACCCTGCCCGGTTATGTGATTCAGCAGATCGACCGCTTTGTCCGCGAGCACAACATCAAGAGCCGGTCGTCTTTCCTGGCCGATGCCGCACTGGAAAAACTCGGGCGCTGAAAGGGGCTACAGGGGGCAGGCCAAGCGGTGTGAGGACGGTTGTGCTTGCTGCGCACCCCAGCGTGAGCAAGCTCCCTCGCCACACGGGCGGCGGCCTGCCAAATGACTGGGGCTACCGTAGAAAAAACGCCAGCCTCAGCGGTCACAGCCCCTTCTCACCTGATGACCTGAGCCAACCGCCCCGCCACGCCCACCGCCTGCTCCGCACTGTCCACATTGGTAAACCCCATCACCAACCCCTGCCTAACCC
>NZ_JBYSWT010000052.1:0-27766 GCF_058781435.1 Pseudomonas sp. FW507-12TSA
CCCCCGGGGAGGACCCAAAAAATGGGGCCCCGCCCCCGGCCAGCCTGGCGGGCCAGATAGCCCCTGCATTTCAAGCTGCCCCGCCACTGGGTGGCTGGTCCGAAACACCGATTCGCCTGGCTGCCCAACGCTCGTACAGGCCGATGGCGACATCCGCCCCGGCCATCGCGGTCAGGCAGCCGAAGGCGCCGGCCGTCCAGATCGAAACACCGGCGCCGATCAGCAGCATCAGCGCTGCCATGCCGCAGACGATGCAGGCACCGGACCGCAAGGCCAGGCGCCGCAACAGCACCCAACCCCGGGCGCCGTCCTTGTCTGCCCGCCACATCTCGCCGGATACACCGCCCACCAGGGCCAGGACAATTACCAACCAGATAGGCATCTCTGCCAGCGCTTGCTGCTCGTTAGTCATAGGGGGTCTCAAATGAGGGAGCGCGGCGAATGCCGGAAAAAGAAAACCCCGCCAGGTTGACGGGGTTTTCAGCGTCCCGGCCAAGGCAAGGACAAGGTGCACAGCACGTGCTCAGGGGGAGCGCCTAGGCGCAGGTCGCATATCGTGGTGACTTTTTACCCCCCTCCGGAAAAACCGAAAAGGGGGTATTTTCGGTTGGTCAGAACGCGACACGAACACGACAACAACGCGACAACAATACGACCACAACACGACAAACCATCCCGACGAACGGTCAGGCTTGCCGGCGCCTCTCCATCGACGCCCGAGTCAGATCCGTTTCAACAGCACCACTACGCCGGCCACCACCTCGGGCAGTGACAGTGCGTGTCGCAAGAATGACCTGCACCTGCTGATGTAGCCGATGCACCCAGTTCCGATAGGTTCGGTCTGCGCTGGGGGGCAGGTTCAGCAGGACGAGCTGCGCCCGGACGGTCAATGGCTTGGCAGGCAAATAGCGATTATTCGCAAGCTGGACAAGCACGGCGCCCTTCTGCGACTGCCGCCCGATCTGCGCGAGTGCTGCGGCAACTTCGGATGCGATGTGATCCAGCCCAGCACCGCCACCAGGCAAGCGAGGCCCTGGCGTCCCACGCGGCGCGCTCCCGCCCCACTCGATGATCGTTGCCATCGGGCTGCCCAAGCCGCCGCCATCCCCAACGCGGCCGAGCTGGCGCGCCCAGTGCAACATCAGTTCCTCGATCTCTGGAATCATTGCTGCGAGTCCAACTCAGCCCGAACATCATAAGCCCGCTGCTTCGCCCTCAAGGCCAACGGCTGCAACTGGCGAAGCGCTTCCAGGTAATCGGGCAGACTGTCCTCGATCAGGATCAAATCAACATCGTCATCCGATGTGCTGACAACGAATATCCATTGGATAGCGGGCATCCAGCTAAGGAGCCTTTGCTGGCTGGAGTCAAATGCCTGCCGCCGGTAGATGTCGTACACCCCTGCAACTTCGTCATGCAAGACGAACCGGAAGCCACGGAACAGCTCCCCGAAACTATTCCAGTGAACGACGCGGGCCTTGAGCAGTTCCTCAACACCGTCTGCAACCCTGGAAAAAAGACCCTGCTTGATTGTGTAAATCGCCATTTGCTTGATTCCTACTGAAGTTTTTACTGTCGGTTTAATTGTCGGAATACTGTCGGAATACTTTTAATCAATAAAAACAGGTAGTTATGTATAGATTCCGACAATCCGACGGATATTTAGGAGGTTTCTCGCCTGTGTATACGCGCACATGAGCAATCCCAATAAATCTGTCGGATTGTCGGAATGCCAATGTTCATTGGGCGAAACCCGCGTTTATCAAGTGTCGGAATGCTGTCGGAATGTCGGAATTAAAAATCTCCCGGCATGGGCAGTGATCGCCTGTCGAAAGCCGTCGCAAACTTCCGGCATTCAAGTCCAGCCTTGCTTGCCCAATCGCGACCCAGGGTTTGTTTCTCCGCCAGGAATGCAGGCGTTACATAGATCCTGGTCGTCTTGAAATCATCGCTCTTAGTCGGGTAACGAATGTCCGGCCGTGCTTGCTTCAAGTCCCGCACGGCCTCCTGGGTAAAGTCCCGTTGTCGTCGCTTAAACTCATTGGCCCCGTCACACCACCGACAGAACGCCCGCCATAGATCATCCTGGGTAACGGCCGCCGTCACTGGGAACTCGGTTTCTCCTGCCAACCATCGCCGCACGAAGTAACGCGGCGCAGGCAAGCTGCCATCGATCAGCCCCTGCTTTTCCTCGTTCAAGGGGGGCTTGGAATGCGGCCCGAACCCGCTTAGGTCCAGGTTCATCAGGTAGTGATAAAACGCCTCGATGCCACCGTTATCGATCTCATTCACTAAGGCGACGAAGTAATCCGGTGGCGGTACTCGGTCTACATAAAGCACCAGGTAGCGCCGATCTCCATCATCCAATGCCAGCGGCACCGTGGAGTTGGACAGGAACACGAAGTTGAGATGATTGCGCTCCTCCCGAACCGGCATGTTCTTCTCGTTGATCTGCAACGTCTCACCCGTCACCAGGTGCTTGAGAACGCCCTTGTAGTGCCGCATCTCCTCGCGACTGACAACCTCTTCGGCCAGGGCAAACAGCTTGCGGCTCTGCCACCCAGTGAACTGGCTTTCGAGCTGGGCCTGGCCAATAGTGGTGCCATAGTCACCGTAGATCCGGCGTAGCACCTTCTCCCATAGCAGGCTCTTGCCTGGACCCTCGGCACCGAACATCACCACCGCAGTAGCCATCTTTGTTCCTGGATGCTGGAGTGGATAGGCAATCCACTTCAACAGGAACAGGTACTCATCAGCCCGGTTGTTACAGAGCAACCCCAGGTGCTTGCGAATCAGCAAACATCCATCTGCGCCGCGAGGATCGGGTTTCGCGTGAAAGCCGTCATAGAGGTTCAGCATGAGCGGCCCGCATTGCTCGGTGGGATCAAACACAACGTCCTGGGCCATGCGCCGATGATCGCTTTCCTGCCACCACTTGTAGCGCGTCCGGCCAACGGCCTCACGGATAGCCGACAGCTTGATCATCCGCGAGCGGGCGCAATCCCACGCAACGTCCATTCCATAGATCACCACGAAGTCACGGAGCAGTTCCTGCTCGCTGATGCGAAAGCCTCCCCCGTCCCCGGGGGTGTGAGTAAGCGCTTGTTCGCCTGGTCCTTCGCACTCGAAAGAAGGGGCGCGGGGAAGAAAGTCATCTAAGGATCCGGAGGCGTCACTAGAGTCATCGAGCGGCTGCGCAGTTACGCCAGGCTTCAAGGACTCCAGCAGTTGATCACGTACCGCATCCAAACCGGATTTGCAGTGCAGGTCGTTCCAGTCGATTGCCATTTATGCCTGCTCCAGCGAAGTCGGAAAGGCTGCGAACCCACCATTAGCCGAGGCTGCCGCCTCGGCCTTGGTTCTACCCGGATTGCCTTTCGCATCAGGATCATCGTCACCGGCCACCAGCAGGCGAGCATCTGGGTACAGCCCCCTAAGCGCCCGCGCAACGGCAGGTAAGTTGCCCGAGTCGACAGCCATCGCCACGGGCCAGAGCAAGGCCATATGCACACTGGCAGACGTGGCATATCCCTCAGCGAGTGCAATGTCCAACGGATCATCGACCGGGCCCAGGATGTGAAAGCATCCAGACTTACGCCCGTATTTGGGAAACAACTTGGTGCCCTGCCCATTGATCGCCTGCAAGCTCCAGAGCCGACCTGATGCGTCTCTTATGGGCACGGCAATCGTGCCTGGTTTAAACACCAGAAAGCTCAGAGAGGCCGGCCTAGGCTTGGGTAAGTTGTCGAAGAACTGCATGGCGTTGCTGCCCGACCAGATCTGGCAGCGCTTGTTGTGGTCATCAATGGACAGAATGACCGTGGACTTGAAGAAACCGACGCCGAACGCACCGACCTGTTTTCGCTCCAGGTACGCACTGCGTCCGCTTTCGTGGCAATGTTCGGACCAAATCCGCTGGCACGCATCGGCAACCAACGCCCGCATTTCCTCTAGTAATGCTTCGTCCGCTTCTACCTCGGCCTGTCGGCGCTTACGTCGCTCCTCTTGCTCTGCGGCAAACTTGCGCTTGTCCTCCGCGCTCATCTCGGTTTGGTCAGGACGCCATCCAGCATCGAGCGCCATCTTGAGGACCGTGCCCAGGCCCGTGCCAGACTTCTTGAAGGACTTCCAAACCGATAATGCAGCCTTGCCATCGTAGGTCTGGCTGCTCTGGCTCCAGTGGTTCCAATCGCGGTAGGCATCCTGACCAAACTCAGCCTTGAGCCCCATCCCAACCTCCACCCAGGTGTCACGCTGATCAGGACTGATGTACTGCAAAAGCGATGGAAGGTCGCCGAGTTGAAGCGGAATCTTGTCGCTGCTCATCGCCGGGCCTCCCGCAGCTCCTGGCAGCTAACGCAGGTCTGGCAACCCAGAACCTTCTGCTGGCGAAGAAGCGGGATAGGTTCGTCACAGTCTTCGCAGAATTCGGCGCTGGCGGCGCCAGTCGTCTGGCGCTGGCGGCGCTCCAGCGCGACCTGGAGGAAGTAGTCAGCCTGGTCATTGGCAATATCGATCACATCAGCCATGGAGGTCTTCCTCCATCGCTGCGCGGGCGCCGGCCATGATGCCCAGGACCGCCCGAATCACATCCGCGCCGTGCTTCTCCAGGTCCTCTACTTCGTGCGGCTCCCAGATATTGTCGGCGGCACCGTGGTGCATGCTGGAAACGAACATGCCGGTTTCGTGCAGTAGCCGACTGACTGCCTGCAAGGCTTGGTATGTTGGTGTGGCAGGCTCGGGCTTGTACCAGACCATACCTGCTGGGCGCATCAGCGCGTCCAGCAGCACCTCGCTTTGGGTCAGTCGGATAACCTCTTCAAGCTCGTCCGGGTCCAGCCAGCGATGCTCGAAATCATGCTTGAGCTTCTTCTGGAGGGTGTCGTAGTCCATGACCATGTCCACCGCCAGCGCAGTGACACCGCCCCGGTAGTTATGGCCAGCGCGGTAGAGCGCCTTACGCAATGGAAGTATCGGCTCTATAGCCTGGGGTTTTGCTACGCGACTCATAACCGTAAATACCTCTTTTACGGTCTAGCCAGACAACAGGGCGCGCCCTATCATCCGACCCACGACCGGTGTGCTGTGCTAATCGTGCTGTGCAGCACGGCTCATCGTTCCAGTCGGCCCGGGGGATCTTATGGTGAGAGGTCCCGGGCCGACGCGCTATGTAGCGACTTACATGTAACTGTGTAGCTCGCTGCCGCCGGCCTGGTGTTTCTTTGGTGAGAGGTTCCAGGCCGGTGTTTCAAGTGGCGGCATGTATGTGCTGGTGCCGCCACTGCTGGGACGGGGGTCTTGTGGTGAGAATCCCCGGACCAGCACCTTTTATGCTGCTTTTGAGCCACGCAGATATGCCCAATCAATGTCTGGGCGAAGCTCTTCACAAGTTACAGCTCCCTTGGTTTCGCGCTCCAGGTTCACAGCCAGACCGCCAGAAGCGCGACGATTGCCGTAAGCAATTTGCTTAAGCTGCCCCATCGTGGTTTTACAGCGGCAGGCCAGATCTTCTACCTGCAATTTGTCGAGACTCTTCATGTATGTATGCAAGCTCATGCGCACCTCCATTTTGCGAGAGACTAGCAGCCGCTAACGCCATTAACAATAGCTGCGCGCAATTTACAAAACGCTAAACGATTCTAAGATGCGTGCATGAATATCAGTCAGCTACGAATTGACACACTCAAGAAGCTAATCGGCGACCTCAAAACCAAGGAGTTCGCGGATCGTTACAACCTGGACGCCTCCTACATCTCCCAGCTGTTGAATGGCCATCGCCCTTTGGGCGATAAAGCTGCCAAGAACCTAGAAGATAAAATTGGCCTCCCTGGTGGAACCCTGTTGATGCCCGCGCTTTCGGCCCAGGAAGGCCTGGTGCCTGGCATTGAAGCTAGCCCCAACGCAGTAAACCCTTTCCGGCGGGTGCCTATTCAAGGACTAGCCCAAGTGAAACCAGATGGATTGTGGGATGAACTGACACCAAGCAGCGGCTGGATTAACGTTCCCACTCTGGACCCTACTGCGTATGCCTTACGCATCAAGGGGGACGCAATGGCCCCAGCGATTCGAAACGGATGGCTTGTTTGGTGCGAGCCGAGGCAGGAACTGGTACCCGGGGAGTACGTTTTAGTGATTCGCAGTAACGGCGAATCGATGATTAAGGAACTTCTCTACGCAAACAGCGAGGAAGTCAGCCTAATGTCTGTTAACGACACATACGGCCGACTCACACTGCAACGTTCTGAAATCGCAAAAATTCATTACGTCGGCGGCATCATGCCCCCAAGCAAGATTCAGAACTGACTGATTCCCCTGCACCAAAAAAACCGCCCTGTGCGGTTTTTTTTGCATTACGTAAAAATAATATAGCCACAGCTATTGTTAATTTAGTTAGCCGTTGCTAACGTTCGTTCGTACACCTCTCACCAAGAGTACGAACCATGCAAACGACTACACAGCACAGCCCCACCCGCTGCCCGGTGTATCTCCACCCCGCAGCCTGCACCAGCCCCGAGGCGATAGCCGAAATCCAGCGCCAAACCGGCCTGCTAGTGATCGCCACAACTCGCCGTATCGCCACCGCTAAGCCGGTAGACCTCGGTCCATTCGGGGGTGATGCCGCATGAAAAAGCCAACCCCCGAAGAACTGCTGTTGCAGATCCTGTCCACTGTTCTGCTGATCAACGCCCAAGGGCGTTGGCATGCGTTCCTCAATGTGTGCGGCCACGTAGGGAGCGCCTACGTTTACCTGCATCCGTCAGAACACGACTACCAGGCAGCAGCAGGCAAGACCGACGATAGCCCGCAAAAGGACGCGAAATTCACGACAACCAATCTCAGTTCCTGGCCCGCAAGTGAAGACGAAGCCCGCCAGAACCTGATCGACCTCCTGGCCTGGACACAGGGCTATCTCACCATGGAGGCCGCAGCATGAAGCCAATTCTGATCGGCCTCGCTGGCCTCGCCCGCTCCGGAAAATCCACCGTCGCGGATCACCTGACGCAAGTCCACATGCTGGAGCAGTACGCCTTCGCAGATCCGCTGCGCACCGGCCTGATGGAGATTTTCAACCTCGACGCCGAGGACTTCGAAGGTGACCGTAAGGAACAGGAGCTGGCCTGGCTAGGCAAGTCGCCCCGCCAGCTCATGCAGTCGATGGGCACCGAGTGGGGCCGCCAAATGGTCCACCCAGATATCTGGGTCAAGATCGCAGAACAGAACCTGAACTACATGCAGAACGCCCTAACGAGCGTGATCGGGTTCGTGGTCAGCGATGTGCGCTTCGAGAACGAAGCGGACTTCATCCGCCGTCGTGGCGGCGTGGTGGTCCACATCTTGCGGACAGAAGCTCCAGCAGTGAACCCGCACATCAGCGAAGCCGGCGTAGAGCTAAAGCCCGGCGATCTGCTGTTGACCAACACAGAGTCGATCTCGCACCTCAAGGTCAAGGTCGACCAGTTGCTGGAATGCATCCGCAACCGCCCCCAGCGTACCGCTGCCTGAGGCCACCGCCATGAACCGCACCCTCGACGAAACAGCGGCACTGCTCGGGCTCAAGCCCCGCGCCTTCCGCGCCAAGCTCCGCGAACTGCACGTTCTGGCCGCCGACGGGACCCTGGCCAGCCACCACCGCGACCAGGGCAACCTGTACTCCGACCCGCGTTCGGTGCAGATCGGCAAGTCGGGCCAGGTACGGCATTACGCCGTGGTGATGGTCACCGAAGCCGGCGTGTCGTACCTCGCCAAAAAACTGGGCATCACCATCGCGAACAAGGAAGCCGCAGCATGAAGACTAACCACCTCCACGCCTTCACCCGCACCACCGACACCCTGGCCCTGGTCCCGATCTTCCTCGGCAACCTGGCGCAGGGGCAACGAGCGGCTGGCGAACCAGCCTTGACCATCACCGATTTGGCGGAAGTGGCCCACCGCGTTAACAGCGTGATCGCTCCCGGGCTGATGGCCTTTGTCACCCCGACAAACACCCCCGGCATGCCATGGGGCGCAGTGGTAGCCGATGCACACGGCCATGTCTGCGCCACCGCCTGTAGCGCTGATGCCCAGGGGCTGGCCGATCTGATCATCGGCAAGCTGCGGCCCCTGGCGGGGTCCGGGGAGGCCAGTCCATGAGCGACACCTTCGACCGGCTGCGAAAGGAATGGCCAACGGACCACCCGACACTTACCGCCGTGCGGGAACGCTATTTCAAGCACCTATCCAGTGATCGCTACCTTCTTCGATCCATCAGCGCAGGCCGTATCGCATTGAAGGTAACTCGACTGGGCGGGACGAACAAAGGCACCCCTACCGTTTACCTGAAAGACCTGGCCGTCTACCTCGATGCCCAGGCCAGCAAAGCGGCGGCATAGCAACGGTAGCCTCTGCCGTCCAGGGGCAACAACCAATGAGACACAGCACATGAAACCAACCGACACCGCCGAATTCATCGGCGAACTGAACGCCGGCGTATTCGCCAGCCAAATCGGACATGCCCTGTCCGAGGTGGCCGCCGGCGTAGTCGATCACAGCAAGGTCGGCACCGTGACCATCACCTTCACGTTGAGCCAGATCGCATCCAGCCATCAGGTCACCGTTAACCACAAGCTGGCCTACAAGGTGCCCACCAAGCGCGGCAGCCGCAGCGAGGACACCACCCTCGACACGCCCATGCATGTCAACGAAGGCGGACGCCTGACCCTGTTCGCCGAGGCACCAGGCCCTGGGCAGTTGTTCGACCGGAACGACGCACCGATTCACGCCAAGTCGTAACCCCAACTCCATACCTCTCACCACAGAAGGAACCGATCCATGGAAGCCCAAGCAGTTCAGTTGATTCAGGACACCGCTATTCTGGCTCACGCCAAGCCCTTGGACACGCACACCCCAGCCCTGGTGCTGCCGTCCGATCAGAAGATACACAGCATCGAAAAATTCCAGCCTCTGCGCAGCCGCTTCCGGGGTGAGCTGAGCACCCATTCGCTGCACGACTTCGGCAACTACGTGCAGCACCACAGCACCGAAGCTACAGCCGCCGGCTTCGTTGATGCAGAACAGATGCGCTGCACCGTGTACTTCAACCTGGGTGACATCACAGCCCCCGGTCACGGCGACTTCACAGCAACGCTGAACCTGCGCAAAACCGCCGGATTTCAGGCCCTGGAGCGCGCCACCGGCACGACGTTCCAGCAGAAGGACCTGAGCGACTGGATCGAAGACTGGGCCCCTAACCTGGCCTCCCTGGCCGCCGACGACTCTCCCATCGACCTGCGCAAAGCAGCGAGCGCCATTCGCTCGATCAGCATCGAGCAGGCCCGCAAGAGTGAACACGTCGTCGGCGACCTGAGCGCTTCACGATCCGCTATGGATCAGATCGAGGCCAAGTCCTCTGAAGGGCTGCCCGCCGAATTCCGCTTCACCGTCGAGCCCTACGAAGGGCTCACGGCGAGAACCATCCGCTTGCGTGTTGCGGTGCTGACCGGCGGCGAAAAGCCACTGCTCAAGCTGCGCTGGATCGGCGAGGAACAACTGCGCGAAGACTTGGCCCAGGAGTTTAAGGAAGTCGTCCAGGCCGACGTGGGCACCGCCGCAACGCTGACCATTGGCAGCTTCAAGCTGGCGTAACCAACTGCAACACCCCGCCGCCGTCCTCTCACCACGTTACACATTCGGCGGCGGGCTCTATCGAGGATCACAGCACATGCAAGCCCAACACATGATCATGCTCGCAGGCGCCCTACTCGGCGGCCTAGCCTTGGCCTACTTCATCCGCAGGGCCTTCCTGCGCACCCTGGCACGCGCTACGGCCGACTATCGGGACCGCAACCACGCCTTGAGCAACGACCTGGCGCGAGCTGCCGAACGCAGCCAAGCACTGGCGGACCAGGTAGCCGAACACCAGGCCCAGCAACAGCAGCTCAAGGCCCAGCCCTTCACTGTGGACGATCAACAGAGCCTGATTCGCATGGCCAAAGCGCTGGAACTGGCCACGAAGACGTACAAAGTGCTCAAGGCTGAAGACCCCCAAGCGGAAGCAGCCGCACTCGTTCCGCAAGCCCGGGCCCTGGCTTATCGAGTCTTCCACACAGCAACCGCGGGCGCCGCCCTGAATGCTGATTCGCTCGATACCCACCTGATCGAATGGCTGAACACCCACGGCAGCTTCTGGGCCGAGCCGGAAACCAGCGCCGTTACTTTCCCGCTCGAGGCGGATACCGAGGGTTATCCGCACCTGCGGGACGCCTTGCGCGAGGCTTACGAGCGGCACCAGCAGCGCGAAGCTGGCGAACTGGCCGTGGAGGCAGCATGAACACTTTATTTCTACTAATGGCTCAGTACGATGGACAGGCTGTCATTCCACTAGATCGAGTGTGCGCAGATTACATGCATTTAACTGTGGAAAAATTCAAACGCAAAAGACTTGATGGTGAAATCGACATTCCAGTTGTACGCCTAGGGGCCGATACTCAAAAGGCAGCGCTTGGAATTCATTTACAGGACCTTGCTGACTATATCGACCGGCAGCGCGAGAAAGCTAGCCGGGAGCAAAGCCAACTAATGGGAAGAGCAGCTTAGTTATAACAAAGGCGAAGCTTAAATTAGTTTCGCCCTTTTAATCCCCGAAAAATTGCAAAATACTACTCACCATACATAGAAACTTCTGCTCGCAACTTGTTTGCCGTCACAAACCCCGCCATTTGAACAAACATCACAACAAGAACACTTAAAAGACAGGCTCCGCGAACCGATAAGGCCATCCATTCCCAATACTTTGAAAGCTCCATTTTTTGCATAGAAGCCACCTCAACCACTGCCCCCACAACAAAAGCAAGCATCAAAAAAACAACAACCACAACGACATTAACAATAACCTCACGCTTCAAATCCGTCAAAGTATCGACCACTATTGAATAAGCTGTAGGCTTCTGCTGCTTCAATTTTTTTGGCACATCTTTCATAACACCCTCAACATAGTTAAAGAATGCTAAAGAAAGAGCACCAAACAGCGCCCCTAAAACGAACAACACTGGATTCACATTGTTAAACAAAGGACTCCCTGCCCCCGCCGTCCCCCACAACGACAGGTAACAGAGAATGAATGATGTGACAAACACAAACAATAGGCGAATCATACTAACGCCTCAACAAATCACCTATAGCTGCGTACACGTCAGCCACCATTCTAGCATCGTGAACAGAACGACCTGGCGCAGGCTGTCCTGTTTCAAGTTCGAGCTGCCCCTCTTGCATCACCACGTCATCGGAAGGAACATTCAAGTCAATCTTCACAATAGCAGATGTGCTTTTGTGCACTTGCCTGCCGTTGTGATCGCCTTCAGTTGTTACAGCCCATTTACCTTCCCCTTCCTCAATATAGTCAATATAGTCACCTATGGGGGAAGCGGGAACTTTTAGATCTCCGAACTCGTTATTTAGCGATATCTTTACCTCATCCTGACCAAAGAGGTCCTTCATAGCCTTAAGAGCATCACGAGCTTTTATATTAGTTTCTAAAATATTTGGAGATATAAGCTCTAATTCGACTTCAAAAATCTTTCTATGAGATCCGATAACACTCCAGAACTCACCCTTAATAGTCTTAGGCTCAATGAATATTGAATAGTTGAACTCATTCAAAATTGGCTCTCTAAGGCCCGCCTGAATAGCATTTGCGATTTGTTCATCAGTACCAAAGCGCCAGTCATGCTGTACAAAAATATACTGATCCACAGTATCGACCACAGTAATAACCGGAACCCAATCATCAGCGTCATGGGCGACGATATCACCAGGGACCTTATCACCAACTTTTGTCAACTTATGCTTAGCTGTCTTCCCTACCAAAAATCGGCCTTTGGGAAACTCATCAGCGATTGGCTCGGCATATGAAAATCCTACAAAGCTATAGCGAACCTTGTTTTTTACGAATTCACGACCATCATCCTGAAGAGCCGGCACCACAGCCGCCCCCTTGGGTTTTGGTAAGGGAGAGGGAACAAGAGCACCTTGCTTATTTTCAACCAGCGAGTAACGCAGTACTAAAAAAGGCTTGATTCCTTTCACAACACAGTCCTTCAACGACGTTAAGTAGCTTCATTGTTGCAAAGCAACCTACTCTTTTTAGATGGTGATCTCAATATGCAATCACCTATTACGCCATCCTCCCATGGAGGCAGTCATTCCATAATGCCTATCCATTTCCACCCTCTATAGCTATCTCCTCTTCCTCGAAGGTGGGTATATCGTCTCAATGAGTTCCAGTCGCGATGCCCCGAAACGCTCGACACACGAGGAATATCCCAGTCCATCTCGAACAGACGACTCACCCCCTCGTGTCGCAGGTCATGAAAGTGCAAGTCCTCGACACCGACCATTGGACACGCCCGTGTGAATGACGCAGATACCGACTTAGCGTTGTAGGGGAAAATCTCCCTCTCAGTTCTGGGCATACTTTGCAAGATTGCCCACGCCTCGTCTGGCAAATGGCACCACACATCGTTACCGATTTTCTGTCCTGGATTTTTCATGTCGCGTACCAAGACGGCTTGTCGAGACTCATCGAGATCGCTCCAACGAATCCGTGTTATCTCCTCCTGCCGTCTAGTTGAAAAAATGGCAAAGGCGACCAGCTTCGGCATGGGGATTGAATCCGGACGGCGCGTTAGTATTTCAGTGAAATGCACCATGAGCTTGTCCAGCTCCTCCAGCGTCGGCCGGCGGTTGCGCTCCTTACTCTTGCTAACCATGCCGAGTTTGCGCAGCACTTTACGGGCATCTGGCATAGCCAGCGGATCTACCTGATAACCCCAAGCTGGCCGCGCTACAGACAACACTGCCCCCAGGTGCGACAAGTCGTTACCGACCGTCTGCGCCTGTACGCCACCGCCCTCCGGCCCCATCCGCCACTGAGCAAACTCCACCAGCTTCTGACTGGTGAGCGCAGAGTCGTCGAGATCGCCCAACCAGGTATCCTTGATTGCATTCAAGGTGGCACGCTTTGTCTTACCCAGCGGGCGGATCTTCTCGTACTCATCCAGGTACTGCTCGATCATCCTTCTGATCGTCATCCCCTTCCTGCTGGCCCGCTCAATAGCACCTGGCTGGGCTAGCTGAGTTTCACGGCGCTTGATCCAGGCCTGAGCGACCTGCTTACGGTCGAAGGTTTGGCTTTCCTGATAAACTGACTTGCCATCCCGATTGATCCGAATTTGCGCCGTGTAGGCTGTCGAGTTGTCCTTGCGCTTACGTGCTGTGATCGTGCCCATTTCCAGTTGCTACATTGCCGAATTCGCTTGCTACATTGTAGCAACCAACCTTAAAAAACAAGGTAAAACGGGTTTAAACCGCTGTATAAAAGATCAGTCCCCATGAATTCCGAAAAACCTGAATCGCCCATAAACGCTAGCTCATCCAGCCTTGAGCCATCTCGCCGCTTCTCCGTTGCACCG
Organism: Pseudomonas sp. FW507-12TSA; assembly: GCF_058781435.1. Taxonomy (NCBI): domain Bacteria; kingdom Pseudomonadati; phylum Pseudomonadota; class Gammaproteobacteria; order Pseudomonadales; family Pseudomonadaceae; genus Pseudomonas; species Pseudomonas sp. FW507-12TSA. Next base: position 13,446 of record NZ_JBYSWT010000052.1, read on the forward strand.
ATGATGGATTGGACGGACCGGCACTGCCGGTATTTTTTGCGGCTGCTGTCCAAGCACACCCTGCTCTATACCGAGATGGTCACAACGGGGGCCTTGCTCAACGGCGATCATGAGCGTTTCCTGCGTTATCACCAGTCCGAACACCCGCTGGCGCTGCAGTTGGGCGGCAGCACCCCGGCGGACCTCGCCGCCTGCTCGCGAATGGCCCAGGAGCATGGCTACGATGAGGTCAACCTCAACGTCGGTTGTCCCAGCGACCGCGTGCAGAACAACATGATCGGCGCTTGCCTGATGGCTCATCCGGCGCTGGTGGCCGACTGCGTGAAGGCGATGCGCGACGCGGTGTCGATTCCGGTGACGGTCAAGCATCGGATCGGTATCAACGGCCGGGACAGCTATGCAGAACTGTGCGATTTCGTTGGGCAGGTGCATGAGGCCGGCTGTACGAGCTTTACCGTACATGCCCGGATCGCGATCCTTGAAGGCCTGTCGCCCAAGGAGAACCGCGAGATCCCGCCGTTGCGCTACGAAGTGGCAGCCCAATTGAAGGCGGACTTCCCGCAGCTCGAGATCATCCTCAATGGCGGGATCAAGACCCTGGAGGCCTGTCATGAACATCTGCAGGCCTTCGATGGGGTGATGCTGGGCCGCGAGGCCTACCACAATCCCTATCTGCTGGCGGAGGTGGATCAGCAACTGTTCAACAGCAGCGCGCCGGTGATTTCCCGGGCCGAGGCCCTGGCGCAATTACGACCCTACATTGCCGAACACCTGGCCAGCGGTGGCGCCATGCACCACATCACTCGCCATGTCCTGGGCCTGGGAAGCGGCTTTCCCGGGGCTCGCAAGTTCCGCCAGCTGTTGTCGGTGGATATCCACAAGAGCAAGGATCCGCTGGCGCTGCTGGACCAGGCCGGCCAATTGCTGGAAGGACGCTAGGCGTCAGCCGGGTTGAACCTGACCCGGGTTTTGGCATCGTATTTATCTGGACCATGCCCCGACATTCAAACACCTGTTTCCAGGTCATGGTTTTCGGGGCCATTGCAAGCATTCCGCGCCCTTGAGCGCCTGCCAGCGCTCGGGTAATGTCATCAGACCCATAGGACAGAGCACGCTCATGACTTCCAAGCTGGAACAACTGAAGAAAATCACCACCGTGGTGGCCGACACCGGCGACTTCGACGCCATCGCCCGGGTCAAGCCGGTGGATGCCACCACCAACCCCTCGCTGCTGCTCAAGGCCGCGGCCATTCCCGGTTATGCCGACCTGCTCGGCGCCAGCGTCAGCAACTGCAAGGGTGATGTCGGCCTGGCCAGCGACCGTTTTGGCGTTGCCGTGGGCCAGGAGATCCTCAAGGTGATCCCGGGCCGAATCTCCACCGAGGTCGACGCCCGCCTGTCTTTCGATACCGATGCCATGCTCAAGCGAGCCCATCGCCTGATCGACCTGTACGAGAAAGCCGGCGTACGTCGCGATCGAGTGCTGATCAAGATCGCTTCCACCTGGGAAGGCATCCGGGCCGCCGAGAAGCTGGAGCGCGAAGGCATCCAGACCAACCTGACACTGCTGTTCTCCTTCGCCCAGGCAGTAGCTTGCGCCGATGCCGGGGTTTTCCTGATCTCGCCATTCGTGGGCCGGATCTACGACTGGTACAAGAAGGCCACCGGCAATGACTACACCAGCTCCGACGATCCCGGCGTGCAGTCGGTAACCCGTATCTACAACTACTACAAGGCCAACGATTACAAGACCGTGGTCATGGGCGCCAGCTTCCGTAACCTCAACCAGATCGAGCAACTGGCAGGCTGCGATCGCCTGACCATCAGCCCGGACCTGATCGAGAAACTGGCAGCCGACACCGGCAAGCTGGAGCGCAAGCTGAGCCCGGGCAAGACCGGTGAAGCTCGCCAGAGCCTCAACGAAGCGCAGTTCCGCTGGGCATCCAATGAAGACGCCATGGCCACCGAAAAACTGGCCGAAGGCATTCGCCAGTTCGCCCGTGACCAGGAGAAGCTCGAGGCGCTGCTGACTGCCAAGCTCTGAGTGAACGAAAGGCATGAACGCAAAAAGGGCGAACCCTCACAGGTTCGCCCTTTTTTATCGACCGGTTTCAAGCGCTCAGTGACGCTCCAAGGCATTCACCAGGTCATGAAAGGCTTCACGGTTGGAATCGTTCAGCCCCATGAGGATCTTGTGCGCCTCCAGCACCTTGACCCGCACCACTTCTTCCGACTGGTCCTGGGACGGCAGGTCGGTCAGGCACTCCGGACAAGGCACCGGGCGATCGACGATGTTGAACACCTGATCGAATCCCATGGACTGCAGGAGCCGGGTGATGTCCTCGTGGGTGGTGACGACGGTGGGCAACAGGCCGACCTTCTGCCGCGAAAGGATCGACAACTTGGCCAGCAGGCCGAGGGTGGTGCTGTCGATGCTGCGGGTTTCCGTCAGGTCGATCACGATCGCCGAGAAGTTCAGCGCCGTGAAGATCCGCTCAATAGTCGCATCCAACGCCGAACACAGGGTCAGGCGCACTTCACCGACGAATTTCAGGACAAAGGTGCCGTCCTGCTCGGCGAACTGGATTCTACCGGTACTCATCAAAGGTTCCTGCTCAACACTAACAGGGCGATATCATCCGGCATCTCCCCTAGCGTGGCCAATCCAAAAACTTGCCGCAGGCCATCCAGGCTGCCGCCCGCAGCCTTCACCCGTTCAGGCAAGGCTGCTTCTTTCTCTTTGAGTGTAGGCTCGGTCAAAAGGTCCAGGATGCCATCGGACATCAGCGACAGGCTGAATACCGGCGGCAACTCCAGGATGTGGTCCTCATAGGTCGCTTCGTCGAACAGACCTACCGGCAGACCGCGCCCTTCCAGATAGCGCACGCTGTCTGGTGTATACAACACCGGCAACGGCAGGTGCCCGCCAATGCTATAGGTCAGCAAACCAGTCTCCTCGTCGATGACTCCACCGACCATAGTGACGTGTTTACCCAGCTTACAACTGATCAGGCCCCGGTTGATATGGCCCAGCACCTGCGACGGCTTGAACTCCGGCAAGGTGCCGTTGCGCTTGGACTCGAACAACAGGCGCGTGGTCATGAACTTCAACAGTACGGTGACGAAGGCCGAAGACGCACCATGACCGGAGACATCCGCCAGGTAGAACGCCACTCGGCGCTCGTCCACGCGGAAATAGTCGACAAAATCCCCCGACAGGTAGAGCGACGGGATGATCTGGTGGGCGAAGTTGAAGGCATCGATCGACCAGGGGCTGGTAGGCAGCATGTTCATCTGCACCTGGCGCCCGGCGTTCTGGTCTTCCTGGAGCAGGTTCAGGCTGGCTTCCAGCTCACGATTGGCCGCTTCGAGCTTTTCCCGGTAGCGCTGGTTCTCCAGCAGCAGGCGGGCACGATCCAGGGCCCGACGCACGGAATGCTCGAGTACCGCCAGGTCTTCCAGGGGCTTGATCAGGTAGTCCGCCGCGCCCAGGCGCAGGGCCTCCACCGCATCGTTCATCACGCCAGCGCCTGAAACCACGATCACGGGGGTTTGCGACGACAGTTCGGTCACTTGACGGATGAGTTCGAGGCCGCCCATCTGCGGCATGCGCAGATCGCAGATCACCAGGTCGGGTTTATCGCGCTCGAATACCTGAAGACCCTGCTGGCCATTGGCAGCCTGCAGTACGCTGAAGCCACTGTCTTCCAAATAGGCCGCGAGACTCGCGCGTACTACTTCGTCGTCATCGATTATCAGCAGCGTGGCACTGGTTTTTTGCATGTGGGCAAACGGCGCCAGAATTGGGTTGGCGTAGCTGACTTGGCCATGGGCCTGAGGCACGCTACTGGATTCGCTTTCTAGCCACTCCGACAAGGCCAGGATCTTGAATCCTGCACGCCCGACCGTCAGAGGTGCCCTTCTAAGGCGCAGACGGTACTCCCATCCGCGGGGCGTTTCAAGCTCATGCCGATGGTCGCTTGGCGTCTTTACACCACAAATCACCGAGAGTTATAAAAACCGTCAAAACCGCAACTCAATTGCAGGATGGACCCCATGAATCAGCGTGACTATAGCGAAAAGCGCGATTACATCCGCATGCGGGTAGATGCCGAGATCACGCTGATCCACCAGGGACAGGTGATCGAAGCGGTCTGCATCGACCTTTCCAGCGGCGGCATGCAAGTCCAGGCACCGCGCTCGTTCCAGATCGGCGATCAATTGAGTGTGCGCATCGATTCCGAGCACACGGCGCTCCGGGGACTGGAAGCGGATACCGAGGTGGTGTGGATCAAGCCTCTGGACGGTGGCGGGCAGAAACTTGGCCTTACAATCCTTAAAATGAACTAACCCTTCCTGCAATGAAAACAAACCAATGAAAAGGCGGCCTGATGGCCGCCTTTTCATTAACGCAAGACCCTCCAAAGACTAGAAATCGTCTTCGACCTTGCCATCCTTGACCTTGAACTCGCGGTTCTGCAGATAAGCATTGCGAATGAAGGTGTATTTGTCGCCGCGGATCAGCTTGTCCGCCGCCAGCAGGCTGGCACGGGTATCGACCACGTTCACGCCCATGGCGATGTTGCGCGCCGGAACATCATTGATGTAGCGATAAGGCGCGGTGTAGCTGTCGACGAACTTGGCCGGCGCATCACGCAGGGTGCTCGGCCCCAGCAACGGCAGCATCACGTAGGGACCGCTCTCCACGCCCCAGTGACCCAGGGTCTGGCCAAAGTCTTCATCATTGCGTTGCAAGCCCATCTTGGTGCCGACATCGAAGAAGCCGGCCAGGCCCAGGGTGGTGTTCATCAGCAGGCGCGCGGTATCGACACCGGCGGCATGGGGCTTGGCCTGCAGGATGTCGTTGAACAGGTTGCCGACGTCACCGACGTTGCGGAACATGTTGTGGATGCCGTCTTCCAGGAATTGCGGCGTGACCGCCTGGTAGCCTTGGGCCAATGGCTTCAGGGCATAGGTGTCCAAGGTATCGTTGAAGGTGAAGATCGGGCGGTTGACGCCTTCCCACGGATCCTCTTCCGCCGCCTGGACGGCCAGGGGAGCCAGCGTCACGCCGGCACTCATAAATAGTGGAACTAGATAACGGCTCCAGCGCATCGCAGGAAACTCCTCGGCTTGTTCTCTCATGGGGTCATGCCCTGAGGTTAGGCCCGGAGTATAAAACGGATGCGCCGTTTTAGGCAGCATCGACGCAAGCCGCACGAACGAATCGGCTGGGTATTCACCTGGCTGTAACCTTGATGTCATGTTCTGCCGCTAGTTTCGGAAGGCATTTCAAGGACGCCGCCATGCCCCACCTCGACACCCCAGCCCAACCCTTCCGCCCCCTGACCGCGGTGCTTTTCGGGCTCAGTGGCTGCCTGGTGGACTTCGGTGCCTTGTCACGCCTGCAAACGGCATGGCAACCCACCCCGGAACGACTCCAGGCCACACCCGGCGCCCTGGAAAGCCTGCAGTACCTGGAACGACAGGGCATACCCTGTGCCTGGTTGGAACAGCTGCCCGACACCAGCACTCGCCAATTGGCCGCTGCGCTGCCGGAATGGATCGAGCCGGCTCCGGCAACCACAATCCCCTGGCCCGCTCCCGACGCTTGCTGGCAGGCCTTGATGGCACTCAAGGTCAAGGGCCTGGACGGTTGCGTGCTGGTCAGTGGCGAACCGCATTTGTTGCAGTCGGGGCTGAATGCCGGCCTGTGGACTATCGGCCTCGCGTCCTGCGGTTCCCTGTGCGGCCTGCCTCCCAGCGAGTGGCAGGCCCTGAGCCAGCAGGAGCGCGAACTCAAGCGCGGCAAGGCGACGGTGCAATTGTTCGGCCTGGGAGTGCACTCGGTGATCGACCACCTGGGTGAGCTGGCCACCTGCCTGGAGGACATCGGGCTGCGAAGGCTCAAGGGCGAAAAACCCTGAAATACGCCTGTTGATCAAGATCATGCACGGCGGTTGCGGGTGGATTAATCTAAATCCCGTGGGCATGGACCTTTGCCTCAGGCACGCGGTCCATCCCTCTGCCTATCACTGAAGGGAGAACGCCATGCCTGCCCGCGAACTGCAACAACAACTCGATACCCTGCGCGAGCAATTGGAACAGAACCCGCCGCTGTCGCCGGCCGAACGCGAGAACCTGCAAGAACTGATGCAGCAGATCGAACTGCAGTTGCAGCTGGAGAACAGCACCCACGACACCAGCCTCGCCGATGGCGTCAACCTGGCCGTCGAGCGCTTCGAACTGGAGCACCCGGCCATCGCCGGAACCTTGCGCAACATCGTCCAGACCCTGGGCAACATCGGCATCTGATCGACCTTCGATGCACGCGCCCAAATGCAAAGCCCCGCCATCACAGCGGGGCTTTGGTTTATTGGCGCACCAACCGGTGATTGGCGAAGTCCGCCGTTTCGGTACTGCGGTAAGGGTTGATATCCAACCCGCCGCGACGCACGTAGCGCGCGTAGACAGTGAGCTTCTCCGGCTTGAGCAGGCGCTGCAGGTCGAGGAAGATCCGCTCCACGCACTGCTCATGGAAGTCCGAGTGCTGGCGGAAGCTCACCAGGTAGGCCAGCAGGCTGGCATGGTCCAAGGCCGCACCACGGTATTGCACCACCACGCTGCCCCAGTCCGGCTGGCTAGTCACCGGGCAGTTGGATTTGAGCAGATGGCTGTGCAAGCTCTCCTCCACCACCTGCGAGCTGTCGCAGCGCAGCAATTCGGGACGCGGGTGCTCGTAGCTGTCGACGCTGATATCCAGATCGTCGATGCACACGCCCGGCAGCGCCACCAGGCCTTGCGCCTCGACTTCCCCAAGACTGCGGACATGCACCGTCACAGGCTTGCCCGCAGCGGCCGAAAGGTCCTTGCGCAAGGTCGCTTCGAGCGTGGCCCGATCGGCGAACGGCGTCTGGTTCAGCGAGTTGAGGTAAAGCTTGAAGGACTTGGACTCGATGATGTTCGGCGAGTCGGCAGGAATGCTGAACTCGCCGATGGCCACCACCGGCTTGCCCGAAGGCAGCAACCAGGACAGCTCGAAGCAGTTCCAGAAGTCCACGCCCTGGTAGGGCAGGGTCTCGGCGCTCAAGCCCAGCTCGGCCCATTTCGCCGCCCGAGGGATGGGGAACAGCAACGATGGCGTGTAGGTGGAGATGTATTCACTGGACTTGCCCAGCGGCGAATGTTCGGCTGCGGGATGCATGGTGGAAACCTGACTGAAGAATCAGCGGATTCTAACAGCCTTTGCTCCCGCCTTTGAGCCCCGGCCGCCTATGGACTGACCGTCAGCTTGCCGACCATCCCGGCCTGGTAGTGCCCGGGGATATTGCAGGCGAACTCCAGGCTGGCGCTTTTGCTGAAGGTCCAGGTCAGCTCGGCCTGCTTGCCCGGCTCCACCAGCACGCTATTGGGATCGTCGTGCTGCATGCCCTGGGCCATCCCGGGCATGGAGTCGTGCCCCATCGAGGCATGACCCATCGAACCGTGCTCCATGGCCTTCATGCCGGTTGGGGTCAGCATGCCGCTCTGTTGCATCTGCAGCATTTCCTGCTGGTGCCGGGCATGCATCGCCGCGTCCCCCAGGTTGAATTCATGCAACAGCTGGCCCTTGTTGATCAACACGAAACGCACCGTTTCACCGGCCTTGACCTCCAGCGCCTTGGGGTTGAAGGTCATGTCCCCCATCACCACCTCGACACTGCGCGTGGCCTTGGCCGCCGCGGCCGGCTGGCCGAAATCATAGGACGTGGCCGGCGACGCCCAGAGCGGTGCTGCCACCAGCATCAGGCAGGAACCGAGCACGGAACGGCTTTGCAACAACAACTTCTGCAGATTCATCATCAAACCCCGACAAGAACAGAATTGAGCCTGTGCCACACTCTAGGACCGGACCGCTGCCAGCCAGCTGACAAGTAGATTACAACTTTGTCAGCTTCACCTGCGCAGCGCCCCTGCAAGGTATAAAGCCCCGGTTCCATATGCCAAGAGTCCCGCCATGAAGTTATTGATCGTCGAAGACCAACCCAAGACCGGCCACTACCTGCGCCAGGGCCTGAGCGAAGCCGGCTTCAATACCGAACTGGTGGCGGACGGCAATACCGGCCAGCACCTGGCGCTGACCGGCGACTACGCGCTGCTGATCCTCGATGTGATGCTCCCCGGCCGCAGCGGCTGGCAGATCCTGCAGGCAGTGCGGGGGGCCGGGCTGGAGATGCCAGTACTGTTCCTCACCGCCCGCGACGCGGTGGAAGACCGGGTACATGGCCTGGAACTGGGCGCCGACGACTACCTGGTCAAGCCCTTCGCCTTCTCCGAGCTGCTGGCACGGGTTCGCAGCCTGCTGCGCCGGGGCGGCAGCGCGGCCCAGGAAACCAGCCTGCAACTGGCCGACTTGCGCCTGGACCTCATCCGTCGCCGAGTGGAGCGTGGCAGCCAGCGCATCGACCTGACCGCCAAGGAGTTCGCCCTGCTGGAGATGCTCCTGCGACGCCAGGGCGAGGTCTTGCCCAAGTCGCTGATCGCGTCCCAGGTCTGGGACATGAACTTCGACAGCGACACCAACGTCATCGAAGTGGCGATCCGCCGCCTGCGCCTGAAGATCGATGACGACTATCCCAACAAGCTGATCCATACCGTGCGCGGCATGGGGTATGTGCTCGAAGAGCGCCTGGCCTGATGCGCCGCCTGTCCTTGAGCGGGCGCCTGGCGCTGCTGTTCGCCGCCTGCACCGCCGTGGTCTCGTTGCTGGCCGGAATACTCTTCAACCGGGCGAGCCAGGCGCACTTCGTCGAACTGGACCAGCAACTGCTGGAGGGCAAGCTGATCGCCCTGCGCAGCGCCTTGCAGGACGTCACCACGGCGGCGGACTTTCCCCGCCACCAGCCACGACTACAAGATGAGCTGCAGCACCAGCCGGACCTGGCCCTGCGCGTGGGCGCCGCCGATGGCCAGGCCTGGTTCGATACCTTGCCAGCCCTGCCCGCCCCGCTACCCGCCACTCCGGGACTGCACAGCCTGGACCTGGCCGGAACCGCCTACCGGGTCTACAACGCAGCGCTGGTGCCCGGCCAGGCGGACTCGCCACGGCTGAGCTTGCTGCTGGACATCACCCATCACCAGCACTTCCTGCAGCGCATGCAGCACTTGATCTGGCTCACCGTAGGCCTGTCGGCATTGGCCACCGCCCTGCTCGGCGCCTGGGCGGCCCGGAGCGGCCTGCGCCCATTGCGCAGCATGGGCAGCGTGGCGGCCGGCATCTGCGCCAACTCCCTGACCCAACGCCTGCCGGCGGAGCAGATGCCCGCCGAGTTGGCGGAACTGGCCGGCAGCTTCAACGCCATGCTCGGTCGCCTCGATGAGTCGTTCCAGCGGCTCTCGGCCTTCTCCGCCGACATCGCCCATGAACTGCGCACGCCGCTGTCCAACCTGCTGACCCATACCCAGGTCACCCTGACCCGCCCCAGGCCCATCGAGGACTACCGCGAAGCCCTGCACAGTAATCTCGAGGAACTGCAATGGATGGCGCAGTTGGTCAACGACATGCTGTACCTGGCCAAGGCCGACCATGGCCTGCTGGCCCCCCGACGGGAAATGCTCGACCTGGCCCAGGAGACCGACATGCTGCTGGAGTTCTACGGCCCCCTGGCCGAGGACGCGCAAGTGCAGCTCGCTCGTGAAGGCAGCGCCCGGATCTCCGGGGACCGCAGCATGCTGCGCCGGGCGCTGTCCAACCTGCTGGACAACGCACTGCGCTTCACTCCCGCTGCCGGCACGGTGCAGGTGCAGATCAGCGACCGCCCCAAGGACCTGTCACTGAGCATCGAGAACAGCGGCGAAGGTATCGCCAAGGAAGTGCTGCCACACCTGTTCGACCGGTTCTACCGGGCCGATCCGGCGCGCCGTGAGGGTAGCAGCGAACATGCGGGGCTGGGGCTGGCCATCACCCAGTCGATAGTCCGCGCCCATGGCGGACAGATCCATTGCGAATCCGGCCCGGGCTGGACCCGCTTCGTGATCGAGTTGCCCAAGCAAGCCTGAGCCCCGCGCCACTGACGCAGCACAGGGGCCCTGGGCTCAGGAGTAGCGCAGCGCCTGGGCCGGTTCGACCTTGGAGGCGCGCCAGGCGGGATAGACCGTCGCCAGGAAGCTCAGGATGAACCCGGCGCTGCAGATCAGTGCCACATCGCCGCCCTGCAGTTCCGAAGGCAGGTTGCTGACGAAGTACACGTCAGAGCTGAAGATCTGCTGGCCGCTGATGCGTTCGAGCCAGCCCACCAACTCGCTCACGTTGAGCGCCGCCAGGACGCCCAGCACGCCGCCGATCAGGGTGCCGACGATGCCGATCACCGTCCCCTGGACCATGAAGATCGCCATGATCTGCCGCGGAGTGGCGCCGATGGTGCGCAAGATCGCGATATCCGCGCCCTTGTCGTTCACCACCATGATCAGGGTCGCGATGATGTTGAAGGCCGCCACCGCGACAATCATCAGCAGGAGCAGGCCGATCATGGTCTTTTCCATCTTCATCGCGCTGAACAGGCTGCCTTGGGTGTGGGTCCAGTCATCGGCCCTGAAGTCCGCCCCCAGGTCCTTGGCAATGCTCGCCGAGACCTGCGGCGCGGCATACAGGTCCTTGACCGCCAGGCGCACGCTCTGCACCTGGTTGGGCTGCCAGTGCTGCATCTGGGCGGCATCGGCCACGTGGATCAGGCCCATGGAACCGTCGAGCTCGGCACCGACCCTGAACACTCCCACCACCGTCAGGCGCTGCATGCGCGGGGTGATACCACCGGGCGCCGTGCTGACTTCCGGCACGATCAGGGTCAGCTTGTCGCCGACATTCAGGCGAAACCGCCGGGCCGTGATCTCGCCGACCACCACTCCGAACTCGCCAGGCTTCAAGTCCTGCAGGCTGCCCTGGACGATGTGCTGGGCGACGATGGAGACCTTACCCTCCTGGGCCGGGTCGATGCCGCTGATCTGGATCGGCTGCATCGCCCCCTTGTAGGACAGCATGCCCTCCATTTCGGTGAACGGTACCGCCGCGGTGACTTGCGGATTGCTCAAGGCTGCGGCGGCTACCGGCTGCCAGTCGTCGATGGGCTTGACCCCGACGATGGTGGCATGGGGCACCATGCCGAGGATCCGCGAGCTCATTTCCCGCTGGAAGCCGTTCATTACCGAAAGCACCACGATCATCGCCAGCACACCCAGGGCAAGGCCGATCATCGAGGTCATGGAAATGAAGGAAACGAAGCGGTTACGCCGCTTGGCGCGGGTGTAGCGCGTGCCGATAAAGATCGATAAGGGTCGGAACATGGGCAAGGCACCCTGGAAAGATTAATGACCCGGCGCCGGCCGACGAGCCGCCGACGCCGCGTGCGGTCGCGTCAGATCGCGACCAGGTGACCTTCTTGCAGGTGCAATACGCGATCCATCTGCCGGGCCAGGTTCATGTCGTGGGTCACCACCAAAAAGGCGGTGCGCATCGAGGTGCTGAGCTCCAGCATCAGGTCCTGGATGCCCTGGGCGGTATGGGAATCGAGGTTGCCGGTGGGCTCATCGAGCATCACCAGCCCCGGCTTGTTCACCAGGGCGCGGGCGATGGCCACGCGCTGGCGCTCACCACCGGACAGCTCGGCGGGCTTGTGTTCCAGACGATGGGCCAGGCCGACCCGCTCCAGCAGCGCCGTGGCCCGCTGGCGGGCTTCCGGGATCGGTGTACGACCGATCAGCAGCGGCATGCAGACGTTCTCCAGGGCGGTGAATTCCGGCAGCAGGTGGTGGAACTGATAGACGAACCCCAGGGCGCGGTTGCGCAGCTGGCCACGGGCCTTTTCCCCCAGGGCCGAGAGCTCCTCGCCGGCCAGCCAGACGCTGCCCTTGGAAGGGGTATCCAGGCCGCCCAGCAGGTTGAGCAAGGTACTTTTACCGGAACCGGAGCTGCCGACGATGGCTACCCGCTCGCCCGGATGCAGTTCCAGTTGCAGGCCGGACAGGACCACCACCGACTCCGGACCTTCCTCATAGGACTTGCCCAGGTCGCGGCAGCTCAGGATTGCTTTTTCACTCATGCCCAACTCACTCATAACGTAGCGCCTCCGCAGGCTGGGTGCGCGCCGCACGCCAGGCAGGATACAGGGTGGCGAGGAAACTCAGGACCAACGCCGCACCGCAGACCATCAACACGTCCTCGGCCATCAGTTGGGACGGCAGGTAGTCGATGAAGTACACGTCGGCATTGAGGAACTTGTGTCCGATCAGGCGCTCGAGGCCGGCGATCGCAGCGCTGACATTCAGTGCCGCGAGCATGCCCAGCACGGCGCCGATCAGGGTGCCGACCACGCCGATCACCGTACCCTGGACCATGAAGATCGCCATGATGGTCGCCGGCGTGGCACCCAGGGTACGCAGGATGGCGATGTCGCCCTTCTTGTCGTTCACCACCATCACCAGGGTGGAGATGATGTTGAAGGCGGCGACCGCGACGATCAGCAACAACAGCAGGCCGATCATGGCTTTTTCCATGCGGATGGCCTGGTACAGGTTGCCATGGGTGCGGGTCCAGTCACGGGCGTAGAAATGGTTCTCGCCCAGCTCCTGGGCGATCTGCCAGGCCGTGCGCGGTGCCTGGAACAGGTCGTCGAACTTCAACCGCAAGCCCTGGACCTGGTCTGGCTTCCAGCGGTGCAGGCGGCCCAGGTCCTGGAGGTTGGTCACGCCCAGGTAGCCATCGATCTCGCCGGCGCCAACGTGGAAGATACCCACCACGGTGAAGCGCTTCATGCGCGGGAACATGCCTGCCGGGGTCACCGAGACCTCAGGGGCGACGAATGTCAGCTTGTCGCCCAGGCCGACGCCCAGCTTGTTGGCGGCCTTGTCACCGATGACGATACCGAAACTGCCGGGCGCCAGGGCGTCCAGCTGTCCCTGTCGCATGAAGTGGTCGATGATCGAGACCTGCCGCTCCTGGGCCGGGTCGATGGCGTTGAGCAACACCTTCTGCACCTGGCCGTTGTTGGTCAACAGGCCCTGCATCTGGGTGAAGGGCGCCACCGCCAGTACCTGGGGATTGGCCTTGACCTTGGCGGCCAGGCCCTGCCAGTCACTGATGGGCTCGCCGGATTCGATGGTGGCGTGGGGCACCATGCCCAGCACGCGGGTGCGCATCTCATGGTCGAAGCCATTCATCACCGACAACACCACGATCATCACGATCACGCCGAGGGCGAGACCGATCATCGAAGTCAGGGAAATGAATGACACGAAATGGTTGCGACGCTTTGCACGGGTATAACGCGTGCCGATGAAAGCAAACAGAGGTCTGAACATGTCGGGGCTTGTTCGGAGGAAAAGAAGACGTCCTTGTGGCGAGGCCTGGTAAGCAGCTTTACACTCAGACCACCGCCTCTACCATGGGTTCGCCATGTCGACATTAGATGAAGAAGATCGCCGCGAATACTACCGTATCGAGGACACGATCGCACTGGAAATTAGCCCCTTGTCCGCCCACGATGCGGCGAGCAAGGAAGTGTTGCAGGATGAGTCCGTGCTGTTCAATCTGCTCAGCGAATTGCACCTGAGCGAATTCGAATCCCAGCACCTGCTACGCCAGGTCAGCGAGCGCGATCGCACCCTGGCCAGCTACCTCAAGGCCATGAACAAGCGCATCGACCTGCTCGGCCAGGTGGTGGCCCAGACCGTGCTGGGCAAGTTCGGCGAACCCCAGCGGGTGATCCTCTCCGAAGGCGGCATCGAGTTCAGCCATCACCAGTGCTATCCCACCGGCAGCCAGCTGGCGGTGAAGCTGCTGTTGATGCCCCAGGCCCTGGGCCTGCTGCTGCGGGCCAAGGTCACCCACTGCGAACCCCAGGGTTTCGGCACCTTCGAGATCGGCACCGAGTTCGAAGCCTTGACCGACTCCCAGCGCCAGCTGCTGGCCCGCTACATCCTGCAGAAACAGGCCCAGCAACGCCGCCAGGCCCGGGAACAGAACGACCCAGCCGCCGGCTGACCCCTGCCCGGCCATCCCTGAAGAACAACCACACCCTTGAAGGAGCAATTGTGACCCTGATCTATGGCCATCGCGGCGCCAAGGGCGAAGCGCCGGAAAACACCCTGACCAGCTTCCAGGAATGCCTCAAGCACGGCGTACGCCGCTGCGAGCTCGACCTGCACCTGTCCATGGACGGGGAACTGATGGTGATCCACGACCCGACCCTCAAGCGCACCACCGATCGACGCGGCAAGGTGGTAGAACACAGCGCTGCCGAGCTGGTGACCTACGACGCGCGCAAGGGCGGGCCGGGCTGGGTCAGCCC
>NZ_JBYSWT010000053.1:0-27762 GCF_058781435.1 Pseudomonas sp. FW507-12TSA
CAACGCCCGCCCCTGCCCGTCCAGGCCACCCAGGGCCTCGCGCTGCACACTGGAACAACTGCCCAATACCTGCGGCGCGTCGAAACCGCCAGGGGCCGCAAGATAGGCCCGGGCCCCGGAATGCGGCTGGGTAAAGCGCAAGCGCTGGCCCTTCAGCAGGACGAAACTGCGCCCCGGGGTCAGCGGGCGCTCATCCACATAGGCCCCCAGGTCGGCCCCGGCCAACGCCAGCAGGCAGTAGTCCTCGGCCAGCAAGGTCAGGCCGCCGAGGGTGATCTCCAGCACCGGTGCGTCCAGGGCATTGTCCAGCAGCCAGTTGGCCCAGGACATCGACACCCAGTCCAGCGCCCCGCCCTGGGTCACGCCCAGGTGGCGCACACCGAACCGCCCGGCGTCCTGCAGCAGGCACAAGGGCGTGCTGGCCTCGATCGACAAACGGCTCATGCCGGCACCTCCAGCGGACTGTCGTCACCACCCAGGCGCAGGAACTCGGCCCGCTCCACTGCCGCGAAGCGCACCCGGTCTCCCGGCTGCAACAGGCTGTAGCCCTCGCGCTCGCGGTCGAACAAGCGGCTCGGGGTTCGCCCGATCAGGTTCCAGCCCCCCGGCGACACCGCCGGATAGGCCGCGGTCTGGCGTTCGGCGATGCCGACGCTGCCCGCCGCCACGCGCTTGCGCGGGGTATCGAGCCGGGGCGCCGCCAGTTCAGGCGCCACCAGGCCCATGAAGGCGAAACCGGGAGCGAAACCCAGGGCGAACACCCGATATTCGTGCTGGCTGTGCCGGCGGATCACCTCGGCCACCGGCAAGCCGCTGCGCCGCGCCAGCAGCGCCAGGTCCGGCCCGACGCTGGGGTCGTACCACACCGGCAACACATGCTCGCGCCCGCCTCCGGCATCCAGCGGAACCAGGCCCGCCAGGGCCGCATCGATCAGCTCGCGGGCCTGGGCCGGGTCCAGGCTGCGCAGGTCGTAGTGCACCATCAGCGTGGTATACGACGGCACCAGGTCGATCAAATCCACGCCGAAGCCCTGGCGCAGGCGCTCGGCGGCGGCCAGCATCCAGGGCATGTGGTCTTCGGCGATCCCATCGAACAGGCGCACCATCAGGCAATCGATGGCCGCCACCTCCACCCGGTAGTTCATGAGTCGGACTGCTGGTTCAGGGCCTCGCGGATGCGCTGCACCGCCGCCACCGAGCTGGCGTTGTCACCGTGCACGCACAAGGTATTGGCCTGCAGGAGCAAGGCACTGCCATCGCTGGCCACCAGCGGTTCGCCACGGGCGATGGCCAGGGCTTGGCGGACTATGGTGTCCGAGTCGTGGTGCACCGAGCCCGGCACTTGGCGCGAGACCAGGTGCCCGGCGCTGTCGTAGGCGCGGTCGGCGAAGGCCTCGAACCACAGGGTCACGCCGTGCTCATCGCCCAGGGCCTGGGCCGCGCGGTTGTCGCGGGTGGCCATGAGCATCAGCGGCAATTGCCGGTCGTAGGCGGCCACGGCCTGGATTACCGCGCGCAGCTGCGCTGGGTTGGCCATCATGTCGTTGTACATGGCGCCGTGGGGCTTGATGTAGCTGACACGGGTGCCTTGCGCCCGGCAGATGCCATCGAGGGCACCGACCTGGTAATGCAGCAGATCCTGGATCTCCGTGGCGGAATAGCTCATGGACCGGCGCCCGAAACCCGCCAGGTCCTGGTAGGCCGGGTGGGCGCCGATACGCACGCCATTGGCCAGGGCCAGGGTCACGGTCTTGCGCATGATGCCCGGATCGCCGGCATGGAAACCGCAGGCGATGTTGGCGCAATCGATGAAGGGCATGACCTCGGCATCCAGGCCCATGGTCCAGTTGCCGAAGCTTTCGCCGATGTCGCAGTTCAATAACAGGCGGCTCATGGTCGGTGCTCCTGTGTTCTTATAAGTGCCGGCACGGGGCCGGGTGCAGTATCCGCAGGTTATCAGCTAGCGCGCCTCGAGTTCCTTGCCACGGGTCTCCGGCAGGCTCAGGGCGGCCAGCACCACCACGCCATAGGACACCGCGGCGAAGGTACCGATGGCCACGCCCAGGGGCACATGCTGGCTGAGCAGGCCGATCAACAGCGGGAACAGGGCCGCCACCGCGCGCCCGCTGTTGTAGCAGAAGCCTTGCCCGGAACCACGGATACGGGTGGGGAACAACTCGGTGAGGAAGGCCCCCATGCCGCTGAAGATGCCCGAAGCGAAGAACCCCAGGGGAAAGCCCAGCCAGAGCATGGCCTCGTTGCTCACCGACATCTGGGTGTAAAGCAGGACGATGGCGAAGGAGCCGGCGGCGAACAGCACGAAGTTCTTCTTGCGCCCCAGGATATCGGTCAGGTAGGCGCTGATCACATAACCCACATAGGATCCGAAGATCACCATGGCCAGGTAGCCGCCGGTGCTGAGCACACTCAGGCCGCGCTCGGTCTTGAGGAAGGTGGGCAGCCAGAAGGTGATGGCGTAGTAGCCGCCCTGGGCTCCGGCCGCCAGCAACGAGGCACGCAGCGTGGTGCTGAGAATCCCCGGGGCGAAGATCTCGTAGAAGCGCGGCGGATTGCTCGGCGCTTCCTTGGCCCGGGTTTCCCGGTAGACCTCGGGGTCCTTGACCAGGCGCCGGACGAAGATCACGAAGATCGCCGGCAGGATGCCGAGGATGAACAGGCCACGCCAGGCATCTTCCGGTGGTAGCAGGGAAAACAACAGTGCATAGAGCAATGCCGTCAGGCCCCAGCCCAATGCCCAGCCGGACTGCACCATGCCCACGGCCTTGCCACGGTTCTTGGCGCGGATCACTTCGCCGATCAGCACCGCGCCGGCGGTCCATTCGCCACCGAAACCGAAGCCCATCAGCGTCCGGGCCACCAGAAGCTGTTCATAGTCCTGGGCCAGGCCACAGATGAAGGTGAAGAAGGCGAACCACAAGACGGTGAGCTGCAGGGTCCGGACCCGGCCGATGCGGTCGGACAGGATCCCGGCGATCCAGCCGCCCAGGGCCGATGCCAACAGGGTGCTGGTGTGGATCAGGCCGGCTTCGGCCGAAGTGATGCCCCACAGGGCGATCAGGGTCGGGATCACGAAGCTGAGCATCTGGGTGTCCATGCCATCCAGGCCGTAGCCGATCTTGCAGCTCCAGAACGCCCGGCGTTCCTGCTGGTTGATGTCGCGATACCAGTCGAACGGGCCGACGCGATGCGGGGCCTTGGCGGCCTGTGGTTCGGGCGCACTCATGGCGATCTCCAGGATTATTGGTGTTGTTCTGGACCACGACGACGCATATCGTGGGTCGGCGCATTTTTCGACTCGGGCAGCGCCCACGTCCAACTAATAAAAGCCGCTCCAAGGCATAAGAAAAGTTGATCCCATGAATCTCAAGTTCCTCGAAACCTTCGTCTGGGTCGCACGGCTGAAGAACTTCAGCCTGACCGCGGAAAAGCTCTGCACCACCCAGGCCGCGGTGTCCAGCCGCATCGCCGTGCTCGAGGACGAGCTGGGGGTCAAGCTGTTCCGGCGCGATTCGCGGGGCGTCAGCCTGACCCCCGAAGGCCTCAAGGTGCTGGAACATGCCGAGCAGATGCTCGATACCCTGCAGGTGCTGAAGCAATCGATCGAAGCGCCCTCAAGCAAGGTCGGACGGCTGCGCATCGGAGTCATGGATACGGTGATCCACACCTGGCTCAGCCCCCTGGTGGCACAGCTGATGGATCACTATCCCCAGGTGGAAATCGAGCTGGTGGCCGACACCTCGCTGAACCTGTGCGAGCAGTTGCAAAGAGGCTTTCTCGACCTGGTGCTGCAAACCGACCTGCTGCGCCAGGAAAGCATCCGCAGCCTGGAACTGGCCAGCTATCCGGTGTGCTGGGTCGCCGCCAGCAACTCGATCTACAACCGCCACTACGGCTCGCTGGTGGAGCTGGCCCGGGAGCGGATCGTCACCTACTCGAAGAACTCCCTGCCCCACCAACAGATCCTGAGCCTGATGCAGGCCAACGGCGTACTGGCACCGCGCCTGAACTGCGTCAATTCGGTATCGGCCATCACTCGGCTGCTGCGTGACGGCTTCGGCATCGGCGCCTTGCCGCCGGTCCTGGTGCGCGAGGAACTGGCCCGTGGCGAGCTGACGCTGCTGGACATCGAGCAGCGCCCGCCGAACCTGCAGGTGGTGGTGTCGTGGCGAGTGGGGGTGGAACTGGTGGAAGACATCGTGCAGCTGTGCCAGCGCGTGGTACAGCGCTACGCCCAGCAGGTCGGCCAGGAGCACCTGCTCCTGGCGCCGTCCCCGTAGGCGCAGCGACGCGGACTCAGAGGCCCTTGAGGTCGCGCTCTTCGATAGGCCGGCTCTGGCGCTGGCGGCGACCGCCGAGCACGACCCAGTCGATCAGCCGATACAGGCATTCCAGGCCGAAGGACAGCAACATGGCGCCGCCCATGGCCCAGGACATCGCCTCCGGGGTCAACAGGATCTGGTAGCTGTAGCCATCCCAGGTTTCCTGGCGGATCGCGGGGTCGGCCGCCAGTACCACTTGCAGCAAGCGGATGTACCAGGGGCCTTGCATCGCCTGGTACTGCTTGTCCAGGGCCTGCTGGCGGCCGAGCAAGGCGCTCAGGCTCTGGGCATCGCTACGAAACACCGGGTCGTCGCTGGCCCGGTAATGGGCCACCAGGGCGTTCAGGTCGCCCTTGAAGAACTGCTGCGCCGTGGCCTGGAAGCCCTGCAGGCTGTTCTGCGACTCGATCAGGTGGGCTTCGACACGCTTGGCGTAATCGTTGATGAAACCTGGCACCTGCACACCGATCAACAGACCGGCGGCGAACAGCACCAGACGCAGATAACTGAGCAACATAGGGATGTCCTTATTCGGTCTGGCCCTGGCTGACGCATTCGCCGCGCCGCCACAGGCTCCACTGTCCCGGCTGGTAGCGGGTCCAGGTTTCGTTTTCGGTCAAGGGTTCGGTGGCGATCACCGTGACCACGTCGTCAGGGGTGGTCTCGGCCTGGAAGTCGACGATCACATCGACATCCTTCAAGCGAGCCGGGCCGAACGGTGCGCGCCGGGTGATCTGCGCCAGCTTGGTGGAGCAGAAGCAGAACAGCCAGTCACCATCGCTGAGCAGGGCATTGAACACGCCCTTGCCGCGGTACTCGCCGCACGCCTGGATCAGTATCGGCAACAATCGCTCGATCTCCACCGGCTCGGGAAAAGCCGTGCGGACCCGGTTGAGCAGGTCGCAGAACGCCGCCTCGCTGTCAGTGTCGCCCACGGCCCGGTAGAAACCGGCCTCGGGGTGGAAATCCGCCAGCTGGCCGTTGTGCGCGAAGCACCAGTTGCGGCCCCACAGCTCGCGGACGAAAGGATGGGTATTGGCCAGGCAGACCTTGCCGACGTTGGCCTGGCGGATGTGGCCGATTACCACTTCGCTCTTGATCGGGTAGCGCTGCACCAGGTTGGCCACTTCCGATTCGCTGCTCGCGGCCGGATCCTGGAACAGGCGCAGGCCGCGGCCTTCGTAGAAGGCGATGCCCCAGCCGTCGCGGTGGGGGCCGGTCCGGCCGCCACGCTGCATCAGCCCGGTGAAGCTGAAGACGATATCGGTCGGTACATTGGCGCTCATGCCCAACAATTCACACATGCTCGGACTCTCGCTGCAGTGCCGGAAACGGGGTTAC
Source organism: Pseudomonas sp. FW507-12TSA (assembly GCF_058781435.1). NCBI lineage: Bacteria > Pseudomonadati > Pseudomonadota > Gammaproteobacteria > Pseudomonadales > Pseudomonadaceae > Pseudomonas > Pseudomonas sp. FW507-12TSA. The sequence continues at coordinate 5,682 of NZ_JBYSWT010000053.1, forward strand.
AGGCGTGGCTCGACCCGCGCGCCACCCACGGACGGGCGGCCGTAGCGGTCGTTGCCGGCGCTGCCAAAGGGCTGGTCATCTTCGACCTCGGCGGCCTTGGCCGCGGCTTTCGCCGCTTCGTTGCGTTGCCGGCGCTCCCGGGCGGCGCGTTCGATGGGCCAGCGGATCAGCACGAACAGCAGGTACACGCCGAAGGCGATCATGCCGTACATGAACAGGTCGGATACCGCGCGCCAGGCGTTGTTACCCACCTTGAAGGCAACGTCCAGGGCGGTGATGGCCACGGCTGGAGCGAGCTTGTCCTTGACCGGGTCGATGATGGTCGGGCTGAACAGCAGCACCGCCACCAGCACGCGCAGCGGCTCGCGCAACCAGCGCCACATCCAGCGGGTCAGGCGCATCCACACCAGCAGGCAGCCCAAGGCGGCGAAGGCGTAGCACCCCCAGGCGATCAGATAGTCGTTCTCGGTCATGGTGTCCGTGGCAAGGCAGGCAAAGAGGCGCTTATGATAACGACTTTTCCCGTGTCAGGCTGCACCGCCGTCTGCCAAGCCCTCATTTGTCATCGTCCGAGAGCCTCCCATGCCCCTACCCGCCCATGACACCAACGCCCCGATCGCCCACAAGGCCGATGGCGCTGACCCGTATGCCTGGCTGCAGGAGCGCGACACCGACGCGGTGCTCGACTACCTGAAGGCGGAGAACAGCTACCAGGAACAGCAACTGGCCCGCCAGGCGCCCCTGCGCGAAGCGCTGTTCCAGGAGATCAAGGGCCGGATCCTCGAGACCGACCTGTCCCTGCCCTCGCCCTGGGGACCGTACCTGTACTACACCCGAACCACCGCCGGCGACGAGTATCCACGCCACTACCGCTGCCCACGCCCGGCGGACGACAGCCTGGCGGTGGACGAAAGCCGTGAGCAGCTGCTGCTGGACCCGAACGTCCTGGCCAACGGCGGGTTCTTCGCCCTGGGTGCGTTCAGCATCAGCCCCGACCACCAGCGCCTGGCCTACAGCCTCGACACCAGCGGCGAGGAAATCTACAGCCTGTTCGTCAAGGAACTGGCCAACGACCAGGTCAGCGAACTGCCATTCGAGCAATGCGACGGCAGCATGACCTGGGCCAACGACAGCCAGACCCTGTTCTTCGGCGAGCTGGACGAGACCCATCGCCCGCACAAGCTGTTGCGCTACCGCCTAGGCGACAGCGCCGCTGAGCAGGTATTCCACGAACCCGACGGGCGCTTTTTCCTGCATTGCTACCGCGCCAGTTCCGAACGCCAGTTGCTGCTATCCATGGGTAGCAAGACCACCAGCGAAACCTGGGTCCTGGACGCCGATCAGCCGCACCTGCCGTTCACCTGCGTCGCGCCGCGCACCGAAGACCATGAATACGATGTCGACCACGGCCTGCTCGATGGCCAGTGGACCTGGTTCATCCGCAGCAACCGCGATGGCATCAACTTCGCCCTCTACCAGGCACAGGACACCGGCGGCGTCCCCACCCAGGACACCTGGCAACTGCTGGTGCCGCACGATCCCGAAGTGATGCTCGACGGCGTGACCCTCAATGCCGGGGCCATGACCCTGAGCCTGCGTGAAGGCGGCCTGCCGATCATCGAAGTGCGCCCCCAAGGCCTGCCCGGCTACCGCGTGCAATTGCCGGATGCAGCCTACAGCCTGCATGTGCAGAACAGCCTGGAGTTCGGCAGCGAGCGTATCCGCCTGCGCTACGAAGCCCTCAACCGCCCGGCCCAGATACGCCAGCTGCAACTGGCCGACGGCCAGCAGCAAGTCCTCAAGCAGACTCCGGTGCTGGGCGAGTTCGATGCCGACGCCTACGTCAGCCAGCGCTTGTGGGCCACCGCCGCCGATGGCACCCAGGTGCCCATCAGCCTGGTGATCAAGCGCGAGTACCTGGGCCAGCCCACGCCCCTCTACCTGTACGGCTACGGTGCCTATGGCGCGAGCCTCGACCCCTGGTTCTCCCATGCCCGCCTGAGCCTGCTCGATCGCGGCGTGGCCTTCGCCATCGCCCACGTGCGCGGTGGCGGTGAACTGGGCGAGGCCTGGTACCGCGCCGGCAAGCAGGAGCACAAGCAGAACACCTTCGACGACTTCATCGCCTGTGCCGAGCACCTGGTCGCCCAGGGCCTGACCACCTCCGGCCAACTGGCCATCAGCGGCGGCAGTGCCGGCGGCCTGTTGATCGGCGCGGTGCTCAACCAGCGCCCCGAGCTGTTCCAGGTGGCCATTGCCGAAGTGCCGTTCGTCGACGTGCTCAACACCATGCTCGACCCGGAACTGCCGCTGACCGTCACCGAGTACGACGAATGGGGCAACCCCGAGGAGCCGCAGGTGCATGCCCGGCTCAAGGCCTACGCCCCCTACGAGAACGTCCGGGCCCAGGCGTACCCGGCCACCCTGGTGATCGCCGGCTACAACGACAGCCGCGTGCAGTACTGGGAAGCGGCCAAGTGGGTGGCCAGGCTGCGCGCCACCAAGACCGACGACAACCTGCTGTTGCTCAAGACCGAACTGGGCGCCGGCCATGGCGGCATGAGCGGGCGCTACCAGGGATTGCGTGACGTAGCCCTCGAATATGCCTTTGTCCTGAACATTCTGGGCCTGGGCTGAGGAACTCCCGGCGGCGGTCCTGTCTTAACCCAGGACCGCCGCCGATCCGGGCCCGAGCCACAGACACAAGAAAAAGACCCATGTCCGAACCCACTCTCCTGAACAATGAAATCCGCGACTGGCTGATGGACTGCGGCCTGTTCGACCAGTTGCTGCCCGCCGACTTCAACGCCGCCGCCGGCTACTTCAGCATCAACAGCATCGCCCAGGGCGATGTGATCTTTCATGAGGGCGATGCCGGCAGCTTCATGTGCATCATCCACAGTGGCCAGGTGGCGGTGCAGAAGCGCGGCCATGATGGCCAGCTCGTCAGCGTCGCCACCCTGCGCAGCGGGCGCGCCTTTGGCGAAATGGCGGTGCTCGATGGCGAGCGGCGCTCGGCCACTTGCGTGGCCGCCAGTGATTGCCAACTGCTCAACCTGGGCAAGGACTCCCTGGAGAAGATGCTCAACGACGCGCCGAAGATCGCCGCCAAGATCATCCGCGCCCTGGCCGTGTCGCTGTCCAGGCGCCTGCGCATGGCCGACGGCCAGTTGCTCGCGCAGCAGATCTGAACCACGAAACCCGGGGACCTAGTGCCCGCTCTTGCTGTCGTTCTGTTCCAGCCCTGGCAGGGTCTGGTCCTTGGGCGGCTTGGGCATGTCGATGGGTGGCAGCAACGGCGCGCTGCCATTGCTGCCGGCTTTCGGCGTGCTGGGCGGAGTCACTTGCGGATAGGGGGTCGGTGTGGCGGTTCCCGGCGAGCCCAGGGTCGGCGTCGGCGTGACCACCGGGGCGCTTTGCGGCTCGTCGGCCAAAGCCGGGCCAGCACTGAGCGCCAGGGTAGCGGTGAGGGCGAGCGCCGCTTGGGCGATCACCGTTAGAATAGTGCGCTTCATCAATGGCTCCATTGCTATTGTCTGGCGTCAGGCTACTCCCAACCGGGGCGTTTTGCCTTCCTCAATGAGATCTCCATGAAACGTTTCGTACTGCTGGACACTACTGCGATTCCTGAAAACGGCGGTGCCTTGTGCCTGTTCGAATACGGTGAGGATTTCGTCATCAAGATCCAGGGCGGCGACGGCGGCCAATTGATGAACACGCGCATGCACGGCTCCGAAGATGCCCTGGCACAGATCCCTTGCAGCAAGGTCGCCGGACGCCCTGATTCGCGAGTGCTGATCGGCGGCCTGGGCATGGGCTTCACCCTGGCCGCGGCTCTCAAGCACCTGGGCAAGAGCGCCGAAGTGGTGGTCGCCGAACTGGTGCCCGGGGTGGTGGAATGGAACCGTGGCCCGCTCGGCGAAAAGTCCGGCCGGCCGCTGCTGGACCCACGCACGGTGATCCGCCTGGAGGACGTGGCCAAGGTCCTGCAGGCCGAGCCCCAGGGTTTCGACGCGATCATGCTAGACGTCGACAACGGCCCCGAAGGCTTGACCCAGAAAGCCAACAGCTGGCTCTACTCCAGCGCCGGCCTGGCTGCCTGCGCCCGAGCCCTGCGGCCCAAGGGCATTCTTGCGGTGTGGTCGGCCAGCGCCGACCGGCAGTTCTCCGAGCGCCTGCGCAAGGCCGGCTTCAAGGCCGAGGAAGTACAGGTCTTCGCCCATGGCAATCGCGGTACCCGGCACACCATCTGGATTGCCGAGAAGCTCAAGACCTGAGCTAAACTTTGTCCATTACCGTCATTAGTCCTTCTACAAAGGTGAACCCATGAGTTCGTCCACTCCTTCGTCCAGCCCGTCCAAGCTGGATCGTATCCTTGCCGATGCCCAGCGCGATCGGGAAATGGGCTATCGCGACAAGGCGTTGAAAATGTACCCGCACGTCTGTGGTCGCTGCGCCCGGGAATTCTCCGGCAAGCGCCTGAGCGAGCTGACCGTGCACCACCGCGACCACAACCACGACAACAACCCCCAGGACGGTTCCAACTGGGAGCTATTGTGCCTGTACTGCCATGACAACGAGCACTCGCGCTACACCGACCAGCAGTACTTCGGCGAAGGCTCCCTGAGCACGCCGAAGGTCGCCAAGGCGACCCACAACCCCTTCGCTGCCCTGGCCGGACTGATGAACAAAGACCCGGAGTAAGCGCCGGCGGCCGGGCACCTTGTGGCGAGGGAGCTTGCTCCCGTTCGACTGCAAGGCAGCCATAAAGCCTATGTCCCCGGCCGGCCTGCTACACCGCATCGACCGCTGCCTGGCGTGCTGCGCACGCCAGCGCGAGCAAGCTCCCTCGCCACAACAAGCCCCCCCGGCCCTGGGACAATCCCCGTATAATCGCGCTTTTTTTCTCCAAGGCTTCCCGCTCGTGGCAAACAAAAGGTACAGCTGCATCGGTTTGTATAACCCCAAGTCGCCGGAGAACGTCGGTTCGGTGATGCGCGCCGCCGGCTGCTATGGCGTCGCCTCGGTGTTCTACACCGGCAAGCGCTATGAGCGTGCCCGCGACTTCGTCACCGATACCAAGAAGGTCCACCAGGACATTCCGCTGATCGGCATCGACGACCTGAAGAAGATCCTTCCCCTGGGCTGCATCCCGGTCGCGGTAGAACTTGTTGAGGGCGCTCGCCCGTTGCCCGAGTACACTCACCCGGACCGCGCCCTGTACATCTTCGGCCCGGAAGACGGCTCCCTGGACAAGGAGATCCGCGACTGGTGCGAAGACGTGATCTACATCCCCACCAACGGCTGCATGAACCTCGCGGCGACGGTCAACGTGGTGCTCTACGATCGCCTGGCCAAGGGCAACAACACCCGCTCCGGCCCCAAGTTCTGAATCACCTGCGCCTAATCTCCGGGAACCGGCAAGGTCCCGGTGCAGTCAGCTCTATATCCCCCACCTCCCCAAGGAGACTGATCATGAGCGAGCGCAAACAGCTGCAATCCATCGAGTCGACCCCGTTCCAGAGCCATCCACAGCAGAACGTCCAGGGCTGGGAACGCATCGGCTCGCTGGCCGGCGGCGTGGTGATGATGGGCAAGGGCCTGCGCCGGGGCGGCGTGTTCGGCCTGGTGCAGATGGCGATCGGCGGCGTGGCCCTGGCCCGCGGCATCACCGGACACAGCTCGGCCAAGAGCCTGCTGGAAAAGAGCCGCCGGGACATGCAGGACGTGCGAAGCAGGATCGAGCGCGCCGGGGCGCAGTTGCGCGATCTCAAGGCCAACGCCGATGTCGTGGAACGCACCGCCAAGACGGTCGAGGAAGCGGCCAAGGCGCCCGAAACCAAGGTCTGAGCGGGCGACTCAGCGCAGCAGCGGGCTGTCCAGCACCTGGGACGATCCGCCCAGCACGCTCTCGCCCAGCTGGATGAACTCAGCGGTAGTGACGCGCTCCAGGCGCATCGCCCCTTGCAGCACATCGTCCAGCGAGCGCTTGTTGCGGGTCTTCAGGCGAATCTCCCGGTCCAGTTCCTGTAACAGCAGCACGGCTCGGGCCACGGTCGCTGCATTCACTTGCTCGCCGCGCAAACTGCTGACGCCCTGGCCGTCCCGCACCAGGCGCTTGTGCAGTACTTGGTAGCGCTCGTCGCTGATGCCACCGGCCCGGCGCAGCAGCTCGATGGCGTAGTACTCGGCCAGGCCTTCGCTGATCCAGTCGCTGTGCTGGCTATCGTTGATGCGCCCCAAGGATTGCACCAACTCGCGCAGCAACGGACTGGCACCGCTCTCGCTGACCAGCGGCAGGCGGCTATGCAGGTACAACGAATCGCGACCGGCGAGGCTGCCGCGCCACATCGGATCGGCGGCGCCGACGATCAGCAGCTTGCCCGGCTGGCGTGGAAACACCGCTTGCACCTGGGGCCAGACGAAGGTCAGCAGGGTCAAAACATCCATGCGCCGCATCCCCTGGCCCAGGGGCGACACCACGCTGACTTCCGTAGCGCCCAGGCGGGTGCGGCGGCTGCCCAGGTTACCGGCGAGCATCCAGCCGGTGGGGCGATCGAACAGGCGTTCGGGGTTATCGATGCGAAAGCGGTGCTTGCCGATACGTGGCCAGGCGGTCTCGACGCTCTTCCAGCCGCTGGGCAGTTCGAAGTCCAGGCGCGCCACCAGCTCGACGCCATCTTGCTGGTCGAGCCGGGCCGGCGGCACCAGCGTCTCGCCGCGCAACAAGGCCCAGTTGGCGGTGCTGCGGCTGTCGTAGCTGCCCTTCTTCGGGCTGTGGCTCAGGCGTACCCGATAGCTCAGGCTGGCCTTGCCGCCGGCCGGGCGCCAGGTGCCACGTCGGCCACCCGCCTCGGTGGTGGCGGCCTGCCATTGGCCATCGGCCTTGAAGTCGCTGTAGTCGCCGTCCTTGCCCAGGTCGAAGTCCAGGCTGCGCAGCGCCGCGCCGTCAGCCAGGCTCAGGCGCACTTCAGCCTGGTCGCCCTGGGACAGGAACCGCACGTGATAATCCAGATCGACCTTCTTCGCCGCGACAGCCGCTGCGCTCAATCCCAGCAGCACCCAGGCCAGCGCCAGCTTCGCCCCCACCCTCATACACACTCCTTGCTTGAGATCCTGTCTGCGAGCCATGCACCCAGCCCATGCGGCCTTGAAAGGCGGCCGGGCAAGCTCAGCCCGCGCGGAAAATCAGATGGTCTTCCCAATCATCTTCCGCAACGCTGCCCTCGGCGAGCATGCGTCCGGATTGAGAAATCCGCTCGTGGTGCACCGCATCGCGATCGCCGCACACCAGGTGATGCCAGAGCGGCAGGTCCTTGCCTTCGCTTACCAGGCGGTAGCCGCAGGTGGGCGGCAGCCACTTGAACTCGTCGGCCTTGCCCGGGGTCAGCTGGATGCAGTCGGGCACCGACTCGCGGCGGTTGGGGTAGTCGGTGCACTGGCAGGTCTTGAGGTCCAGCAGCTTGCAGGCGATACGCGTGTAGTAGACGCTGTTGTCGTCCTCATCCTCGAGCTTTTGCAGGCAGCACAGGCCGCAGCCATCGCACAACGACTCCCATTCCTCCTGGTCGAGTTGTTCGAGGGTCTTGCGTATCCAGAAAGGTTCGACTTTGGCGGCCATGGCTCAAGCATCAGTATCCGAGGGTGAAAAGGCCGCCAGTCTAGTGCCGAAGGCCCGGCGGGCCAAGCACTGGCGACTGTCGGTAGCCCGGAGCTTGCCAGCCGCCAATGGGCACAGTAGCTTTGCTTTCCGAACCGACCCTCGCCCCGGATGCCATCCACGCTCACCGCGTTGTATCCGGCGCACCCCACGGGGTCAGGAAAGCCTCTGCGCCCAGCCAACTGCGCCTGCCGGTTATTCCATTTTCCCAACGTTGTATGGAGTCTTTGCATGAGCGCCAATCCTCGCGTTGCCGACCACGCCATCCACCCGCAATTCACCGAGCGCTGGTCGCCACGAGCCTTCACCGCAGAAACCATCCCTGAGAAAACCCTGCTGAGTTTCTTCGAAGCCGCACGCTGGGCGCCTTCGGCCTACAACTCGCAACCCTGGCGCTTTCTCTATGCCCGGCGAGACACGCCGAACTGGGAGCGCTTCCTGGGCCTGCTCAACGAGTTCAACCGCGGCTGGGCACAACACGCCTCGGCGCTGGTGATCGTGATCTCCAAGACCACCTTCGCCGCCCCTGGCGCCAGCGAGGAAACCCCGGCCCTGTGGCACACCTTCGACACCGGATCGGCCTGGGGCCACCTGGCGCTGCAGGCCAGCCTCAGTGGCTGGCACACCCACGGCATGGCTGGTTTCGACCAGGAACTGACCCGCAAGGAGCTGAAGATTCCCGATGGCTATGCGCTGCACGCCGCCGTCGCGGTGGGCAAGCTGGGCGACAAGTCGACCCTGGCCGAGTACCTGCAGGCCCGCGAAGTACCGAGCCCGCGTCGCCCGCTGAGCGAAACCGTAGCCGAAGGCGACTTCAACCTCTAAAGCCTCAAGCCTCAAGCCTCAAGCTTGCCACTCCGGCGTCCTAGTAGCCCCGGGCGAAGTCCACTTCGCCGCGCAGGGGCTGCTTGGCCTGGTAGGCCCGCAGGTTTTCCACGAACAGTTGCACCATCAGCTCCGGCGAGGTGGGGGCGGAACTGTGGCCGGTGAGCAGCAAGCCCCAGGCGGTCCAGAACGGATGCCGCTGTGGCAGCGGTTCCTGGCGGCAGACATCGATCACCGCGCCCGCCAGATGGCCATCCTTTAGAGCCTGCACCAGGTCCGCGTCGACCACCGAGACCCCGCGGCCGACGTTGATGAACAGCCCGGTGGACTTGAACTGCTTGAACAGCGCCGCGTCGTACAGGTCGTGGGTGCTCGGGGTGTTGGGCAGCAGGTTGACCACGTAATCCACCTCCCCCACCAAGCGTCCCAGGTCCTCCAGGCCGGCCACTTCGACGAAGGGCGCCTGCTCCCGGGGCCGGCTGGCGATGCCATACAGCTTGACCCCGAACGGCACTAGGAACTGCGCCACGCTCTGGCCGATATCGCCAGTCCCGACGATCAGTACCTTGCGCCCCACCAGGCTCTGGCCCAGGCGGTTGTCCCACTTGCGTTCCACCTGGCTGACCAGCCGCGCCAGCACTTCACGCTCATGGCCCAGGATGTAGGTCAGCACGTACTCGGCCATCACCTGACCAAAGATCCCCACCGCCCGGGTCAGCCGGTAATGCCGGGGCAATCCGTCGGCCAGCAGCGGCGTGATGCCGGCCCAGGTCGATTGCAGCCACTGGGGCTTGTGCCCCTGGCGCAGCAGGGTCGCCAGCAGGTCCGGCTGGCCCAGCCATACCGGGCAGTCCACCGCCAGGCGAGCCAGCTCGGCGGAATCGCCGCTGGTCAGCACATCCAGGTCCGGGGCCGCCTGACGCAACAGGCGGGCATAAACAGCGTGATCGTGTTCGGCAATCAGAACGCGCATGGTTCAAACCTTAAAAAACGGTACAGGCCACCGCCGACGGAGTATCGCTCCATCGTTCCAGGCGGCGGCCAGGTCAGTCAGGTGCACAGGGAAAGCGCCCGGGATCGAGCGCCTAGGAGTCAGACCGGATCATTGCGGCGCAGCAGCTCTTCGGGCAAGTGCTCGATGTACTCGTCTTCCGCCGGTGGCATCTGCAGGTGATATCCCTGCTTGTCGAGGTTCTCCAGCACCTTCTGGATGTCTTCCCGGGCCAGCTGGCGCTCCGGGGTCAATACCAGGTCGAAGGCATGCTGCGGCTTGCCGAAAGCCGCCAGCAGGGTTTCCGGCACGCGCTCCAGTGCTTCGCTCTTGAGCACATAGAGGTACATCTCGTTCTTGCGCGGACTTCTGTAGATGGAGCAGATACGTTTCAAGGCTGTTCTCCGGCGGTGGCCAGGCTATCCAGCAGCGCCTGGCCCATCAATTCGCGGCGCCAGCCACGCAGCGAATCGGGCAATTGGTAGGGTCCGCTGGGGAAGCCGCTCTTGAGCAGGCTCTCCAGGGTTTTCTTGCGCAGCATCAGCTCCGGGGCGATGCCCAGGCGCTCGGCTTCGGCCTGGCCCACGGCCTTGAGGCGCTTGAGCAGGGCCGAGGCTTCGATCGGCAATGGCTCGGGCAGGGCCGGCGGCCAGTGCTCCGGGCCCAGCTTGGCGCTGCGCTTGATCAGGTCGAGAAGGAACTCGCCATCCTGGCGCACGGTGCGCGGATGCATGTCTTCGATCTTGGCCAGCGCCGACAGGGTATCGGGCTGGGTCCTGGCCAGGGGCCAGAGCGCATGCTCACGCACGATACGGTTGCGTGGCAGGTCACGGGCGCGGGCTTCCCGCTCGCGCCAGGCACACAGCTCGCGCAGTACCGCCAGTTGGGCGCGGGACAGCTTCCAGGCCAGCTTGGCATCGCGGTAGACCTCGTTGGGGTCCACTTCGCGGCGCAGGTTGGCCACCAGTTCGGCGCCGTCCTCGAGCACCCAGCGATACTTGTCCTCGGACAGCTTCGGACGCAGTTGGCTGAACACCTGGGCCAGGTGCAAGGCATCCTCGGCGGCGTAGCTGACCTGGGTTTCCGACAGCGGGCGCTGCAGCCAATCGGAGCGGGTCTCGCCCTTGGGCAATTCGATGCCCAGGACTTCCTGCACCAGGCGCGAGTAGCCCATGGAGAACCCCAGGTTCAGGTAGGCGGCCGCCAGTTGCGTATCGAACAACGGCGCGGGCAGGCTGCCGGTCAGACGCAACAGGACTTCCAGGTCCTCGCTGCAGGCATGCACCACCTTGACCACCGCCGGGTTCTCCAGCAATTCGGCCAGGGGTTGCCAGTTGTCGATGGTCAAAGGGTCAATCAGGTAGGCGCGCTGCCCATCGCCTACCTGCAACAGGCCGGCGATGGGGTAGAAAGTGTCGACCCGCATGAATTCGGTGTCGAGGGCGACGAAGGGCAATTGCTGCCATTCGGCGCAAAGCTGACCGAGGCTATCGTTGTCGCGAATCCAGTGAATATCGATGGCCACACGGCTCTCCCTTGAAGAATGGCGCGCAGTATATATCGCCCCCGGCGATTTCCGAGCATTGACCCGATAAGAGCAAGCGCGAAATCTGCTGCCGGAGAGCAAGAATAGTCCGAGAGCCGGGACTAACCCTGTTTTCTCAGCACGTAGACCCGTGAAGGTGCGCAACCAGGCAGCAAGTCCTGGTGGCTGAGGATCTCGAATCCAGCCTCGGCGAACTCTTTTTCCAGCTGCGCCTTGTCGGTCACTGGCAGGCCCGTTTGCACCGCTGGCCGCCAGGCCTTGAGGAAGAATTCGACCCGGGCGGCGACGATCACCGAGTCACGGCTGACCCGGTGGAATTCGCGCAGCAGGGCCAGGCGATCTTCGCCATGGAGGATGTGGGCGAACAACTGCATGCAGATGATGCTGTCCACCGCGTTGGCCGACAGCCCGATATCGAACGCCGAGCTGTGGAAGGTCTTGACCCGCTTCATCAGGCCGGCCGGATGATGGGTCTGGGCATGATTCAGCATGTCCTGGGATGGATCCGCCGCGAGGATCACCCGGTTGCCATGCTCGGCCAGCAACGGCCAGTAGCGCCCGGCGCCGCAGGCCACGTCGAGGATCAGCCCCGGTTCGCCGGCGACCTTCAGCGCATGGCGTACCAGGTGCGCCATGCGCCACAACCCGAGGCGCGTGCCCATCCCGGTAGGACGAGGTTCACGGCAGACGCGCGCGTGCTCCTGGTCGTAGCGCCGAGCGAACTCCAGCTCGATGGACGGTGGGGGGTGGGACGACATGACGGGTGAGCTCTGGTGGTGATCCTGGGCCACAGGTTAACCAGCCATTCGTGAAAAAAAGGTCGAAAGCCGGTCAAACAGCCATTGGCCGCAGTTGTGCGCCGGGTTCCGGGCCCTTGCCCGGCCCGACATGGCTCCTGCACTATGCCCTGCCGCCATTCAAGGAACGACTCGATGCTCCCGCGCCTTCTGCTCAGTACCCTGTTGGGCCTCGCGGCCCCCGCCCTCTGCCTGGCCCAGGAGCCGACCTCACGCCTGGACCAGGTGCTGGAAAGCGGCCACCTGACGGTCTGCACCACCGGCGACTACAAGCCCTACAGCTACCTGCGCGACGACGGGCACTACGAGGGCATCGACATCAGCCTCGCCGAGTCCCTGGCCCAGAGCCTCGGGGTCCGGGTGAAGTGGGTCAACACCACCTGGAAGGGCCTGATGGCGGACTTCCAGAGCCAGCAGTGCGACATCGCCGTCGGCGGCGTCTCGGTGTCCCTGGAGCGCCAGAAGAAGGCCTTCTTCAGCCAGCCCCTGGGCGTCGACGGCAAGATCCCCCTGGTGCGCTGCCAGGATCTCAAGCGCTACCAGACGGTGGAACAGATCAACCAGCCCTCGGTGCGCCTGATCGAACCCCCGGGAGGCACCAACGAGGTCTTCGCCCGCACGCGCCTGCCCAACGCCAACCTGACCCTGTTCGCCGACAATGTGAAGATCTTCGACCAGTTGCTCAGCCACAAGGCCGACGTGATGATCACCGATGCCTCGGAGGCGCGCTTCCAGCAGCGGCGCAAGCCGGGGCTGTGTGCGGTCAACCCCGAGCATGCCCTGCAGTACAGCGAGAAGGCCTTCCTCCTGCCCCGGGACGATGTGGCCTGGAAGAGCTACGTCGACCAGTGGCTGCACCTGAGCAAGGCCACCGGCGCCTACGACCAGGTGGTCAATCAGTGGTTGGCGGCGCCGTAATCCTGCTCCAGCAACTGCCGGAAGGCCTGGCAAGCCGCACTGCGATAGGCACCCCGGCGCCCCAGCAGCACCACGCTGCGCGGCGCCAGGGGTGAGGCCAGGGCCAGCGCGCGCAAGCCCGGTTGTTCCCGGGCTATGGCACTGGGCAACAATGTCACCAGCTGCCCGCGACGCACGATCTCCACCAGCGCACTGACCGAATTGGCCTCGATGGCAATGCATGGCGCAATGCCCTGCTGGCGACAATACAGGTCGATATGGCGGCGGGTGGCGAAGTCGCCACTGAGCAACGCCAGCGATTGACGCCCCAGCGCCGCGGCATCCAGCGGCTCTTGCTCCCTGGCCTGGTACTGCGGGCCGACCACCAGGCTCAGGGTCTCGCTGAACAGGTCCTGGGGCTCGATTTCCGCCAGGTGTTCGCCGGCAAAGGCAATGCCCAGGTCCAGGCGATCCTCGGCCAGGGCCGCCTCCAGGCGATCCTGGGTCATTTCCTCGATGCTCAGGCGGATGCCCGGATAGCACTGGTTGAAGCGGCTGAGCAAAGGCCCGGCCAGGTAGGCGGTGAAGGTCGGGGTCAGGGCCAGGCGCAACGAGCCGCGGCTCAGGTCCTGTACGTCATGCATGGCCCGCCGGGCGGCTTCCAGGTCCTGCAGGGCACGCCGGGCATAGGCGACATAGGCCTGGCCAGCGTCGGTCAGGCGCACGCTGCGCCCGGAACGATCGAACAACGGCGCCCCCAGTGACTCCTCCAGTTGCTTGACCTGTTGCGACAAGGTCGGCTGCGACACGTGCAGCGCCTCGGCGGCGCGGGTGAAGTTGCTGTGCTCGGCAACGGCCAGCAGGTAACGGATATGACGCAAGAGCATGATGGCTCCAACTATAGGTATGGCTTATGGAAAGCATAATAAACCGATCTTGGACGCTATAGCTGAAAACTCCCATCCTTGCCCCATCAGCGACGCAAGGAGACCCCCATGCAGCACATCATCGACGGCTTCCTCAAGTTCCAGCGCGAAGCCTTCCCCCAGCGCAGCGAACTGTTCAAGCAACTGGCCAGCTCCCAGAGCCCCGGCACGCTGTTCGTCACGTGCTCCGACAGCCGGGTGGTACCGGAACTGCTGACCCAGCAGGAGCCCGGCGACCTGTTCGTGATCCGTAACGCCGGCAACATCGTGCCCAGCTACGGCCCCGAGCCCGGCGGCGTATCGGCCACGGTGGAATACGCGGTGGCGGTACTGGGGGTGAGCGATATCGTTATCTGCGGCCACTCCGATTGTGGCGCCATGACCGCCCTCTCCACCTGCAAATGCCTGGACCACCTGCCAGCCGTGGCCAACTGGCTGCGCCACGCCGAATCGGCCCGGGTGATCAACGCCGCGCGGCGCCATGCCTCGCCCGCCGAACACCTGGACGCCCTGGTACAGGACAACATCATCGCCCAGTTGGCTAACCTGAAGACGCACCCCTCGGTGGCCTTGGCCCTGGAACAGGGCCGGCTGAACCTGCATGGCTGGGTCTACGACATCGAGAGCGGCGCCATCGCCGCCCTCGACGGCCCTACCCGGCGCTTCGTCTCCCTGGCCGAGCACCCGCATACCTGCGCCTTGGCCAGCCGCCCTTCGACCGCTGCCTGAGCAGCAACCTTCACTCACCCAAGAGGAATCCACCCATGCTGCAATCCCAATTTGCCCAAGCCCCACGCCTGGCCCTGGCCGACACCATCATCGATGCCAAGGCGCGCAAGAACCTGTCCTGGCAGGACCTCACCGACGGCACCGGCCTGAGCCTGGCCTTCGTCACCGCCGCCCTGCTGGGCCAGCACGCCCTGCCGGCCACCGCAGCCGACCTGGTGTGCGACAAACTGGGCCTGGATCAGGACGCCAGCCGCCTGCTGCAGAGCATTCCCTCGCGCGGCAGCATCCCTGGTGGCATCCCCACCGACCCGACCGTGTACCGCTTCTATGAAATGCTCCAGGTCTACGGCTCGACCCTCAAGGCCCTGGTCCACGAGCAGTTCGGCGACGGCATCATCAGCGCCATCAACTTCAAGCTGGACATCAAGAAGGTCGAGGACCCCGAAGGCGGCTCCCGCGCGGTGATCACCCTGGATGGCAAGTACCTGCCGACCAAGCCGTTCTAAGGGCAGCGGCAAGCCTCAAGCGCATGCTTGCGGCTTGCCGCTTGAGTCTTATTTAATTTTTAAATAGTGCGGCCAACTTTCTGATTTGCCCCCGGCACGCACGGCACCGCCTAATCAGCCCACTGCTTATTGAAGGTCTGGTTATGGAAAGCGTTCGTGCAACCTCCCGCCCCGCACTCTGGCTGATGGTCAGCGTGGTCCTGGTGGCACTCAACCTGCGGCCGTCGATGGCCGCCGTCGGCCCGCTGCTCTCGGGCATTCGTGGCGATATTCCCTTGAGTTTCAGCCTGGCCTCGCTGCTGACCATGCTGCCGGTCATGGCCATGGGCCTGGCGATGTTCTTCGGCATGGACATCGCCCGGCGCCTGGGCGAACACCGCACCGTGGTCTTGTCGTTGCTGATCATCGGCCTGGCCACGGCCTCGCGATTGTTCATGGATTCGGCGGCGCAGCTGATCCTCAGCGCCGTGCTGGCCGGTATCGGCATCGCCCTGATCCAGGCGCTGATGCCGGCGCTGATCAAGTCGCGCTTCGCCGACAATGTCTCGCTGTTCATGGGCCTGTATGTCACCTCGATCATGGGCGGCGCGGCCATCGCCGCCTCCTTCGCCCCCCTGGTGATGAACCAGAGCGGCAGCTGGCGCCTGGCCCTGGCGATCTGGGCCGCCCTGGCCTTGCTGGCCCTGGTGTTCTGGTATGCCCAGCGGCGCTCCCTGCCCAGCCTGCCGGGTGCCAGCGGTGGCCGCGAGTCGTTCGCCGGTAATCGCCGGGCCTGGTTGCTGGCGGTGTTCTTCGGTCTCGGCACCGCCTCCTACACCTGCGTGCTGGCCTGGCTCGCGCCCTACTACGTGGAGAACGGCTGGAGCGAACAGAGCGCCGGCCTGCTGCTGGGCTTGCTCACTGCCATGGAGGTGATCTCCGGGCTCATCACCCCAGCCATCGCCAACCGCAGCCAGGATCGGCGCCTGGTCCTGGTGGCGCTGTTGCTGCTGGTCATCGCCGGCTTCTGCGGGCTGATCCTCAGTCCGCGGCACCTGAGCCTGCTCTGGCCGTGCCTGCTGGGCCTGGGTATCGGCGGGTTGTTCCCCATGAGCCTGATCGTGTCCCTGGACCATCTGCACGACCCGCGCCGCGCCGGCGGCCTGACGGCCTTCGTGCAAGGCATCGGCTACCTGATCGCCGGGCTGTCGCCACTGCTGGCGGGCCTGATCCGCGACCAGCTGGGCAGCTTCGAATGGGCCTGGTGGTCGCTGAGCGCAGTGATGCTGCTGATGATCTTCATGGTGCTGCGCTTCGACCCCCGGCACTACACCAGGCACATTCGTTGAACCGCCTTGTACCCCGGCCCGGGAGGCCTGCATGAACCCTGTGAACTTCACCCAGGCCAACCTCGGCATGCTGCTCTGGGCGGCGTTGATCGCCGCCTCGTTCTTCGCCGCCGCCCAGGTCGGCCAAGCCATCGACCCGGTACTGCTGACCGCCTTGCGCTTGCTGTTCTCGGCGCTGCTGTTCGTACCCCTGCTGTGGTTCAAGGGCTTCTGCGTGCCGAACCTCTGCGGGCTGGCGGCCCACGGTGTGCTGGGCCTGTTGCTGGCGCTGTACTTCGGTTCGCTGTTCGAGGCGCTGCGCTACACCTCGGCGGTCAACACCGGGACCCTGTACACCCTGGTACCGCTGCTGACCCTGTTGTTCGAAGGCTGGCTGCTGCCCGGCGACAGCCGCAAGCGTAGGCTGCTGCCGATGCTGACGGCCGCCGCTGGCGCGCTGCTGCTGATCCTCAAGGGCGGCGCGCCAGGCCAATGGCCGTCGTGGTACGCAGTGGGGGTCTACGCCCTGGGTTGCCTGGCCATGGCCGCCTACCCGCCCCTGAGCCAGCGCTTCAAGGCCCGGTCCCTGCAAGGCCGGAGCCCGGCGGCCATGACCTTCTGGAACATGCTGTTCGGCTCGCTGTTCCTGTTCATCGCTTGCCTGGCCAGCGGCGGCTGGCGCAGCGCGGCATTGCTCACCGGCCACGACCTGGCGTGGCTGCTGTACCTGGCGCTGTTCGCCACCCTGGCGACCTTCTGGCTGCTGCACCGGGCCATCGGCGTCATCGCCCCTTCCACGGTGATTTCCTATGTCTATCTCAGCACCCTGTTCCTGACCCTGTTCCATTGGTCATGGCTGGGCCAGGCACCGCGCCTCGGGGAAATGTTCGGCGCCCTGCTGGTGGCGCTGGGCATGTTCGGCCTGGTGCGCAGCAGTCGCCCGCAGCCGGCCATGGCGGCAAATCCCCCCTGAATACGGGACAGTTTCGCGGGCCTGAATGACCAAGTCGTATTATCGGAAATTTATGTCCCGATGCTGTCCGCGATTCCCCGCCCCGGGCATTTAACTAGGACGATCGTTCCGCTAGCATCGACCCGGTTTGTGCGCCACCGGCGCCAGGTGCCCAGCGGGATGGAACGGATGCTCATCAGCAATGTGCTCAGGAAACTCGACATGCAGGACCTCATGGTCTTCGTTGCCGTGTATGAGCAAAGCAGTGTCACCGGGGTTTCGGAAACCCTGTGCGTCAGCCAGTCGACCGTCAGCTACTGCCTGAAGAAACTGCGCACGGGCTTCCAGGACGAACTGTTCATCCACACCCGCACCGGCATGCGTCCGACCTACAAGGCCACCAGCATGTACAGCCACGTGCTGAGGATCCTGGAGAGCATCAACCTGTGCCACAGCGGGGTGCCGGCCTTCGATCCGACCCACCAGGCGGTGACCTTCAACCTCTGCGCCCCCGAGTACTTCGAGCTGTTGATCCTGCCGCGCCTGCTCAAGGGCTTCGACTACGCCGACCTGCCGGTGACGGTCAACGTGCAGAAGCTGGAAGCGGACATTCCCGTCGACGAGTTGCGCGACGGCAGCCTCGACCTGGTGATCTGCTTCGGCCCCAACTTCCACCGCAGCCACGCCGATCTCCAGTCCCAGGTGCTGCTGGAAGACGAGTTGGTATGCGTCTTCGACAAACGCGCGACGCCGCCCACGCAAGCGCGTTTCAGCCTGCAGTCGTTCGTCGAGCGACGTCATGTGTTCCCCACGCCCTGGACATCCGACAGCAACATGGTGGATGGCTGGCTGGCCCGCCAGGCCCGGAAACGCCAGATCGCCGCCCGCTCCAACAGCTACAGCGCGGCGCTGAAGATGATCACCGGCACCGACTTCATCCTCACCCTGCCCCGGCGCATCCAGGCCCTGCTGGCCAACGAGGCGGTGTTCAACCACTGCGAGGCGCCCGCCGGCCTGCCGGGGTTCACCCTGGACATGCAATGGAGCCAGGCCAGTGACCAGGACAGCGCCCAGGCCTGGCTGCGCGAGCAGGTGGTCAAGGTCTGCGCCGAACCGGGCCTGCTCTAGCAGGCCGTTGAAAAACTACCTGCGTTGCCATCGCTGCGTTAAAAACACACTGGTGCGCCAGCCCGGTCAAAATGCTCATTGACCACTCGTAAACTGCGCTTTTTCGCCTGTTCTTGCCTTGCGCTGGCTGCCTCGCCGAGGTTTTTCAAGGGCCTGCCAGGCGCCTGTTGAATACCCGGCAACGCGCCTGCGCTGGCAGCCTTGGTCAGAGACCGATGGCGGCCTTGGTGTAGGAGGCCCGGTCGATATCCAGGAGTTCCACGCACAGCTGGACCTGCAGCTCTGCCGGCCAGGGCGCGAGGTCTTGCAGCACCACCAGCAAGCTATCGGACAACTGCTTCTTGATTTCCGGCGAACGGCCGCTGAGCAGCGCCAGCTTGACGTGGACGAAGGCACGCTCGCCAAGGCCGGTGCCAACCCGGAACGCCTCGACCTTCACCGCCCGGCTCTTGATATCGAACTCATCCGAGAACTGCCCGGACGCCACCAGCGCATGGTTCAAGCGCAGCAGTGCCTTGTCGGCATCCAGTTGCGGCAGGTTGGCGGTGTATTCCATATGCAGGTGCGGCATGGCAAAGCTCCCGGTCATTCAGGGAAAAAGGGCGTTCAATACTACACAAGCGCCGAGGGCCTTGAATCATCCATTGGTGTCATTGCCTTGCCGCTGCGCGCTCGCGCAGGGCCAGGGTTTCCCAGGCCGCCACCAACAGCATCACCAGGGTGGTCAGGCTGCCCAGCGCCAGGGCGGAAAACACCTGGCCCAAGGCCACCGGCAACAGCAGCGTCAGGCCGGCCAACCCCGCCAGGTGCGACAGCGGCGGCCAGGGCCGGTCGTTCATCACCCACTTGAACAAGGCGCAACCGAGCAGGAACAACCAGGGTCCGCCGATGATCACCAGTATTCCCGCCTGGCGAGCGTGATCCGGATGGATGAGCACCAGTTCGTCGGCCACCGCGCTGACGATGATCCCGGCGACGATCAGCAAGTGAATGTAGGTATAGGCGATCCGCGCCTGGCGCCCGGGGTCGGTGGAATGGGCGATGCGGTGATGGGCGCGTTCGGCGCCGCTGTCGAAGTACACCCACCACATGCCGATGCTACCCAGCACCGCGACGATGAACCCTAGCAAGCCTGGGCCGGTGGTGGCCAGTTCGGCGAAGGTGGCGCCGGTGACCAGCAGCGATTCGCCCAGGGCGATGATCACGAACAGCGCGCAACGCTCGGCCATGTGGTTGCCTTCGATATTCCAGTCCTCCAGGGTCGAGCGGCCAAGCCCCGGTACCCAGAAATACAGCGATGGCGCCAAGACCTCAATGCCCAGGGCCAGGGTCCAGCAGGCCAGGCGTCCCGGGCCCTGGAGCAGGCCGCCAGCGATCCAGAACACCCCGGAGAACATCAACCACAGCAGGATGCGCTGGAAGTTGCGGGTCATGTTCAGCGGCTCGCCACGCACCGCCCACAGCGAGTAGGCGGTACGTCCCACCTGCATGAACACATAGGCTGCGGCGAACAGCAGGCCACGGTCACCGAAAGCCTTGGGAATCGAGGACGACAGCAACAACCCGGCCACCATCAACACGAACAGCCCGAGGCGGATCGGCAGGGTCTGCGGGTCCAGCCAGTTGGTGATCCACGAGGTGAAGATCCACACCCACCACACCGCCACCATCAGCAACGCCACCTGCAGCACGCCGGCCAGCGACAGGTGCGCCAGCAGCGCGTGGGACAACTGGGTCACGGCGAACACGAACACCAGGTCGAAAAACAGCTCGACCATGCCCACCTTGCCGCTGTCATGGCTGCCGCGACCACGCAGCAGGGAACGGGATCGAATCATGGACACTCTCCGCCGGTGGAGGATTTGCTCGGGGTTTGTACTGAGCAAAGCAGGTGCCGCCGACAATGCCAGCGCGGCCCGGCGGGAACCACCGATCAGGTAGCCAGCGGCAGTGGCGTGCGCTCGCTCATGAAGGCTTCCAGGCGCGAACGCAGCCAGCGTTCGGCGGGGTCGGTGTCGACGTGACTGAGCCAGACCATGGACAGGTCCAGGGTCGGGGTCTTGAACGGAAACGGTTCGCAGTACAACTGCCCGGTGGTCGCCATGGCCTGGGCGGCGTAGTCCGGCAGGCTGGCGATCAGCTTGGTCCCGGCCAGCAGCGCCGGCAGCGAACTGTACTGCGGCACCGAAAGCACCACCTGGCGGGTGCGGCCGATCTCCGCCAGCCACTCATCGGCGAAGCCGGCGACATTGGCGGTGTGGGACACCAGCACATGGGGCCGCGAGCAGTATTCGTCGAGGCTCATCGGCGTGTCGCTGGCATCGGCGCGCAGCACGCTGGGGTTGATATGGCGCAGCAACTTGCGCTTGGCATTGGCCGGCAGGCCGCGGGTCTGGCTGATGCCGACGGTGATATCGCCGGAGGCCAGCAGGTCGGGAATCCGCCAGTAGTCCACGTGCTGGACCACGACCACCACCTGCGGCGCCTCCTGGCGCAAGGCCCGCAGCAAGGGCGGCAACAGGCCGAACTCGACGTCATCGGACAGGCCGATGCGAAAGGTCATGGTGCTGCTGGCGGGGTCGAAATCATGGGTCAGGCTCAGGGCCGAGGACAGGGCGTCCAGGGCCGGCGACAAGTGCTGGATCAGCTGCTCGGCACGGGCAGTGGGCTCCATCCGATGGCCGACGCGAATGAACAGCGGATCGTTGAACATCGCCCGCAGCCGATTGAGCGCGGAGCTGATGGTGGGCTGGCCGAGAAAGAGCTTCTCCGCCACCCGGGTGACGTTGCGTTCGAGCATCAGCGCCTCGAATACCACCATCAGGTTGATGTCGGCCTTGCGCAGTTCATTGCGATTCATCGGCGATGTTCCATAACCCAGTCGGCGCCCAGTGTAGAAACGCCCGGGGGCTGGCGTCCAGGCGGATGTCGCGGCTTGGCATGGTGCGGTTTTTCCAGGCCCCGGGGTTTCGTATAAGATATCCGCACCCTCAACCGCTTTCGGTAACCTCCGTGCCACTTCCCTTCAACAAAGCGCCGAACCTGGGCGTGACGCCCTCGACCTCGGAAATCATTGCCAAGCACCTGCGTGAAGCGATCATCTCCGGCCAGCTTGCCGAAGGCGAACCCGTTCGCCAGGACGATATCGCCCAGGCGTTCAACGTCAGCAAGATCCCGGTTCGCGAAGCGCTCAAGCGCCTGGAAGCCGAAGGGCTGGTGGACTTCCACCGCAATCGTGGCGCCCTGGTCACCCGGATCTCCGAACCCGAGCTGGCGCAAATGTTCGAGGTGCGGGTGCTGCTGGAGGTCAAGGCAATCCGCCTGGCCGTGCCGAACATGACCGAGGAAACCTTCGCCAGGGCCGAGGCCATCTGCGCCGAATTCGTCGGCGAAGACGATATCGGACGTTGGGCCGAGCTCAACTGGGAGCTGCATGCCTGCCTCTATGAACCGGCCCAGCGGCCCTTCCTGGTCAACCTCATTCGTTCGATCCACGACAAGATCGAGCGCTACCTGCGCATGCAGATGAGCCTCTCGGCGGGCAAGGACCGGGCCGACCACGAGCACAAGGATATCGTCGCCGCCTGCCGCGCGCGGGATGTCGAGCTCGTCGCCCGGTTGATCGAGACCCATATCAACGGGGTGTGCCAGAGCCTGTACGAACACCTGCCACACTGAATGCTCCTTTGCGTGGCACGGCTGCCGCCAGTGCCACTTGCCGTAACACCTGCCTGCCCCTCCCCGCCCATCCCCACCGTCACTTCTTGAGCGTGCGCCCCAGCAGATCCGCGCCTTGGCGCCATGGCCAAGGCAATGC
>NZ_JBYSWT010000054.1:0-19302 GCF_058781435.1 Pseudomonas sp. FW507-12TSA
GGCCTGGAGCGCTTGCAACTGGCGCTCCAGGCCCAGGCGTAGGCGAGGTTACTGGCGGCGACGGACGAACTTGCGCCACAGCCAGACCCACAACAGCGCCAGGGGGAAGGCGAGGATCACGAAGGGCAGCACGTAGCTGCCTTTCTCCAGGGCCTCGGCGGTACCGTCGGCCAGGTTGTCCAGCAGGTTGCTGAAGGCGCGCTTGAGGTTGGAGCTGCGCTGGCCGCTGTCGCTGGGCTGGAAGTTCAGGGTCAGGCGGTTGGTGTCCAACCGCCGTTGCTGGCCGGCGGCGGTCTGGGCCAGGGCTTGCAGGTCATTCTCGATGCCGGCTTGTTCCTTGCTCAAGGCGATCAGGTCGCCGACGCTGATGTCCTTGCGCGCGGCCAGTTCGTCCAGCCGCTGCTGCTGGGCCTTGAGCCGTTGCTGCTGGCGCTGCACGTCGGCCACGGCATCGGCCAGGTCTTCGGCGCTGGTGATGCGCTCGCCCAGCTCGGCGCCTGCGGCGGCCTGCTCGACCAGGGGCTCGACGCCGCTCGGCACTACCCGCAGTACCACCTGGGCGCGGTATTTGCCTTGTTCCAGGCGCAGGATATTGCACGCGCCGAACTTCGCCTGTTCGCAAGCTTCACGGGTTTGCACCAGGCGCGGGCCGATCTGCTCCGAGGGCAGTGACAGGGTCAGCTCATGTTCGTAGGCCAACTGGGCGCCGGCCTGGCCCTGGGCGCCGCCAAGGGCCACGGCGCTTCTGTCCTGGTCGCTGGGAGAGCAGGCGCTGAGTGCCAGCGCGCCCAGCAAGGCAAAAGCCAGGCGGCGAGGGCGGTTAGGGTGGTCGTCCTGATGTTGCATGGGAGCTCCTTGGGTGCTTGAAACTGCGTTGGGAACGCAGGCGCGCATCTTACCGTCCTTCCTGGGGCGGCCACGACGGCGTTGTGACTTATTTGCGGCAATTTCCGGGATTGATACTGATAGGCCGCTCCGCGGATTGACGCTACATCTGTGGCAGTACGCAGCGATGGTGCTGCGCTGGTGCTCAAGGAGCCTGTCATGAGTGAAGCGGATGTTCCCCAGGGTTTCAGTCCCTTGCCTCGCAGCAGTCCGTTGCTGGAGCTGATCGGTCCGGTCTATGGCTGCGGCAGTGGCAGCGGGCTGCGCGTGGGCCTGCGCGCCGATGCGCGGCACGCCAACGGTCGCGGCATCGTGCATGGCGGCATCATCGCGACCCTGGCGGACATCGGCATGGGTTACGCCATGGCCTTCGCCAGCGAGCCGCCATTGCCGCTGATCACCGCCAGCATGAACCTCGATTACCTGGGCGCGGTGCAGGTGGGGGAGTGGCTGGAGGTGCGCCTGGAGCATTCCCGGCGCGGGCGGCAGATCGCCTTCGCCACCGTGGTGCTGAGTGTTGGCGAGCGCGAAGTGGCGCGGGCCAGCGGCGTGTTCGCCGTGCCGCAGGCGGCGCCGACGCTGGCCTGACCTGCCGCATCGCGGCCGCTGCGCGCTCGTGCGCAGCCCTTGTAGCCGCTGTCGAGCCTGCGAGGCTGCGCCAAGGCCCACAGGGCCTGCAGCGGGCATTCATGGGCAGCTACGCGATGCTCAACTGGTGATCTGTTTCCAGTCCAGGCCGAAGCGCGCCAGGTACTTGCGCAAGCGATCGGCGTCGTTGGGATTGGCCTTGCCCAGGCGCGAGACCCCGAACAGGCGCCGCCCGGCATCCGACAGGCTGTCGGCGCGCCGGCATTCGGCGATCACCGCCTTGAGTTGCAGGCGGTCGAACAGGTCCAGTTCCACATCTGCACCCAGCAACAGTTGCACCTCGTCCTCGACCTGTTCCAGGCCCCAGGCATGGCGCAGGCGCTGGATCTCTTCCTGGGCCAGGGCCTCGTCGATCCGGCCGCTGTCGGCCAGGGTGGCCATGCGGGTGATGGACGCCGACAGCTCGCGGAAGTTGCCCAGCCAGGCCGCTTCGCTGGAGCTGGCGAAGGCCAGGTAGCGCCGCCGGGCCTCGAGGTTGAAGCGCACCAGTTGGCCTTGCTCCCGGGCATGGCGTTCCAGCTCGAAATCGATGTTGGGCTCGATGTCTTCGCGACGCCCCGCCAGCCCCGGCAGGTTGAAGGTCCAGAGGTTGATCCGGGCGTACAGGTCTTCGCGGAACAGGCCCTGGGCGACCCGGCCGCGCAGGTCGCGGTGGGTGCCGGCGATGATCAGGAAGTCGCTCTCCACCTCCTGGTCCGACCCCATGGGGAAGAAGCGTTTCTCCTCGATGGCCTTGAGCAGCATCGCCTGTTCGTCCAGCCCCAGTTCGCCGATCTCATCGAGGAACAACATGCCGCCGTGGGCCGCCCGCAGTAGGCCGTCGCGGGCATTCTGGGCGCCGGTGAAGGCGCCCTTGGTATGGCCGAACAACGCCGACATGGCGCCGTCGCCGCGCAGGGTGGCGCAGTTGACCTCGACAAAGCGCCCCTGGACCTGGTGCCGGCCACGCTTGAGTTCATAGATGCGCCGGGCCAGGAACGACTTGCCCGCCCCCGTGGGGCCGATCAGCAGCATCGGGGCCCTGGAACGTACCGCCACTCGCTCGATCTGTTCGATGGAGCGGTTGAAGGCCAGGTTGCGGGTGGCGATCCCCGACTTGAGAAAGGCCAGGCCCTCCAGGCGCTTGTGGGCGAAGCGCGAGGCGATGCGGTCATAGCGCGACAGGTCGAGGTCGATCAGTGCATGGGTGCCGGTGGCGTGCTCGCCCGGATCGCGGCGCCGGGCTGGGGAGGTCTGGATCAGCCGCGCCGGCAGGAAGCGGGCCTCGGTCAACAGGAACCAGCAAATCTGCGCCACGTGGGTCCCGGTGGTGATGTGCACCAGGTAGTCCTCGCGCTCGGTGTCGAACGCGTAGGCGCTGGTGAAG
The DNA here is from genome assembly GCF_058781435.1 of Pseudomonas sp. FW507-12TSA. Lineage (NCBI taxonomy): Bacteria > Pseudomonadati > Pseudomonadota > Gammaproteobacteria > Pseudomonadales > Pseudomonadaceae > Pseudomonas > Pseudomonas sp. FW507-12TSA. The sequence goes on from NZ_JBYSWT010000054.1 coordinate 2,900, forward strand.
TCGTGCAGGGCGCCATACACCTCCTCGAAGTCCCAGGGGTTCTTCAGCTCCATGGGGTGCAGGCGCACCTCGGTCTCGGGGGAGACCTGGCGGATGTCGTCGGCAATGCGCCCGGCGAGGCTGATGTCCCGGGCGTCGACGCCATGGATCAGTTCCAGGCGGTGGATCAGCACATCCTGCTGCTGGCACAAGCCCACGCTCGGGCGCCAGTGGCTCCAACGGTTGGCGCCCTTGCCGACGCGATCGAGGGTGGCACCGACGAAACCGATGGCGACCGTGGGCTTGCCCGACATTTTTATATCCTTGGATAAATTGCGATAGATAAAGATATAAAATCAGAGGGGTGTTTGTCGTGAAAAATCACCGAAGAAATCAAGATGAAAAATAAATACGTTTAAAATCAATAAATTAAAAATTTATTCAATAAAAAATTCAAAGCTGGCACGGTGGCTGCAATATCTCTGGCAACGAACAAGACAACCAGCGAGACGCCAAGATGGCCAACCAGCAGCTGTTCAACACCCAACAGGCAAAAGCCCCGGCGAGCGACACCCGCAATGCCTCCCAGGCCCCGGCCTACGCCTATGACGCCAAGCATCGCCTGGCCCAGCTGGCGGTCACCGGTTGCCTGAACTCGACCTTCTACACCTCGCCCGAGGATCAGCTGGAAGCCGTGTTGCAACTGGTGGGTGCAGTCGACAGCCGCTTCGTGGCCCAGGCCGCTCGCTACGCTCGCCAGCAAGGCCATATGAAGGACATGCCGGCGCTGCTGCTGGCGGCGCTGACCGCACAACGTTCGGTCCAGGTGCCCGAGCTGTTCGCCCAGGTGGTGGACAACGGCAAGATGCTGCGCAACTACGTGCAGATCCTGCGTAGCGGCGTGACCGGTCGCAAGTCCCTGGGCTCGCAACCCAAGCGCCTGGTACAGGACTGGCTGAACAACGCCAGCGAGCGCCAGCTGCTGCAGGCATCGATCGGCAACCAGCCGTCGCTGGCGGATGTGGTCAAGATGGTCCACCCCAAGCCCCGCGAGGCCTGGCGCGAAGCATTCTTCGCCTGGCTGATCGGCAAGCCGGTGGATGTCCAGGCGCTGCCCGGGCTGACCCGCGAGCTGCTGGCGTTTCGCAGCGGGGCCAGCACCCAGGTGCCGGATGTACCGTTCCAGTTGCTGGGCAACGAGACCCTGAGCGCCGAGCAATGGGCCGCCCAGGCTCGCAACATGGGCTGGCAGGGGCTGCGCATGAACCTCAACACCCTGACTCGCCACGGTGCGTTCCAGGTGCGCGGTTGCACGGAGTATGTGGCGGCGCGCCTGGCGGATGCCGAGGAAGTGGCCAAGGCCCGGGTCTACCCGTACCAGCTGCTGGCGGCCTACCGCATGGCGGGGCAGGAGGTGCCGCAGCGGGTACGTGAAGCGCTGCAGGATGCCCTGGAGCTGTCCCTGGCCAACGTGCCGGCGCTCAGCGGTTCGGTCGTGGTATGCCCGGACGTCTCGGGGTCGATGCACAGTCCGGTCACTGGCCATCGCCAGGGCGCCACCACAGCGGTGCGCTGCATCGACGTGGCGGCACTGGTGGCGGCGGCGGTCCTGCGCAAGCGGCCGACGGCGCGGGTCATGCCGTTCGAGCGGGAAGTGGTGGATATCCGCCTCAATCCCCGGGACAGCGTGATGACCAACGCCCAGAAGCTGGCGGCTATCGGTGGCGGCGGGACCAACTGCTCGGCACCCTTGGCGCAGCTGGCCAATGCGCGGTTCAAGCTGGACACGCTGATCCTGGTCTCGGACAACGAGTCGTGGATCGACGCCCGGCGCCATGGGGCCACTGAAACCATGCGCCAGTGGGAGCGGATCAAGGCGATCAACCCCAACGCCCGGCTGGTGTGCATCGATATGCAACCCGGGGCCACCACCCAGGCCCCGGACCGTGAGGACATCCTCAATGTTGGTGGCTTCAGCGATGTGGTGTTCGACGTGATCGAGCAGTTCATCGCCGGCAACTACGGTGGCCAGCACTGGGTGAAAGCCATCGAGGCCCTGGCGCCCTGAGCGCCAGGTCATTGAGTCGGAGCATGCGCCGGGTAGCCGGCGCACACAGAAGTTTCTTGATCATTGGCCCTGAATGCCGCTGTGACTACATCCAAAGACGTCCCAGCAGATTTTGTCAGGGCCGGTGAGGGCGCGAATGCCGGTGGCTGTACATCCTGGTCTTGCCGGTTCGAATCCGGCTATCAGCCACTACTGTTGTCGCGCCACCTGTTTTGCGGTTTTTTGCGACGAATGCCGATGGAACTACATCCAAGGCTCGAGATGCGGGTGCAAGCCCCGCCGGTGCTCGAAAAGGGCGCCGTGGTTCAACCACCAGAACGCGAGTGCATCGTTTCATCGATCCCTTGTCGTCGCAGGTTTTCCCCGCCTTGGCGGGATGGCAGCGAATGCCACGGGTACTACATGGTGTCGCGGGTTCGAGCCCCGCCAGCCGCAAGGCTGTAGCTCAGTGGGTAGAGCAAATGTGCCCGTTCCCTTGTCGCTGCCCGCAGGCCCGGCCTGCACCGATTGACCCGGCGAATGTCGGTGGAACTACAGGACAGCCGGGTCGCGGGTTCGATTCCCGCCCACCGCAAGGTGGTAGCTCAGGGGTAGAGCAGGCTGCATGTTTCACCTTTTTTTGTCGCCAAGACCTGCCGGATGACCGGCCACCCGATCGATCATCGGCGCAAGACTGCAATCCGCTCTTGCGCTGCCGATATAACAAGGCCCGGATTCGGGCCCCAGGAAGAACGAGTAAAAAGATATGGAACGCAAGACCTACCAATTGCTGGAAGTCGCCAACGGTAAGCCAATCAAGATGTGGACCCAGGGCGTGCCCGTGGAAAACGAAGCCCGCCAGCAACTGATGAACACCGCCAAGATGCCCTTCATCTTCAAGCACCTGGCCGTGATGCCCGACGTCCACCTGGGTAAGGGATCGACCATCGGCAGCGTGATCCCCACCGTGGGCGCGATCATTCCGGCGGCGGTCGGGGTGGATATCGGCTGCGGGATGATCGCCGCCCGGACCTCGCTGACCGCCTCCGACCTGCCGGATAACCTGGCCGGGTTGCGTAGCGCCATCGAGCAGGCGGTGCCCCACGGTCGTACCTCGCCACGTAGCGGGCGAGACAAGGGGGCCTGGGGCGAGATCCCACGGCAGGCCGACCAGGCCTGGGCGGCCCTGCATCCACGGTTCAAGGCGATCACCGATAAGTACCCGGCGCTGGCCAACAGCAACAACCGCCAGCACCTGGGAACCCTGGGAGGCGGGAACCACTTCATCGAGGTGTGCCTGGACGAGGCCAACCGCGTCTGGTTCATGCTCCATAGCGGTTCGCGCGGCGTAGGTAATGCCATCGGCAACCTGTTCATCAACCTGGCCCAGGCGGATATGCGCCAGCACATCGCCAACCTGCCGGACCGCGACCTGGCCTACTTCGAGGAAGGTAGCCAGCACTTCGATGATTACGTCGAGGCCGTGGCCTGGGCCCAGGATTTCGCCCGGCAGAACCGCGAGTTGATGATGCAACTGGTGATCCAGGCCACCCGCAAGGTGATCAGCAAGCCTTTTGAAGTGGCGCTGGAGGCGGTGAACTGCCACCACAACTACGTACAGAAGGAGCGCCACTTCGGTGAAGAGGTGCTGGTGACCCGCAAGGGCGCGGTGTCGGCGAAGAAGGGCGAGTTGGGGATCATCCCCGGGTCGATGGGAGCCAAGAGCTTCATCGTCCGCGGATTGGGTAACGAGGAGGCGTTCTGCTCCTGCAGCCACGGTGCCGGTCGAACCATGAGCCGGACCAGGGCCAAGAACACCTTCACCCTGGCCGACCAGATCCGCGCCACCGCCCATGTGGAGTGCCGTAAGGATGAGAACGTGATCGACGAGATCCCGATGGCCTACAAGGACATCGACCAAGTGATGGACGCCCAGCGCGAACTGGTGGAAGTACTGCATACCTTGCGTCAGGTGGTATGCGTTAAGGGGTAGAGCGATGGATGTCATGGATATGCTGGAGTGCCCGCCCGATTGGCACTACCAACTGAGCGACTACGAAATTGGCCGGATGCGCGAAGTCTGGCAAACCCGGGACGAACACGATGCCTGGCTGGTCCTGAGCGGTTTTGGCAATGGCTTCGTCCGCCAGTCGGCAGTACGACGCCTGGCCCGCCAGCCGTCGGCTGCTGCCCTGGTGGTGCTGCTGGAGCGTCTCAACGATTGGGTACCCCAGGTTCGCCAGGAGGCGGCTACGGCCGTGGAGCTGTACCTGGTACCTGAACATGGCGCCTTGTGGTTGCAGGTTCTCGGTCCGCTGCTGGCCTTGACCGCCAAGCAGCGGGTCAGCCACGGGGCGACCCTGGAACGGGCACGAGCGGTGCTGCAGTTGCCGCAAGTGCGAGGCAAGGTCGAGCAGGCCTTTGCCGCTTGCCGGGGCCGGGCCGCACGGTTCGTCTTCGAGCTGTTGCTGGACAGTGGCGCGGATCGCCCGGCCCTGCTGGCCCAGGCCCTGGGCCATGGCGAGGTCAGCGTGCGGCAGATGGCGGTGGACGCCTGCGCCGAGCTGGCTAAAGAGCAAGCCCGGCCGTTGCTGGAGCAGGTCATGCGGACCTCGGGCGCTAGCGTGCGGGTCAAGGCCCTGCGCTTGTTGCTGCCGCTGTTGGACGACCCGCGCGAGCAATTGCGCCAGGCCTTGCTCGACCCCTCGGCGGCCCTGCGTGGCCTGGGGCATTGGGCGGCGCCACGCTATGGCCTGGAGCCACGGGAAGTGCTGCTGGCCCGGGTGCTGCAACCGGCGCCGGCGAACCGGTCGCAGTGGCAGGGCCTGCTGGGCCTGGCCAGGGAACTGCAAGAGCCCCGGGCCGATGCCATGGTGCAACTGGCCCTGGACTCGCCGGCCTTGAACACTCGTCTGCTGGCCCTGCATAGCCTGGGCGAGCGCGGCATGGCCTGGCAGCTCAAGGCCCTGGGCGATGTCTCGGACAAGGTCTTCGAGATGGCGGTCAGCCTGCTGCGCGAACAACCCTGGGCGGTATTCGACGAAGCCCTGGAGCAGTACCTGGATGTGCACTGGCCAGCGTTGCCTGCATGGCGCCAGCGAATGCTGCTGAGTCTCAAGCCGGGCTGGCGGCAGCTGGAGTACCTGCTTTGGTGCCTGGACCAGGCTCCACAACAGGCGAGCTACTGGCAGGCGCAATTGGCCGGTTGGTGCAGTGGGCGTTATGCGCTGTTCGACCCGGTGACCCCCAAGCCACTGCGCGAGGCGCTGACCCAGCGGGTACGAATGATGGAAAAGGCCGGAGAACTGCCGGCGGGTTCGCTCAAGTGGCTGCCATGAACCAAGGAGAGCAAACATGCTGCCAGCACTGCTGGACGTGCAGGACAACGAGTCGATCCAGGCCCTGCGCCGGCAATTGAAGGAGGCGGGCTGCGTACTCGATTTCGCGGTGCTGGACGTCGCGCCACAGGCCAGTGTCGACCTTGATCTGCATCGCCAGGCCCTGGACGCCTTGTACCTGCAGATAGAAGAGCAGCGCCGCGAGGCGCGGCGCCGGCTGATCCAGGAGCATCCGCGCTATGCCGATCTCGGCGAGGCGCCGCCGATGCGCTGGGAAGTGCAGCGGTCCGTGGCTCGGGAGCTGGATGCGCAAGAGCTCCAGCGCCTGGGTACAGCCAGTGTGCTACCAGGTCCGCAGGCCTTGTACCAGGCCTTTATCGACCCGCCTTACCGAACGCGTTTCCCCGAGGATGGTGAGCCGCCCGAGGCGATCTTCCAGCGCTGGCTGGCGTTGCTGGGGCTTGAGCCCGAGGCGCAGCCGGTGGTGATCGACTGGGTGAGCGACTTGCTGCTGGATTGGCAGGTCGAGGGTACGGCGGCGACCGAGGCCTGGAGCGATTATTTCGATGAGGGCCTGGAGTGGTGGGGCGCCTGGTGCCTGAGCATCTGGAACCCCGAACGCCGGATCTTGGGGGTGCTGATGGCCAGTGCCACCGATTGAACAGGAAACAGGACATGCAACTAGACAAGGAACTTCACCCCCTGGACGACGCCATGCGCGAACGGGTCCTGGAGGAGCTGGCGCGGATCGAGCGCGAGCGCAATGTGCAGGTGCTGTATGCCTGCGAGTCCGGTAGCCGGGCCTGGGGGTTCTCCTCCACCGACAGCGACTACGACGTGCGTTTCATCTACGTGGAGAAACCCGAGTGGTTCATCCAGGTGGACGCCGCACGGGACGTGATCGAGCGCCCGCTGGACGATGAGCTGGATGTCAGCGGCTGGGAGCTGCGCAAGACCCTGGGATTGCTGCGCAAGTCCAACCCGACCTTGCTGGAATGGCTCGACTCGCCCCTGGTGTATCGCCGCGAGGCGACTGCGACCGCGCGTTTGCGCGAGCTGGCCGAGGCCTTCTACAGCCCGCCGGCGGCACGCAACCACTACCTGTCGATGGCCCGGAAGAACTTCCGCGACTTTCTTCAGGGCGACAGCGTGCGGTTCAAGAAGTACTGCTATGTGCTGCGCTCGTTACTGGCGGTGCGCTGGATCGACCAGGGCCGGGGCCGACCGCCCATGACCTTCGCCGAGCTGCTGGAGACCGTCGATGATCGGCGCTTGCTGGACGAGGTGGATGAGCTGCTGGACTTGAAGCGCCATGCCATTGAAGCCACCCATGGTCCACGGCGCCCGGTGCTCCACGACTTCATCGCCGCCGAGCTTGCGCGCCCGGTGCCGACGCTTGCGTGCACCCATGAAGACAATGCCCTGCTGGACGCCTACTTGAGAGACACCGTCCGGCACTACGCTTAAGGAACATGATGAAACAGGATGTGATCGAGCTGGACGGCGCCATTGGCGGCGGCCAGGTACTGCGCAGTGCCCTGAGCCTGTCGATGCTCACCGGCAAGGCCCTGCGGATCGGCAATATACGCGCCCGGCGCAGCCGCCCGGGCCTGATGCGCCAGCACCTGACGGCGGTCCAGGCCGCTGCCCAGGTGTGCGGGGCCAGTGTCCGGGGGGCCGAGCTGGGCTCCCAGGTGCTGGAATTCGAACCGGGGCCGATCCGTGGCGGCGACTACCGCTTTTCCATCGGCACCGCAGGTAGCTGCACCCTGGTGTTGCAGACCTTGCTGCCGGCGTTGCTCCAGGCTCCGGAGCCCAGCCGGGTGACGGTTACCGGCGGCACCCATAATCCCCTGGCGCCACCGGCGGACTTCCTCCAGCACTCCTGGCTGCCGCAGCTGCGGCGCATGGGCGCGCAGGTGGAGTTGCAGTTGCTGCGCCATGGTTTCGTGCCGGCTGGCGGTGGCGAGCTGGAACTGTCGGTCCGGCCTTCGACCCTGCAACCTGTGCATCTGCAAGAGCGTGGCGCCTTGCTTGGGCGTCGGGCCTGGGCCCTGAGTGCCGGCTTGCCGGAACATGTGGCCGAGCGTGAACTGCGGCGGGTGGGCAATCGCCTGGGGCTGTCCCGGGAGGAGCTGCAAGACGTGCAACTGGATGAGCAATACGGCCCGGGCAACGTGCTGTTGCTGGAGTTCGCCCACGAGCACCTGACCGAGTTGTTCTGCGGTTTCGCCCAGAACGGCCTGCGGGCCGAAAGCGTCGCCGATGCTGCCATCGACCAGGCCCGGGAATGGCTGGCCTCCGGCGCGGCGGTGGCCGAGTGCCTGGCCGACCAGTTGTTGCTGCCCATGGCCCTGGCCGGTGGCGGCAGCTTCACCACGCCGCGCCTGAGCAATCATCTGGCGAGCAATATCCAGGTGATCGAAGCCTTCCTGCCGGTGCGCTTCCAGACGCGCTCCGTGGCCGAGCAGGTGCTGCACGTGGAGTGTCACTCCCGGGATCGATAGGCGTAGAGTGCCCCGCTCAACCTGGAGGTCGCCAAGATGTATCACTTGTATGGAAGCCAGGGCACGGGGTCGGCCATGGTGGAGATTGCCCTGGAGTATTGCCAGGCGCCGTATCGCTGTATCGAGGCCGCGCCCTGGCAAGCCAGCCCGGGGCGGGATGCCCTGGAGCGGCTCAATCCGTTGTTGCAGATTCCCACCTTGCAACTGCCCGACGGCAGCATCCTCACGGAAAGCGCGGCGATCCTGATCCACCTCGGGTTGCAGTTCGCCGATTCCGGGTTGCTGCCGACCCAGGCCTCGGCGCGGGCCCAGGTCATTCGTGGCTTGGTGTACATCGCCGCCAACTGCTATTCGGCGATCGGCATCCTCGACTACCCGGGACGTTGGGTGAGCGATGCCGACCCGGCGCTGGAGGCGCGGGTGCGCCAGGCGACCGGGCAACGCCTGCACCACGCCTGGGAGCTGTTCGCCCGCCAGTTCACCCCACGGCCTTTCCTGGGGGGCGACGCGCCCGGGGCCCTGGATATCCAGGCGGCGGTGGTGTCGCGTTGGGGCGGCGCCAGGGACGCGCTGCGCCACAGCCAGCCGCACTTCGTGGCCTTGCTCGAGCGCATCGAGCACGAGCCCCGGGTGGCCCCGGTGCTGGCCCGGCATTGGCCCGGATCCTGCTGAGAGCCGGCTTGAGGTGTTGGGGGCAAAGCTGGCAGTCTGCGCGCCCGGATTCCCCAAGGTTCACTTCGAGGACGTTACGCAATGGATGGCAAGCACTGGCCCAAGGCCCTGAACCGACTGCTGCTGATGGTGCAAGGCGCCTTGGTGATCAGCGGCTGGTTCAGTGCCACCTTCGTCATCGGCACCAGCAGCGGCCGGCCATTGCTGGGGCTGTTCCTGGTCTTGGCGCTGGGGATCCTGGGCATCGTCGTGCACGAGGCCGGGCACTATCTGGCGGCCCGCTGGTGGGGCATGCCGGTGCTGTCGATGCGGCTCACCGTCCTCGAGCTCCAGGCGCGACGGCGTGGCTGGCGGCTGCGCCTGCGCAAGTGCCTGGGCGGTTATGTGATGGCGGCGAGCAACCTGCAACGCTCGCTGCGCGGGCAATGGCTGGCGGTGGCGTTCTGTGGCCCATTGCTGAACCTGCTGGCGGGCCTGGCCGCCCTGGTCCTGGGGCTCGCCTGGCCTGGGTTGGCCGGCGCGGTGCTCCTGGGGTTTGCCGCGATCAACCTGGCGCTGGGGGCGGCCAATCTCATTCCGACCCTGGGGACCATGCCCAGCGACGGCCTGCTGCTGTGGCGCTGGTTCACTCATCGTGATGACCAGCTAGCGGAACTGGCCTACGCCCGACTGCTGGCCCTGAGCGTGGCCGGAGTCACCAGTGGGCAGTTGCCGCAAGCGGACCTCGAACACCTGGACCAGGCGGCCATGCCCCAGCCCCTGGTCGCCTTCAGCTACCGGCTCGCTGCCCGGCAAGAGCAGGGCGACTGGGCGGCGGCGCAGGCGATGGAACCTGAACTGGAGCGGCTGCTGGAGGGTCGGGCAGGGGAGCTGCCTGGCCTGCAGGTGATGGTCGATCTGTTGCGCACGGAACTGGCCTTCTGCCGTGCCTGCCAGCAACGTGACGTGAGCCTGCTGCAAGGGGCTCCGCTGACCGCCGAGGTCGAGTGGTACTCACCCTGGTTGCGGCCGCGGGGCCAGGCCCTGGCGGCATTCCTCGACGGTGACCGGCAGCGGGGCGAGTCGCACCTGGAGCAGGTCCAGCGGCTGGCCGATGACAGCGTGATTTTGTCCCTGGGCAAGAGCGAAGCCTTGTTGGCCGAGCATCTGCGGGCCTTGCCCGGAGCGTAGGGGCAGGGGGAGATTGGCGCGGCGCTGAAAACCGTCGGTTTTGCCGGGCAAAGCTCTTATACTCCGGCGCCTCGTTTTCATACCCAGTAAAAGGACCCACCTGTGGCCAACGAACCGGATCACGAATTCTTCGATCGCGCCGACGCCATCATCGACCTGGCCAACTCCCAGGTCGCCACCTGCGGTCGTGGCAAGGTCAGCGCCTCGCTGATGTACGCCAATGCCCGTTTCTGCGCATTCATCCGCGCCACCGGCTGCCGTGACGCCGAGGAAATGGCCGCTTCCAAGCAACAGACGCTGGACTACTTCGTCGATCAGTTCCGCCACATGCTCGACGAGCACTTGACGGACTACGCCGAGAATTTCGCGCAGTACACCAACCGCTCGCCGGAGTGAAGACCGCCGGCGCCGCCTGGCGCCGGGGCACCCAACCGCTGGTCCTGTTCCTGCCAGGAGTCCCGAGGCTTGCCGAGGGGCTCGACTAGACTTCGCTTGCGGCGCGTCTTGCCGGTCGTTGCACCTGTACCAGAGGCCAGCGTCCGGTAGTGGCAGGCGCTGCCCGCAAGCAGGACATACCCAATCAGCAAGGAGTGCCAACCATGATCGTCATTCCACAACGTGTCATCGAAAACGGTAGTGTCATCTCGCTGCGTGGCGACTCGGGCAACTACATGTCGCGCATGGGCGCGACCGGCCTGGAGTTGTCCAAGGGTTCCATCGATCAGTACTGCAAGTTCAAGGTGGTGCTGGTGCAGATCGGCACCGACAAGAAGCTCGCCCTGCAGGGCGATAACGGCAAGTTCATGTCGCGCATGGGGGCCACGGGCCTGGAGCTGTCCAAGGACAGCATCGACCCGTATTGCCAGTTCGCCTACGCCATCGATACGGCCAGCGGCCAGATATCCCTGCGTGGCGACAACGGCAAGTGGATGTCGCGGATGGGCGAGAAGGGCCTGGAGCTGTCCAAGGACGGCATCGATCGTTTCAGCCAGTTCATGCTGGTGCTCGAAGGTTGAGGAGCACGCGATAAGGGCTCAAGCCGCAGGTGGCCATGCTTCTATGGCTCGAGCCTGCGGCTCGGCCTTACCGGCTTCGCGCCAGGACCTCCATCAACTCGCCGCCGTTATTCACCGCGATCACCGTGGCCAGCAAATCCTCCAGGCAGGTCAGGCTGCCTGGCCCTGGAGCTGGCCGGCTCCCGGTCCAGGTCAATGCGGTGGCGCCGGGCATCGTCGATCCCCCCTTGCATCCGACCGAACCGCAGACCCGTGCCGCGCTCCAGGCCCTGGCCCCAAGGGGGGGTACCGGCGGTGAGACAGTGACGGCGATCCGCCGGCGCGAGCGCAACAGGCGAGGCTGACGCATCGGGCGCGCCCTGGCCGGAAGCGAGATTTATGTGAACGATGTCACTCTTTTCTCAAGGGAACACCGGTCGCGGTCGATAACGTCGGGATGCCTAACTGATACGGAGTTCGTCATGGCTTTGCTTCCGGTTCGTCTGTCTCATCGTTTGACCCTCGGCAGCGTGCTGCTGTTGCTGTTCACGGCGTTGGCGGTTTTTGCCGTGATGACCCTACGGGGACAACCCAAGGTAGTGGAGGCGAGCTCGGCGTTGATCGAACAGACCGGCAGTGCCATCGTCCGTCAACTGGCCTTGCAGTTGGCGGGAATCGAAGGCGTGACCGTGAGCATGGCGCACATGGTCGAGGGCCTGCCCAAGGAGCCGGAGCTGGTCATGGCCACCGCGCCCAAGGTGATCGACCACGAGAACGACAAGGCCATCGCCGGTGGCGGGATCTGGCCGGAACCCAATGCCTTCGCCCCGGGCGTGGAACGCCGCAGCTTCTTCTGGGGCCGCAGCGACGCGGGCTCGCTGGTGTATTCCGATGACTACAACGCCGCCGGCAGCGCCGGTTATCACCATGAAGCCTGGTACACGGGCGCGCGCAATAGCGCCGCCGGGCACTGCCTGTGGTCCGAGGCCTACCAGGACCCGGTGACCCAGGTGCCGATGACCACCTGCAGCGTGCCCTATCGCCAGGGCGGCGCCTTTGCCGGGGTGGCCACCATCGACCTGCGCCTGGACGACCTGGCGCGCTTTCTCAAGGAACAGGGTTCGGTCACCGGCGGTTATGCCTTCGCCCTGGACCAGGCCGGCAACGTCCTGTACTTCCCCGATGCCCAGGCCAGCGGTGGCGCGCAGATGCTCAGCTTCGACGCCTTGAGCAAGCAGCAGGCCTGGTTGCGCCCGGTGGCCGAGACCCTGGCCGGCGCGGCGCGTCCCGGCCAGGTGCGCAGCCTCGACCTGGACCGCGACGGACGCTTGCAGGAAGCGGCGCGGGTCAGCCTGTTCACCATGCCCGGCACCGGCTGGACCATCGGCCTGGTGACTCCGGAGAAGCGGGTCACCGGCCTGGCCCGGGCCATGACCACCGAGATCCTGGTATTCCTCCTGCCGTTGCTGGCCCTGTTGCTGTTCTTCGCCTGGCTGGCGGGCAACAAGCTGATTGCCCAGCTCGAGGAAACCACCCGCCAGATCGATGCCTTGGGCAGTGGCCAGGCCACCGACAACGCCGAGCTGCACGTGGATCGGGCCGATGAGATCGGCGCCCTGCGTGGCGCGGTCAACCGCTATGCCGGGCAGTTGCGGCAGATGCTGCAGAAGATCGCCAGCGAAGCCCGCCAGTTGCAGAGCGAAGCCGCGCGCCTGGGCGAATTGAGCAGCACCCTGGCCCGGCGCGCCGAGCAGCAGCGCCAGGAAAACACCCAACTGGCCACGGCCATCACCGAGATGTCCTCCAGTGCCCAGGAAGTGGCGCAGAACACCAACAACTGCGCCGATACCGCGCGCCAGTCGCTGGTGGTGGTGCAGGATGGCCAGCAGCGGGTGGCGGCCAACAGCGAGTCGATCCAGCAGCTGTCCACGGAAATGGCCGAGGCAGCCTCGGTGATCCAGCGCCTGGAGCAGGACAGCCAGCAGGTCGGCGCGGTCCTGGACGTGATCAAGGCCATCTCCGAGCAGACCAACTTGCTGGCCCTCAATGCCGCCATCGAGGCGGCCCGGGCCGGCGAACAGGGCCGTGGTTTCGCCGTGGTGGCCGACGAGGTGCGGACCCTGGCCGGGCGTACCCAGACCTCGGCCAACGAGATCAGCGGCATGATCAACGACCTGCAGCAGGCCTCGCGCCAGGCGGTGCAGGCTATCCAGTCCGGTGAGTCACGCACCCGCCAGGCAGTGGGCGAGGCGGCTGGGGCTTCGGATGCGCTGTCCAGTACGGTCAACAGCTTCGATGACATCTCCCAGCGGGCGCAGCAGATTGCCGTGGCGGCGCAGGAGCAGAGCCACGTGACCCAGGAAATCAACGAGCTGGCGGTACGTATCCACAGCATCAGCGAAGACAACGCCCGGGACGCCCAGGCCCTGGACAAGGTCAGCGAGGCCATGCAGGCCTTGTCAGGACGCCTGGCCGATCTCAGTCACGGTCAGGTCTGAAGCCGTGCCCCCCCCCCCCCCCCAGCGAGGGTCGGGCGGGCGGCTTCGGCCTTTTTCGCCGCCGGGCCCGCCGGCGTCGAATCAGCTGTACGCCAGCTATTGCAGCTTGAAGTTCAGCAACAAGCCCAACGCCACACCGAAGAACCCCAGCAGGCCGCTGCCCAGGGCGCTGCGTGGCGGGCGGCGCTTGGCCAGGTAGCGGGCCGCGGCGGCGCCGAGCACCGCGCCCGGGAAGTTGAGCAGGTAGTAGATCCAGCCCAGGGCATCCTGCGCGGTGGTGATCCACAGGCAGAAGAGCAACAGGTGGATGGCCAGCGCCAGGGCGGCGCCGGCGATCATGGCCGAGGCCGGGCGGGTCAGGAGCAGCAGGCCGAGGACCAGCGCCTGGGGCAGCCAGTAGGCCGCGAAGTTGTCCCAGAAGTAGTCCAGTGGCACCAGGGCCCGGGCAATGGCCAGGGCCATGCCCAGGATGATGGCGCTGATGGCGGGCAGGTGCTTGAGCGGTAGGCGGCGCAGTGGCATGAGAACCTCGGGATGGGCGGGCAGGGACTTTTTACGACCCTGGGCGGCGCCTGTCCAGTGCAGTGCCCCTGAGCAGGACGACGCCATGGACGACCGGCCGGAACGCCTGCAACTGGCGCCTTGGTAGGTTGATGCCGAGCAGTTGATGGAACTGCAGGAGCGAGGCTTGCCCGCGATGGCGTCAGAGCGCTGGGTTTATCCCGTAGGCACGCGCTACCGTTAACGAGTATCGACCGGCTGCTCCTACAGGGGATCCAGGCCCAGTTACAGCCCCAGTTCCAGTTCCAGTTCCAGTTCCAGTGCCAGCAGGTCGGCCAGTGGCTGGCGCCGGCGAATCAGTTTCGGCTGGCCGTTTTCGAACAGCACCTCAGGCAACAGGGTCCGGCTGTTGTAGTTCGAAGACATGCTCGCGCCATAGGCGCCGGTATCGTGCAGCACCAGCAGGTCGCCGACCTGGGCCTGGGGCAGCAGGCGCGGGGTCAGGCATTCATCGTCCTGGGTGAAGATGTCGCCGGACTCGCACAACGGGCCGCCGACCACGGTCGGTCGTTGCGGGCGCTGGACCGCTTGACCGTTGGCGTCCAGCAGGCTCATGCCGTGGTAGGCGCCGTACATGGCCGGGCGCATCAGGTCGTTGAAGCCGGTGTCCACCAGCACGAAGTGATGCTGGCCGGCATCCTTGACCACCCGTACCTCGCTGACCAGGCAACCGGCCTCGGCCACCAGGAAACGCCCGGGTTCGATCTCCATGTGCACGCCGTGGCCCAGGTAGGCCTCGATTTCCTCGCGGGCGACTTTCCAGGCGTTGGCGTAGCGTTGCACGTCCACCGGGGTGTCGCCGTCGCGGTAAGGGGTGGACAGGCCGCCGCCGATGGAGAAGGCCTCGATGTCGTGGTCCAGGGACTTGACCGCCGCGACCATGGCCGCGCCCACCTGTTCCAGGTGGTCGTAGTCGACCCCGGAGCCGATGTGCATGTGCAGGCCCACCAGGTGCAGGTTGTGCTGGCGAATCACCGCCAGGGCCTCGTCCACCTGGTCGTGCCAGATCCCGTGCTTGCTGTTTTCTCCGCCGGTATTGGTCTTGCGGCTGTGGCCGTGGCCGAACCCGGGGTTGATCCGCAGCCAGACACGATGCCCGGGGGACTGTTCGCCCAACTGGCGGAGCATGTCGATGGAACCGGCGTTGACCTCTACCTGCAGTTCCACCACGCGCTTGAGGGTGGCCTCGTCGAACAGGTCGCAGGTGAAGACGATGCCGCCGTTGGTCGGGCTGAAGCCGGCCAGCAGGGCCCGCTCGATCTCACCCAGGGAGACCGCATCGACCCGCACCCCGGCTTCGCGGATCAGGCGCAGCAGGTGCAGGTTGGACGAAGCCTTCTGGGCATAGCGCACCACGTCGAAGGCATGCAACTGGGCGATACGCGCCTGGATGGTGGCGGCGTCGTAGCACCACAGCGGGGTGCCGTACTGGCGGGCGGCGGCGACAAGCTGTTCGGGGGAGAAGGGGATGGCCATGGCGAATGCAATCTGTGGTCAGTGAAAGTGCCAGCAGCATGCCGTTTGCTGGCTATTCAAGAAAATATCTATTCTTTGTTCAGTGATTCAGTTTTGATATGGGTTGATCGATTCAACGAGCCCTATCGCCATGGATATCTCCCTGCGGCATATCGAAGTGTTCCGCGCCATCATGCAGGCCGGCAGCGTCACCGGCGCCGCGCGCCTGTTGTTCACCTCGCAACCTACGGTCAGTCGCGAGCTGGCGCGCCTGGAAAGCCTGTCCGGCCTGTGCCTGTTCGACCGCGAGGGCGGGCGCCTGCAGCCCACGGCCCAGGCCCTGCTGTTGCTGGAGGAGGTGGAGCGGGCCTATATAGGCCTGGAGCGAATCAACAGCCTGGCCCGATCGATACGTCGCTTCGAGCATGGCCAACTGAGCCTCTGCTGCCTGCCGCTGTTCTCCCAGGCCCTGCTGCCGCGGGTATGCCAGGATTTCCAGAGCCGGCACCCGGGCATCGGCCTGAGCATCACCGCCCAGGAGTCGCCGCTGCTGGAGGAGTCCCTCAGCGCCCAGCGCCATGACCTGGGCCTGACTGAAAGCGAGCACCTGCCCCGGGGTACCCAGGGCGACTTGCTGTTCTGCGCCGACATGGTCTGCATCCTGCCTGAGGGCCATCCGCTGCTGGCGAAGACGCGATTGTCGGTGGCGGACTTTGGCGGGCAGAACTTCATCAACCTCTCGGGCCTGGATATCTATCGGCAGACCCTGGACGAGCATTTTCGCCAGGCCGGGGTTGACCGGAGGATAGTGATCGAGACCACCAACGCCGCTTCGGTGTGCGCCATGGTGCGCCAGCGATTGGGGGTGGCGATCATCAATCCGTTGAGTGCCATGGAGGAGGTGGGCAGGGGGCTGGCGATCCGTCCGCTTGAGCTGTCGGTGCCTTACAAAGTGATGCTGGTGCGTCCGGATTACCGACCCTCGTCGAGTTTCGTCGAAGGGTTTTGCCAGTCGTTGCGTCAGCAAGCGATGCGCCTGGCCGGGCAACTCAAGGACCTGGTGGACGGACACTAAGGAAGAGAGGGGATCCCGGTGCGTGAGCACCGGGAGGGCAGGCAGGCCGGTGGATGTCGTGGGTCCGCCGGCTTGCCGATGCTCGTGGTGGTGCGGGCCACCAGGG
>NZ_JBYSWT010000055.1:0-17345 GCF_058781435.1 Pseudomonas sp. FW507-12TSA
ACGCTTTCCGGAGTCATCCGCGCGCCCTGCTCGGCCTGGATCACCACCCGTTGCTGGCGACCGGCGTTGGTGAAGTCATTGACCACGTTGGAACCGAAGGCCGAGGACAGGGTGGAGCTAATGCTCTCGAAGTTGACGCCTTGGGCCCGGGCTTTTTCGCGGTCGATCACCAGGCGCAACTGCGGTGCCTCGGACAGGCCCTCCATCATCCCGTAGAGGAATTTCGGATTGCCGTTGATTTGGCCCAGCAGCGTATCCCGTGCCTGCAACAAGGCCTCGCGGCCCAAACCGCCACGGTCCATCAAGCGCAGGGCGAAACCACCGGAATTGCCCAAGCCATTGATCGGTGGTGGCGAGACCGCCATGACGGTACCGTCGTCGGAGATGGCGAAATGCTCGTTCAGTGCCGCTACTTCAGCCATAGCCGATTGATGCGCATCGCGTTCGGACCAATCCCTAAATGTCGGGAAAGCCAACGCCGCATTATCACCTTGACCAGAAAAGCTGAAGCCCGAAATCACGAATGCCGAGGAGACGGCCTCACGGGACTTGAGATAGGTTTCCAGCTGTTCACCGGTGGCGTTTGTGCGCGCACGGCTGGCGCCGGGTGGCAGTTGCACATCAACCAACATGTAACCCAGATCTTCAGTGGGCACAAAAGCTTCCGGTAATCGAAGGTAACTGTAGCCGAGCAGAGCGACAATACCGCCGTAGATCAGCATAAAACGCCCGGCACGTTTGACCAACGCACCGTTGAGCACCGAGTAGCGCTCGGTCACGCGGGTAAAACCACGGTTGAAGGCACCGAAGAAACCACGTTTTTCGTGATGCCCTTCGGGGACCGGCTTGAGAAGCGTGGCGCACAGCGCCGGGGTGAAGGTCAGGGCCAGGAAGCCGGAGAACAGGATCGAGATCGCCAGGGATACCGAGAACTGCTGGTAGATGACGCCCACCGAACCGCTCATGAAGGCCAGCGGCATGAACACCGCGGACAGTACCAGGGTGATACCGACGATGGCGCCGGATACCTGCTTCATCGCCTTGATCGTCGCGTCGGTCGGGGACAGCCCCTCCTCGGCCATGATCCGCTCGACGTTCTCCACCACCACGATGGCGTCGTCCACCAGGATGCCGATGGCCAGCACCATGCCGAACATGGTCATCATGTTCACCGAGAAGCCCAGCAGGTACATCACGGCCAGGGTACCGAGCAGGCACACGGGCACTACGATGGATGGAATCAGGGTATAGCGCACGTTCTGCAGGAACAGGAACATCACCAGGAACACCAAGACCATGGCTTCGATCAGGGTGTGGATCACCTTCTCGATGGCCACGTCGACGAAACGCGAGGTGTCGTAGGGTACGGAGTACTGCACATCACTAGGGAAAAACTGCGACAGTTCGGCCAGGCGCTCCTTGACCAGCGTCGCGGTCTGGATGGCGTTGGCGCCCGGCGATAATTGAATCGCTCCACCGACTGCCGGAGTACCATCCAGACGTGAGGAAATGTTGTAATTTTCCTGGCCTAACTCCAGACGTGCGACGTCGGCAAGCTTGACCATGGAGCCGTCCTGATTGGCCCGCAGGATAATCTCACCAAACTCCTGCGGATTGTCCAGAACCCCCTTGACCGCCAAGGTTGCAGTCAATTCCTGGGCACTGTTGCCCGGTGTGCTGCCGAAGGCGCCGGCCGGAACCTGCACGTTCTGTCCACGGATGGCGCTGCTCACGTCTTCGATGGACAGACCATAGCCCACCAGCTTCTGCGGATCGATCCAGACCCGCATCGCCGCTTCAGAAGAGAAGAACTGCAACTTGCCAACGCCGGGCAAGCGGCGCAGTTCATTGTTGATGTTACGCGCGGCGTAATCACCGAGAGCAATGGTATCGCCGCGCTCGGCACCTTCCTTGTAATTCAGGGCGTAGATCAACAGGAAGCCGGCGCTGGTCTGTTCGACCTGCAAGCCCTGGGTGAGTACGGCCTGGGGCATGCGCGCCTCGGCTTTCTTCAGGCGGTTCTGCACATCAACCTGGGCCAGGTCAGGATCGGTACCAGGTTCAAATGTAACGACGATCTCAGCGGTACCGTTGGAGTTGTTGGTCGATTCGAAATAGAGCAAACCCTTAGTGCCGTTGAGTGACTCCTCAAGAATGCTGGTCACCGACTCAACCAGTACCTTTGCCGAAGCACCCGGATACGTGGCTGTAACTGTGATCTGCGGTGGTGCAACGTTAGGGTATTGGGCCACCGGTAACTTGGAGATAACTAGCAACCCGAACAGTGAGATAAACAGCGCGACCACCCAAGCAAAGTTAGGACGCCTGATGAAAAAATTCGACATCGAAAAATCCTCGCGGCAACTACGCCCTTACTTCTGCGGCTCTGGGGGGGTGGCAGTGACACTCTTGGGCTCGACCTTGGCTCCAGGCTGCAGGCCAGCCAAGCCACTAGTGATCACCCGGTCACCGGCTTTCAAGCCATCACGAATCTGCCAGCGTGCTCCCTGCATAACACCGGTCTGCACTTGACGTGACTGAGCACGGCCGTCGTCGCCCATCAACAACACGAAGGCACTGCCATCCGGACTACGTTGCACAGCCCGCTGCGGCACTAAAACAGCCTGGCTATCGGTCCCCTGTGGAGTGTTGACACGTACATACATACCTGGCAGCAGATTACCGTCGCGGTTATCAAACTGACCGCGTAGAGTCACTTGACCCGTACCAGGGTCCACCGCAACATCTGTGAAAAGCAGCTTCCCTCTACGCTCATACGAAGTGCCTTCAATTCTTACAGACAGGCTCTGCTGCGGATCAGTGGCCAAGGTCCCATTCTTAAGGGCTTCACGTAGACGCAACGCATCGGCGGCGGTCTGGGTGAAATCTGCGTAGATCGGGTCCAACTGCTGGATGCGCGCCATCAGGGTCGCTTCGCCCTGGCCAACCAGGGCGCCTTCGGTTACCAGTGCACGTCCGACTCGGCCAGAGATCGGCGCGATGACCGAGGTGTACCCCAGGTTCAGGCGCGCGGTTTCCAGGTCTGCCTGGGCCGAGCGGGTCGCTGCCTGGGCGCTGTGCAAGTCGGCACTGGCTTTGTCGTAGTCCTGCTGGCTGACCGCTTCGATCTTCACCAGTGTCTCATAGCGTTTGACCCGCGCCTGGGCCTCCTTCATCCCGGCCTGGGCCCGGGCCAGGTCGCCCTCGGCACGGGACACCGCTGCCTTGAGCGGCGCGGGATCGATCTGGAACAACAGATCGCCGGCCTTGACGTCGGCGCCTTCCTCGAAGCGCTTCTTCAGCACGATCCCCGCCACCCGTGCCCGCACCTCGGCTACACGCATTGGCTCAACTCGCCCCGGCAATTCCGAAATAAGTGCTAAAGGCTCGCTTACCACCGCCAGCACTTCCACAGGACGCGCCGTTTCCACAACAGGGCTCTGCTCGCTCGCCGGACCACACCCTGCCAATGCGATGGCTACTGCCAATGCCCCTGCCGTTCTTACTGCACGAAAATTGCCCATGACTCACCTAAGGCTTGATTGAAAACGGCCGGGATGGTACTTTTCAATCCACTTTGAGTCAATATTGATTCATATGATCAAAATAAGACCCAGCCTTCATCCTTCCGGAAACCAATCGGCCCTATGCAAGCATCTGGAAAGTTCACTCAAGAAAGGGCAACTCCCTTGTCCCCACAGGAGGAGCGCCTGTTACGCCTGCTAACCACCGCGATAGTTCATCACCCAAGAGCTTCCATGTCCGAACTGGCGCAGGTAGTTGGGGTGAGCAGAGCCACTCTGCATCGCTTCTGTGGCACTCGGGACAACCTTTTGAAAAAACTAGAAAGCCGTGCTAAGGAGGTACTTACGAAGATCATCGGCAATGCTCGCTTGCAGCAAGATGAATTTCTCTCTGCCCTTGAGCGCTTAATCAACGAGCACCTGGCACACCGCGAACTGCTAGCATTTTTAGTAGTTCAATATCGGCCCGATTTCCTCGATGAAAGCCCTAACGCCGCGCCTTGGTACTCCTACTTGTATGCTTTGGATACTTTCTTTCTCCGTGGCCAGCAGCAAGGCGTACTACGTATTGATATCACCGCATCGATTCTTACCGAAATGTTCATCAGTCTGGTGTATGGCATGGTCGATGCTGAGCAACGAGGTCGCGCAGCCAGCGCCAACACCGCCCATATCCTGCCGCAGATATTCCTTTACGGCGCAGGCTCTCATATTCGGATGGAAACCTAGACTAGGCTCCCTCAGGCCCTATTAAATGCCTAATACCAACTTCAACAATCTGGCGGCCCTTCCCTTAGAGGCATTAGTTGCTTGCGCTGCTGGCCGCGCATCACCAGCAATGGCAACGCCGCTGCTTCGCATTGGTGCTAATTGCCCTGCTGCTCTACCTCTCGGCCGATTTCTCGCCGATCATGCACCTCACTCTGCTCAGCCAAACCCGCAACGAAACGGTCTGGAGTGATTTAAAAGCGACATGCCAGGGGTAGCAGTAGTGGTTCTGCTCAGCAGCATGGCGATTCCGCTGCTCAAGCCGCTGAGCCAGTTATTGGTGTTATTGAGCCTGCGGTTTAAGGTGGCGCGCCGCAGCGGCGCGGTGCTTTACCGCAGTTATCACCATCTGCGCGAATGGGGCATGCTCGAGGTCTACCTGTTCGGAATTCTGGTATCCATTTTCAAGCTAATAGACATCACTGATCTGAGCCTGGACGTCGGCTTAGCCTGCTTCGTAGCTCTGCTGCTGACCCAGATTTGGCTTGAAATGAGCATGCCAGCGCAACAAGCTTGGGAAGCATTGTCAGATGAGTATGAGCCGCCCCAGGCTCCGTAGGCACTTCCATGTCCTAAAATCATGTCCTAAAATGGGCCCCATCCTATGGACGGTACACACCGCAAGGCAATTTACGCGAGCTCTAGATCCAGCATCTGTTACCTCGCGGCCTCCATCCCCAAGCCTTTTTGCTCAGAAAGCGAGTTTCTCCGAGGCTGTTGATGTACTTGCCCATAGTGCTCACAGCATAGCTTCCTGGGGCCATTACAACCTGCCGAGGCGCTGCGGTCACCACAACTCCACTCACCCGCGTCACCTGCATGCGGCCGCACGCCGCCGCCCCCATCGGAGTGGGCCAATGCGCACATATCGTGCTCGATCATCACTAGGTTATTGCAAGCATCAACCAGACACAGCAACTGCACCAGCAAACGATCGGATTAGATTGAAGGAGAACCGCCCGACGTCAAAGCGATTACGACGCGCGTTCGGTGCGCTTCAATAACGCTGCCCTAATGTCACAAAGCTGGAAAGACCGCTTTTTGGCCGAAAGCGGTCATCCATGGCACCTGTCTTGGCCGTTAAGTGCCCTTCAACGCAGGCAGTTATCGTCGAAGAGTTGCCTCTCACTGGTTGCCACGACCAACCAGTTATCACCTGAGAAACACTCGTCAGGTTATGTGGACTGCACTGAGTAACTCTACATATATGAGTAAATCAGAGCACCCCCTGTAACTAGTCGACCAGAGATCTAAGGTCGCTATCAATATCCTCTAGCGACTTCTTGGAGATCAGCCCGCCAGAGTATTTCGCCGCGGTCGCTAAGGCAAAGCCACGGGCCATGGCGATTTGCGGATGCTTGTTGATACCAGGCAAGTGCTTTTCAATAATTTGGCTTGTCTTGCTATTGTCCAGCAATTCGCCAACTTTCGTTTCAATTGAGTACGGCATCTGTTACTTCCTCGGTTGCGCCTTAGCAGGCAGAAATTTAATACTCAGCCCCGGAGACTGCCTGGCCTACTTCTCAGGCACCTGTGCAGCGCCAACGGCCTATTCCGTATCGTCGTTTAATGGTGTGCTCCAAATCACCAACTCAAGAGCCGCGGCGATTTGAATACGATGGTCGGCAAGTTGCACGGGCAACAGATCCTGAGCTCGCTCCAGCCGACGCAGTAACGTGTTGCGATGCATGCCAAGTTCTTCGGCGGTCTGGGTGATGTTGCAGCCGTTGGCCAGGAAGGCGTGCAACGAATGCTGAAGAACCATGGGCTCCGTAGCCAGCCGCCCCAACATGCTCAAGACAAACTCTCTGGCGGCGCGGAGGTCCTGGGTCATCAGTGAAACCATCCTGACTTGATCAATCGTGGCGACGGCGGGAGCACCTGCCAAGCGCCCCAGCAATCGTTGGGTGGTCAAGGCCTCCAGGTGTGACCGGCGGAAGCCATTTACCCCCATCCCCGGGGAACCGATTGCCGCACGATTTTTTGGAAACTGGTGAGCGACGCCTTGCAGTGCATTCAGGTCCAACGGTTTTGCCGCACTCATCCAAAGCCATAGAGTTGCCGGGGCCGCGAATACGATCAGTGGCGCTACCGTGCCAGTAAGGTGCGCTAGAGTGCGTGCCATATCCTCCAGGGGCTGGATTTCTGCATCCGGGATTTCACTCCAGACGAGACAGGCATGGTGCTTCTGGAAAAGGCTGTAACCCAGTCGCCTAGCGAACTGTTCGGTGTCCACATCTCTGCCATCGAGCAAACGACTGACCAACGTACGTTTGTCGATATGATCGTCATGGGTCAGGGCGTTCTTTTCCTCCAGGATTATCTGGGTCACAACACGCATGTTGTTGTCGATGAATTCCGAGATAGAGCGCGACGAGACCTCCAGGAATTCCTCGAGTACCACTGAATCCTGCGTCAGGCTAAATGCCATCTTCATCCAAAGTTCCCAAGCGGTGTTCTGCGCCGACCTCGCGACATTCATCAATAGTTCAGACAGCCCCCTGCGGGCCAGCTCCTTGGCCGTGTCCACCATATCGGCAGACACGTAGGGCTCAACCGGCTCTCCAGGGCGCTGCAGATTGGCGCTCGCCCAGTGCAGTAACTCTGCCCGATTGGCGCGCCGGCACGCCGCCAGGATGACCGGGTCCTCCAATAGTTTTGCATCTTCTGGTGAAGAGAAAAGCGACTGGTTCAGGCGCTCAATCCACTCCGGTGGCAACGTCTGTGCGAGCTCGGCGCCTTTGCGCATGAGCTCACGAACGGCTTCAGAGGGGCGTGGCCAGAGGGACGGCGTACTGGTCATGGAAAGTGCACATCACTCAAAGATATCGGGGGAAATTGTGCAATTTGTACCTTGGCGACAGCTAAGGGGGAGACCTGGAAAAGCCGCCACGAGAGGCGTTAAAGAGCTAGGCCTTCGGCCCGACATAGAGCCGCTTCATGGCTGCTCGGGATGGTCAGAAGCCCTTTCCCGGCTCGGAGAACGTGGACATCTCCAGGAGCTCGTGCGGGTCTCGCATCTGGCCATCGACTTCCACCCAGCCCAGCAGCGTGGAGCTGACACTCCAGCCCAGCAGGCGTTGCATCTCTGCCGGCAGCTGGCGAACGCGCTCAACGGGAAGGGAAAGGAAGTGATTCTCTTCGAGGCGCAGGAAGGCCAGGTCGTAGGCCATTGTCAGGCCGGTACGAGGAGTCGAGGAGGTATTGGCGCCACCGCCGTGATAGACCGACCCCATCCATAGCAGCGCGGAGCCTGCCTTCATTTCAGCGGCAACGGTCTCCTCCTGGGTCGGCATGCGCTCGTCATCCCATTGATGGCTACCGGGAATGACGCGTGTCGCCCCGTTCTCTTCGGTGAAATCCGAGATGGCCAGCATGAGTTGCAGGCGGGCTTCACGTCCGTACTGGGGGTGCCTCCATAACGAAGTGGCATCATCACGGTGCAGGGGTTGCAGGCCTTGGCCCGGCCCAATCTGGATGGCTTGGGTAATGCTGAGTTGAATGTCAGGCTCGATCTCGATGCGGTCGCTACCCACCCAGACATGGGTAGGTGTCTGCAGGATTTTCCTCGCCGCCCCGATGAACAATGGGCTCAGGGCCACATCCACGGCCGTGTCGCTTCGCCCGATGATGCGGCCGACACGTCGGGTTTGCGTACCGGCAAAATAGGGATCCATTCCGCAAGGCGTGACATCCAAGTAGGCGTCCAGTTCTTCAGTGAGGGACTTCAGCGTTGCGGGCGAGACAAAATCGGAAATGATGACCCCGCCGTCACGCAGGATGATCTCCACCACCTGTTCGACCGATGCATCGCTGCTGACTGTCGAGAGTTTTCGTGTATCCATCTGCTTTCTACCTGTCTGGTTTTGTCATTGTTCTATCCAGTGAGCCGGGGCAGCCTGACTCACCCCATGTTGCCTATCACTGCAACGCCCTCTTGCTTCCACTCTCAGCGAGAGAACTCTATACTTACCGAATATAGTCATATGATCAAGTCAGTTGATTATGATTTTTATGCCTTTCCAGCACCACCGTTAGAACTGTGAATTCCGATGTCCGGCTAGGGGGGCGCTGACTTTCGCCATCGGCAATGCATCGACTCACCTCATGGATTGGGGAATGACCTTGCGATAGGATTCGTCACCGTCAACCCTGGACCAAAGGTTGCTGGCAACACCGAAAAAGGAGAACGCTCAATGGCTCGGATAGGCGCTGAAGAGCGCAGACAGGATTTTATTGAAGCCACCATCAAGGTGATCGCGGAGTACGGCATAGCCGACGCCACGACACGGCGTATCGCGGCGGCAGCAGATTCTCCGCTGGCCTCGCTGCATTATGTTTTCCACACCAAGGACGAGTTGTTCTGTGCGGTCTACGAGTCCTTGATCAGCATGCCGCAGCAATCACTGCAGTACGTGCCGAAAGGCTCCACGACAGCGGAATCGATTGGGGAAATGTTGCGCCAACTAGTCAAGTGGTTCACCTTGCACCCCGAACGGGCTAGCACACAGTTCGAGCTGTTCTTCTGGAACCTGCGCAACAACCCGGAAATGGCGACGAAGATTTATGCCGTTTCCATTGAAGCGACCCAGCAGGCCATTCGAAAGATGACCGACGATGGGTTGGATCAGACCGCGTTAACCACCATCAGCCGCCTGCTGATCAATCTCTTCGATGGCTTGCTCCTTGCCTGGTCTGCCCATGCTGACCTCGAACGCTTGGAGACCGAGACCGAGACAGCCTGCCAAGCGCTGAAACTGCTGGTGAACAGCTACTAAGACGCTATGCGGATGCGCCATGCTCTTATGGCACGGCTATCTTGGCACAAGGCGCTGTCCTCCTC
This sequence comes from Pseudomonas sp. FW507-12TSA, assembly GCF_058781435.1. Taxonomy (NCBI): domain Bacteria; kingdom Pseudomonadati; phylum Pseudomonadota; class Gammaproteobacteria; order Pseudomonadales; family Pseudomonadaceae; genus Pseudomonas; species Pseudomonas sp. FW507-12TSA. The sequence goes on from NZ_JBYSWT010000055.1 coordinate 9,136, forward strand.
CTGCCCCTAACCGTTATCTTCGCTGGATAAATGTCATTGAACAAAAAGTGTCATATCAGAAATGACACCCCAGTCAGCAGCAAACCAAGAATCAGCAGGACTGTTGTCAGTCGCGTGCTCACTCTAAGAACAGGTTGATGCTCGACAATTTTACCGATGGCGAAATACAACCGATCGACTATTTGCTGCTCGTCGAGCTCTTTTGACTGAAAGATAGAGTCAATTACGGAACCGGCATTCGGGAATGGATCACGCAAGAATGGTGCTACGTCAAAAGCGCTTTGCTGCAGCGCTCGAGCCGAGAGCAAAGCGGACGTGACAAGTGCACCAAGTGCCATGACAGCACTTGTTGCCTCTAACAGAGTGATCATGTCAAGACTGGCGGAAACACTAAAGCGGAGTATGGCGCCATACAGGGTTACCACCCCAGCCAAAGCACCAAGTGACAAGGTAAACATCAAGCGTAGATAGACTGTAACCAGCCCTCTTGAAACCGAAACTTGCTCAAGGTAAATCTTTACAAGCGTTTCTATTGCCAAGCGACGTGCCTCGAATGCAAAACGACGCTCTTCTGCTGGAGTTACAGGCAGCATTCAAGATTCCTCACAATAAATTGCCGATATCTATGGTCGGAAAGCCCACTGCGGGCGAACTCTTGCGCATGGGCTTGGGAACGACTCCGAAGCGCCTGCCCTGGGGGATGGAGGCTGTCCATTCAAGGTGCAAATCAACCCAAAATACAACTAATACAAGTGCACTTTGTATCTTGGCTAAAAGCCCTGGAAAAAATAGCATGAACTCACTGCCTGAGCAAAAAAAATATAAGGAGGCACGATGTTTCTCCAAGTTAGTTTTGCGTTTGGTGCAGTAACGATCGTAACCATGGGCGGGTTCAGTGATGCACGCTGATTTGTCACTACCAATGAACTCGCCTGCACCCGAAGTGTTCCTGTTATTTGGAGTTTTCAATGTCTAGCCAACAAGGTTTCGTCACAAGTTTGCCCGTTGCAAGCAGATCGACTTCAGCGCAGGAGATTGTTTCGCTGAGTGATCAGGCCGGAGCGGTGATCATTCGAAACTTCATGACTGCCGAGCAAGTGGTACGAATCAACGACGAACTGGAAGCGCCGCTTGCTGCGCTGGATGCAGGTTCCAAACATGAACATGAGTTGATTGCAGAGTTTCATGGCCAACAAACAAAGAGACTGACCAACCTCATCACCTACAGCAAGACCTTTCGTAAGGAAATCCTCGATGACGATCTCTTCCACGAGATGGGACGAGTACTTTTCGAGCAAGAGTGTGGCGACTGGTGGCTGACAACGGCTCAACTGATAGAAATCGGTCCCGGCAATAAAGCACAAATGCTGCATCGAGACATGGCCCAATATTACCCATTCGTTGCCATGAACAAGAATGCACCCCGCGCTATCACCAACCTGATGTTGGCGCTGACGGACTTCACTGAGGAAAATGGCGCTACGCGGGTGATTCCAGGAAGCCAGAACTGGGATAACTTCGAAGATGTGGGGTCGCCCGAGATGACCATTCCGGTCGAGTTGAAAGCCGGTGACGCGGTGCTGTTTGGCGGAAAAGTCGTTCACGGGGGTGGGGCTAACCTAACAACCGACCAATACCGCCGCGGGCTGACGATTCCGCTGCAGGCTTCGATTCTCACTCCCGAGGAAGCCTACCCGCTGATCGTTCCTCTGGAGGTGGTCAGGACTCTGTCTCCTCGCGTGCAAAAGATCATCGGTTTCCGCTCGCAGTATCCCAATGGCAGCCCGGGTCTCTGGCAACATAACTACACCGACCTGGCGGAATATCTCAAGCTCTGACTGATGCCGCGGGTTCGAGGGGAAGGTGTCTCCCCTCCCCTCGAACTTCTTCCAATTGCCCTGGCCGGACGCAGACTTGCAACGTCCAGCCTTTAGCGAGACCTCCCGCTACTGGTGTTCAGCCACGACGCCACGTCGCGAGAACAGCACCGGCGAACCCTCCGGGCTGAGTAGCGCCGCTGTCAGAGAAAGCCCTTCAACCGACTGGCTTTCTGCGAAACTGTGGCCGGCATCGTTACTCACCAGCATCAACCCATCCAGCCCGACTGCCAGCACCTTAGTACCTGAAACCACCACGCTGGTGACCGAGCCTTTGCTTTGTGTGGGCAATCTACGGAAGTCCTTGCCCTCGGCAGAACCCTGCAACAGCGTCCCTCGCTGGCCCCCTAGCAGCAGGCTGCCATCGGCAAGTACCGCGCCGGACCAAAGAGTGCCTTCATAGCCGGTACTCAGGTATTTCCAGCTTCGTCCTTGATCATTGGAGCGCAGGACCAGCCCGCGCTCAGCAGTTGCATAAAGCTGGCCCTGGCGATCGGCAAACAGCCCCATCAAGTTGAGGTCAGCCTTCTTTGAACCTGGCGGCGCCTGCAGGTGCTGCTCCTTCCAGGTCAGCCCGCCATCTTCGGTGATCAGTACCAGGGCCCAAAGACCCACTGCAACACCCTGCTGAGTATTGAAGAAATGCACCGCGAACAGAGGACGATCCTCTTCACTGGACAGGCGCTGGATCTGCCAGGATTCACCACCGTCCGCAGTCACCAGAATCGCTCCCCAATGGCCAACCGCCCAGCCGTGGCTGGCGTCGACGAAAGACACCCCCGTGAGCGGTGTGGACAGCGGCACCGAGCTGGCCTGGCGGAAGCTTTTCCCGTGATCGTCGGACAGCAGCACTATACCGTGATCGCCGACGGCAACCAGCCGTTCTCCAGCCCATGCGGCATCCAGCATGGTCGCCTGTGTGGCAATGCTCGACTGCACCGCCGGCACGGCCGGTAACGGCGATGCTTGCAGAGACAACGGCAGCACAACTGTGGCGAACAAAACACCGATCAATAAACAGCCATAACGCATGATTCTCTCCTCAGTGCACGAGCACGCCGATCATCCGCACGGGGCGCCTGCGCGGGAACACCCGCTCCAGCCAGACCGCAAAGGCCGGCAACACAGTCATGGCCATGACCATATTGACGATGAACATGAAGGCCAGCAGCTTGCCCATGTCGGCCTGAAACTTGAGGTCGGAGAACGCCCAGGTAGCGACGCCGATTGCCAGGGTAATCGCGGTAAAGATGGTGGCCATGCCAACCTCGAGCAACGCATGCTCGACGGCTTTGGTGATGGGCTGACCATAGGCTTGGTGGAGCTGCAATCGGTTGTAGATGTAGAAGGCGTAATCGACCCCGATTCCCACTGCCAGCACCATCACCGGCAAGGTGGCGATAGTCAGGCCGATCTGCAGCTCCTTCATGAACCAGTAGCCAATGAAGGTGCCAATGGTCAGAGGCAGACAGCAGATCAACACCGCTCGCCAGTCGCGATAGACGACAAATACCAGCAAGGCAATGGCGGCATACACATACAGCAGCATCGGGGTTTCGCTTTTCTCCACTTCTTCGTTGATGGCCGCCAGAACCCCCGCGTTGCCTGAAGCGAGGCGCACCGCAACCCCTGGCTGCGGATGCTCGCTTCTAAAGGCCTTGGCCGCCTCCACCACCCGGTTGATCGTGGTGGCCTTGTGATCGGCCAGATACAGGTGCACCGCGGACATGCTGCAGTCGGAACGCATCAGCCCGGGAGTGCGCGCAACTTCGGTGGCCAGCGCAGCGTAGTTCACCGGGTCGATGGGCACCGCGCCCATCTTCGGATTGCCTTCGTTGTAGCCCTCGTTGAACTGGCGCATGTAGGAGGAAAAGGAGGCCACCGACAGCACCCCGGGTACCCCCTGCATGGCCCAGACAAAACGATCCTGGTATTGGCCCAGGGCGACATCCTCGCAGCCAGCCTGGCTGGCGTCGCCGGACGTGTCCCGACTGACTTCGAATACCACACTGAGCCAATCCAGGCCGATGTCATAGTTACTGGCGATGGAGACGGCATCCCGATTGAAGCGCGAGTCTTCACGCAGCTCCGGTGCTCCGGCCTGCAGTGTGCCAACGACCCGGTCATTGCTCTGCCAGATCGCCACCAGGAACAGCGCCAGGGCAACGCCAAGCACCCACTGCGCATTGCGCCACTCGGCGAGCCGGCTCAGGCCGTGCAGCCAGCGGCTACGGCGCTGCCGGGAGATTTCCTGGGCCTTGGCGTACTTGTCATCCACCCGCAGCAACGACGCCACCAAAGGCAGCATCAGCAGATTGGTGATGATCTTGAAGGCCACGCCAAGGGATGCCGTGATGGCCAGCTCCCGCACCATGGGAATGGGGATCAGCAGCAGGGTCACGAAGGACACCAGCGCCGTTACCAATGCCAGGGTTCCGGGAATCAACAAGCCGGTGAAACTTGAGCGCGCCGCCTCCTCGGCACTCTTGCCCAGGGCAATTTCACGAACGATGAAGTTGATTTGCTGCACGCCATGGGAAACCCCGATGGCAAATACCAGGAACGGCACCAGCACCGCCAGCGGATCGAGGCCATAGCCCAGCAGGCGCAGACTGCCGAATTGCCATACCAGCGAAGCCAGTGAGCAGACCAGGGCCAGTGCGGTAAAACGCAGCGAATGGCAGTACCAATAAACTGCAGCGGCGGTCAGCAGCAGTGCCAGCAGGCAGAACTCCAGCACCGCCGAAGCACCGTCGGCGATGTCGCCGATCTGCTTGGCAAAACCAATCATCTGGATTTCAAAATCACCATCCTCGAACGGCTGGCGGATCTGTTTCTCCAGCTCATGGTTGAACGCCACATAGTCCAAGTGGGCACCATTGGCGTCGAACTCATTGAGCTCCGCAGTAATCATCGCGCTCCCCTGGTCGCGAGAAACCAGGGTGCCGATGAAACCGCCTTGAACACTGGAGCTGGCGATCGTTGCGATGATTTCATCATCCAGACGCTCGGGTGTAACCGTTCCCGGCACCAATGGGTCGGCACGAAAGCCCTCTTCGGTGATCTCGTTGACGAAGGCATTGGGCGTCCACAGCGAACGCACACTGCTGCGCGACACACCGGGAAGGAAGGTGATCGCCTGGGTAACGTCGTAGAGCCGCTTCAGGCCCGCAGCGCTCCAGATATCACCGTTGCGCGCCTTGACCACTATGGTCAGTCGGTTCGCTCCCATCAGGTCATTGCGGTAGGTTTCGAATGTGTTGATGTATTCGTGGCCTATGGGCAATTGCTTCTCGAAGCCGGCATCCATGCGCAATTGCACGGCGAACCACACCATGATCAAGGTGAAAACGGCCAGGCTCCCCAGCACCAGCCGACGATGCCCGAAGAAGGCACCTTCGACGCGTGACAGCACGCCACGCGCCGGCATTTCAGAGAATCTCAAAGAACCGTTCACGCTAGGCCTCACAGGGTGCGGGAGATCGCGAGGCCGACATAGTCTCGGTCACGGTACAGCTGGTCGTAAGGGGTATCGCCGCCCATGAACTTCGCGTAGTTGAGGGAAATCTGCCAACTGGCCGGATTTCGTACGAAGTTCAGGTAGAGATTCATGTTGCTGGCGCCTTCGGTGAAGGTTGCGTTGATATTAGGGGTGCGCCCTCCCAGCGACCGCGAGTAGAAGATCCCTGGCGTGACTTGCCAGCCCGGCACCAAAGTACCGTCGTAGGTCAAGCTGAGGTCCATGTTGATCCCTGACGAGGTCTTGTCGCCATAGGCCTTGGGGGATGTCGCGGGGTCCAGCTGCCAGGTATTCAGGCCAGCGGAAATCGGCTCGCCGTTCACCTCCTTGTGCAGCCCCGGGTACTTGATCACCACCAGCTCGGTGAGCAAGGTGCCGGTGCTGGCCCTGGTGAAATCCAGCAGCGTCGGGGAGTTGGAAGGCGTGAAGCTATACAGGCCTGTGAGGTGCCACTGGAATTTCTTTTCGTCCTTCCAGCATTTGCCGCCGTTGTTCGCGCACAGGTCGATAACGGGGTTGAGCGGCACGGAATCCTTGGGGCGGTACGATAGCTCCGTTCCTACGGCCCAGTCACCGATCGGCATGTTGGCGCTGATGCCATAGAGCATGCGATCTTCCTGATACCTCCAGGTCGGCGACACCGCAAAGGTGTTCGGATCAAGCAGCGCCACGCTCAATGACGGCAACTTGTCGTGGTAACGCATCACGTAGAGCCCATAGTTGACGTCGCTGTCCTCCGGCTGCCAGCGCAGCGAAATACCCCATTGGCCGCTATCGCGGGCCTTCTTGTCGTTGAAGCCGTAGGTCCCCATGCCCTTGCCCAGGCCATTGTTGGTGGACCAATAACTGCCCACCGGTGGCAATTCACTCTTGTTCCAACCGAACTGATAATAAGCCTCGATATTCAGGCCATAACCCAGGCCCGAGGCGACGCTGAGCATTGGCGCCGGCAGCACGGCTTCTTTGAGCTGGACACCGGGACGCGCCAAGGCTTGATAATCATAGGCGTTGGTGTTGTTGATCCCTCCAGTCACGAACAGGCTTTCGCCCCAGTTGATCACCTGGTTACCCAAGCGCGCCCGGACGCGCTGATCACCGATGTCGAAGCCTTTGCTCACCCATAGATCGAGCAATCGGGTCTTGAACTTGAGGTCGTCACGAGCAGCGCTGCTCAGGCCGTCGCTGCCTACACCCTCGGGGGTGTTGAATGAACGGGTACCGGTGGTATCGGTTGCGGCAAAGTCTCGAATCCAGCTGCCCCGGGCCATGAAGGTGACGTCCTCGGGCATCTTCAGCAGCAGTTCATGGGTACCTTTGAGGTAGTTGGTGAATAGATCGCCACGGTCGTAGTTCAAGTCGCCCTGGTCGGCGACACCCGAGGTCTGTGCCAGGCAGCCCGAGGGCGCATTGTGCCCGCTGACGCCCTGGTTGATCAGGTTGCAACCCCGCGACTCCGTGCGCAGTCCCATGCCCGCGGTAATGGTGGAGTCGAAGGAGCCATGGACAGTTTCGGTTTCAAATGTGAACCCCATCGCCAATGGGGCTGTGCACGCGATGACAAGGCCTGAAGCTTTGATAATTATTTTTTTCATGCTGGCTCTCGATCTGACGTCGGTTTTTAGCGCTCGCTGATGGCTCGCAAGTTATCGGAGGTAAAGAAGTCACGTTTCAGGCGGGGGTTGCCACTGTCCTCGGTGAGCCAGCGGATATCGCTCTTGCCGGCCCCGATCGAGGTCATGTCGAAGAGATAACGGTCGTCGATCAGGTTGTACTGGACTTGCGCCTGGACATCGCACGCGCCCGTCTCGTAGACAGGGATCGAGAACCCTTCACGCACCTTCCAGATCTGTCCCTGTTTGTCATAGTCAACGGCCAGCAATGGGTTCCAGCTGTCTTCGTCGATGTAGAACAGGCGTTTGGGCGCCTGGTGGCGCATGCCTTGACGAACATTGGCCTCGACCACCCAGACACGATGCAGTTCGTAGCGGCGCGATTGCGGCGCGATTGAATGGTTACCCGCGAACACGTCAGCCTTGGCGGCGGTGTCGTAGGCACCAAAGGCGTTATAGGGCACCAGCAGTTCCTGCTTGCCGATCAGCTTCCAATCGAAGCGATCCATGGCTCCGAAAAACACGTTCACTTCATCGACGGTGTACTGATTGTCCAACCCGATCTGCGGTGCGTCGTAGGAGTAGGACGGCATGCGCCGCACACGACGCTGACCGGGGAAGTAGTAGAAGGTGGTGGCCTGCTCGCCGGCTACGGTCGACTGCACCCCCGCCTGACCGGCCAGTGCCGCTGGCTCCTGGTAAATGTTAAACGTGGCGTATTCCAGACGACCAACGGACGAAAACAATGCACTCCCTTTCTTTCCCCAGGGCGTGAAGAAGAAGGTGTCCGTCATCTGACGCAACCAGTCGCCGCCCTTGCGCGGCGATATGCCTGAGATGCTTTTGGGAATTTCGACACCCAGCCCCCGGTAGCGCATCTTCATGTTCCACATGACCTCAGCACCGGTACTGGGCAAGGGAAACGGGATGCCCGGCACATGGGCTTCCTCGAGGGCAATCCCTGTGGCGTCGAGCTTGGCGTAACCCAGGTTTTGCCGGGTGTTCTCGACCACGAAATCCGGAGCACCGCAGGTACGGCGGGTCTGGTAGATATCCATGCGATAGCCTGGAATCTTCTTGAACAGTTCAAGCTGGCCGGGGGACAGCTTGCTCGCATACTGCGCGACATTGTTCGAGTCGATGCTGTACAGCGGTTTGTCGCCCTTGAACTTCCATTGCTCACCCCGCACCTGCCCGTAACTC